>CANRQR010000010.1 GCA_947641735.1 uncultured Lactobacillus sp.
GAAGACTATCTTTATTTGATGAGTATAATTGACAGCGAAATATGCTATAATTTAGATAAAGAAAAAGGAGATCCGAAGATCTCCTTTGCAGTCCGCTTTAAGAGCGGTGACAAAATTATAGTTTTGGCAAACGCCTACTCAATAACTCGGTCAAAAGTTATATATTGAGCGGCGTTTTTTATTTTTTGTTGTGGTTATCGATATATGTTAGCAATGCTAACACAAAAGTACCAAACAATAGCATTAACGAGATGGTCTCGTATACGCTCATCTGACTAATTATCCTTAGATTTCATCTCTGGAAATAAAAAACAACATTCTAATAAAATTTTTTGTACAAGTGATGAAGGTTATAACGCTAATAAAAAAGAGTTCGTCAGAACTCTTTTTTAATTTTGATCCTCTGGCCAAAAAAGATCATCTAATTTTTTATCTAAAACCTGGCAAATTTTGATACATAGATTAATCGTTGGATTGTAGTCACCTTTTTCAATTGATGAAATGGTTTGACGTGATACCTCTACTTTGTCGGCTAATTCCTGCTGTGATAGATCTTTGCCTGCGCGAGCAGCTTTCATTCTTAGGTTTTTCATCTATTCATCATCTCTCTCAGTTTTATAGCGATCAATCCAAATAGAAACTGCTGGGATTAAGCATATAAGACTTAGAAAACCATTTGTAATTTTATCTTCTAAAGAAGGATTGATAAAAACAGCTATTAACCAGATAATACCTAATACGGTTAAAAGTATTGGAGTATTGTTCTTTTTGTTATAACCATAATAGGCATGGTTTAAAATTGTATAAGTCATAAAAATGAGATCACTTATGAAAATCGGAATTAAGACAAAGAAAAATCTAGGAATTGGCATTAGGTTAGAGAGTAGATAGACAGCAATATCTGCTAACATCATTGAAATAAAACCATATTTATATCCACGACCGCGAATCATTTTTTGTCTTTCATCAAACTTTGTAGGATTAGATTTTCTTAGTCCTATAACAGCTATCAAACCAATAAGTATTCCTCCTATAATGGCTATTGTGTTTGTATCCATTGAATTCATATTTTTTATCTTCTTTCATGATTCATTTTATGATGTAATTGTAAAATATTGTTTTTCTAATGTAAAGTATATTTTACATAAAGTAATAAATAAGTGCTGATACAAATTTATTACAATTTTTGATAGACTGAGATTAATTATTGATAATTAGGGTAGAGGATAAGGATTAATGAAACACCTAAGAATTTTAAGAAAAATTACTATAACAACGGGGTTTAATAAATTTACAGCTTCTTTTGTTTCATATTTGCTTATTGCTAGTGGAATATTATATTTCGTTGAACCGCAACTACATAGCTATGGTGATAGTTTGTGGTTTGCCTTTATTACTGCTACGACCGTGGGATATGGTGATATAGTTGCGACCACAGTATTAGGGAGAATTGTTTGTGTTACTTTAACACTTTATGGTCTAATTTTCTTTGGATGCTTATCTGGTGTGATTGTCAATTATTATAGTGAACTTAATAGGAAAAGATAGATTGAAATACTATGTTTTAAATGATGATACTGGTTAGGATGGAAAATAATAACTCTAGTTAAAAAGAAAGAGGATAGGATAGTTGAGAAGAAAGTTAACCTCAAAAAAAGTTTCTCGATGGTTGATTGTAGGAATAATTTTGATTTTGTGCGGAATAGTTGCTACAGTTTGGAGCACTCAAAATACTAGAAAAAAACCCTCTCAGCCTAAATTAAAACCACAACCGGCTTTAGTTGATAATACGAGTACTCGGCCAGCTTCTTACACAACTAAAGAATTTAAATCTTTATTATTCCAAAATTACCCAGATATTTATAAAAACTTGAATTTTAAGCAAAAACCAACTTTCTATGTGATTCCTGGTTTAATTCAGTCAGCAGCAATTAAATATACTCCTCCTGGTCAGGGAAAACCAGGTATTGCATATGATATGGATCCGCAGGGCTTAGCGATTATTGACCATAAATATTTGATTATTTCAGCGTATAGTAAAAGCAAGACCTTTGATTCAGTTCTTTGGGTATTAGATTTTAAGACTGGCCGTTTTGTAAAAACAATTGCCTTAAATAATATTGATCATGTTGGGGGAATTACTTATGACGAAGATCATAAGCGTCTATGGGTAGCCACTATTAATCAAGAGCAACGAGCTCAAGTTCAATCTGTAACGCTGAAAGAAATTGAAAAATATAATTTTAAGAAACAGAAAAAGCCAATAAAATTTGAGCATGGCACTAACTTATCTGCACCACTTCGAACGTCTTATATGACTTATCATAAGAATAAACTCTATATCGGCTACTTCGATAAAGTCCAAGGTGGTCAGCTTTTTGCCTATAAACTTAATAAGAAGGGCCTATTTAAAAAAGATAAAATGCAAGATGGTCTAGCTCTTCCTAGTGAAAACTGGTCAACTTACTCTCAAATTCAAGGGATTAGTTTTGATAAAAATGCTATTTTACTATCTACTTCATATGGTGATTTAAATTCCCAGTTATTAATCTTTAAAAATAAATTGAATAAGCCAAACTATAATCTTGATCTTTCGGAAGCAGATAAAACCATTATTTTACCGCCATATATGGAACAAATTATTGGTAAAGATGGTGAAATTTATATGTTGTTTGAATCAGCTACAGCATTTTACCGTCAAAATCCTAATTTACTGCATATGGATCGGGTAATTAAGTTAAAAGTTAAATTCAAGGGTTCCGAAAATAGTAAGGAATAGCTATCAAGAGGAATAAATATAAACATATATTGAAAATTAAAACTCACAATTAAATTTGTGAGTTTTTTTATGTTCTAAATTTAGCCGTTCATGGCTTTACTTTTGCCGCTTATTAAAAATGACGATACAGTTCTGACTTATTTAAGTATTCTTTAGTTAAATCAAATAAAGGAAGTAATCACATGCTTATTGAAACTTATAGTTTAACTAAAAAATATGGCAAAAAATTAGCTTTGAATAAGGTTAATCTCAAAATTGATCGAGGTCAATTGGTTGCCTATCTTGGAACTAATGGTGCAGGGAAGTCTACGACAATTAATATCTTGACTGGGCTGTTGAAGCCAACTTCTGGAACAATTAAATACGCGCCAAATTTAAAAATTGGGGTAGTTTTTCAAGATAGTGTCCTAGATAACAACCTAACGGTTAAAGATAATCTGTATCTAAGAGCCAAAATGTACAAGACTTTTTCTAAAGATTGGCTAGAACAATTAATTGAATTGATTGGGATAAAGAAGTTTCTAAATCAAAAATATGGCACTCTATCTGGTGGCCAAAGAAGAAGAGTTGATATTGCGCGAGCCTTAATCGATCATCCTGATTTGCTGTTTTTGGATGAGCCAACCACTGGACTTGATTTACAGACAAGATTGGTAATTTGGAATTTACTCCAAAAATTGCAGAAAGAGCAGGGGTTAACGATTTTCTTAACTACGCATTATCTTGAAGAAGCAGAAAATGCCGATCAAATGTACATCTTAGAGAACGGTAATATTTTAGCCAAAGGATCTGCAAGTCAGATTAAGGCCAAATATGCACCAACTAAATTGATAGTAACGATGAAAGCCGCTAAACAGCCGCTTCATTCTCAAATTCTTAAAGACAATAAATTTGAGCTAGATGATCTAGATTCAAATCAAGCAATTGATTTTCTAACAAAAAGTAAAGTTAAAATTGCAGATTTTGAATATCACCAAGGCTCAATTAATGATGCATTTATCAAGATTACAGGAAAGGAACTTCAATAATGTTTGCTTTAGTTAAAAGAAATATCAAAATTTATTTTTCTAGTATTCCTGGTGTAATTATGTCGCTTTTGGGGGCTTTAATTGCGTTTTTTATATACATTGGATTTTTACAGAAAAATTTGGAAAGTTCCTGGCCTCAAATTGCAAATGTCAAGCAAATGCTTGATTTATGGATGATGGCAGGAATTGTAGCAATTGCAGGGATTACAACTTCTTTTCAAGCACTAGGTCAATTAGTCAAAGATCGAGAAACGCGCACTGCTGATGATATGTGTTTGACTGATCTTTCTCTTTCAGAGCAAAATTTGGCCTATGTTTTGTCTAGTTCAATCATCAGTTTCTTAATGCAAATCATTACATTTGTGGTGATGGATGTTTACTTTACAGCTGTTGATAAAATTAATATCTCACTTGAAAATAGCTTATTAGCGTTAATTTTTATGGCATTAGGAGCAGTTGGAGCAACACTGCTCAATGAAATAATTGTGCTCTTTATTCATTCTTCAACTACGTTTAGTCGTTTATCGGCAGTCATCGGGGCAATCGCTGGATTTGCTGTCGCTACGTATCTTCCTTATGGAACTTTGTCTTCTACGGCGCAAACTTTGGTAAAATTAGTCCCAAGTAGTTATGAAGCTTCTGCTTTGAGAAGTTTATTTTTAAATAAAATTAGCGAAAATCAAATGCCAGCGAGTGTAAGAAGTACGATGGTTAACTATTTAGGAATTCATTTCAAAATTAATGGCTATCAGCTAACGCGTGCAGATACAGGCTATGTGATGGTCGGAATGATTTTAATTTTAAGCCTAGTGATTATTCTTGCTTCACTGGCAATAGGAAAGAGAAAAGTTCAAGTTGAAGGTTAAGTTTCAAAAAGATCCATCTTTGGAGGATGAGATAGAGGTTGAAGTTAGAGCAAGTGCAGAAAGTGGCACAGTTAAGCGACTGGTCAGTTACCTAAATAAATTTGGTAAAAGAGATCGAAATCTTTTACCTGTGAAAACGAGTGACCGGATAGTTACTGTTAAAAGGGATGAGTTGATTAAAGTTGAAGTTCAGGGCACCAGCCTAACTTATTACACCTTGAGCGAAGTAGTAAAAACAACTGGGCGATTGTACCAAGTTTTGGAAAACCTGAATGAAGATTTTGTGCAAGTTTCACGTCATTCTGTCATTAATTTGAATTATTTAGAATCATTAGAGAGTGGTTTTGCAGGAAACATGGTTGCGATTTTAGCTGAAGGATTGAAGACTGAGGTCTCTCGTCGTTATTTGCCAGATTTAGAAAGAGAGCTGGGACTGTAAAATGAAATGGTTTGGAAAATGCATAGATTATTTTTTCACAGGAATGGGATTTGGCGCAATTTGCTACGTATGTATTATGACTTTTCTTTATCCTGGAGTGGGTTTGACTGTTAAAGAAACAGTTTCGGTTCTTGGAATTTCTGGAATAATTGGTTTTCTATCGATGATTTTTAAAACTGATTTACCAATGAGTGCAGCTTTTGCGATTCATTTTATAGGTACTTTTATTTTATTCATGTTGATGGCTACTATTAATCACTGGGTAATTAATATAAGTAGTATCGTAATGTTCATTCTTATGTATGTTGTGATTTGGCTCATTTGCCTTTTGGAACAAAAAAAGACAGTAAACCGAATCAATGATAGGATTAAGAAAAGAAATCTAAAATAGAAAACCTAACTGCGAGGAAAACAGATGACATTAAATATTCGTACTGTAAAAATGGATGACTTAGATGCAATTGTTGAACTTGAATCAAGTGCTTTTCATATGTCAGAGGAAATGACGCGTAAAGATATGATCGGCCGAATTGAAAATTATCCAGATACTTTTTTAGTTGCGCAAGTTGATGGAAAAGTAGTAGGGCACGTTTTTGGTCCAGTAAGTAAAGAGCGCTACATTAAGGATGAACTCTATTTCAAAAATCAGCCCAATAACGCCCAGTATCATTATCAAACGATTTTGAGCTTAGCTACCAACCAAGAATACCGTAAGCAGGGGATTGCATCGGCTTTAATTGAGGAATTATGTAAGATTGCTCAAGCCCAGGATAGACGTGCAATTACACTGACTTGTTTACCTAAACTCTTCCATTTTTATGAAAAGCGTGGTTTTATCAATGAAGGTAAGACTAGTGATGATATTCCAGATCCAGATGATGTAAGTAGTTATAACATGGTGAGAGCGTTAAAAATTTAAATTTTTGGAAATCAATAAGAGTAGATCTATAATTTGAAATAAAAAGGGGGGGTTAACTATGAGTAATGAATTTTGTCATAATGGTATGAAATGTCAACAGGGATGTCCATGCGCTAGTAAAGATGGTGTTTGTCATTGTTCCATGGTAAGTGAGAAAAAGTGCGCTTGTCAGAGTCATTGTAAAGAAAAAGAAGAGTAAAATCAAAAATCTCATGTTACTAACTCAATAGCTAACATGAGATTTTTTTAATTCTCGGAATCTGTTTTCTAAAAATTGATAATTACTTTCCCAAGACTTTTTCTTTGCGCAACATCTGCCAAGGCCAGATTGACTTCAGTAAGGGAATATTGATTTCCAATGAGGGGATGAATTTGGTTCTTCTCTAAAATCTTAGCAGCTTCCTTGAGCTGTTGACCATTAGCTTGAACGAAGATGAAGTGGTAGTTTTGGTTGCGTTTTTTGGCTTCTTTTTCAATTTTGCGAGCAGCTACATTAAAAAGCAGTTCCTTAGCTAATCCCATGTTCATTTTCTTAGCAAATTCTCTATTTGGCATCCCTTTTAGCGAAACAATCTCGCCGCCATCTTTAAGAATAGAAAGTTGCTTAACAGTTTCTTCTCCACCTATTGTATCAATGACTGCATCCACATTAGCGACAGCTTTGGTATAATCTTCGGTTTTATAATTGAGAAATTTTTCAACGCCTAGTTTTTCTAAACGAGCACGACTAGTTTCGTTTCCTGTAGTAATAACTTTGTAGCCTTGCGCAATTGCTAAAGGAATTGCCATTGCGCCAAAACTTCCGGATCCTCCGGATATGAAAAGAGTTTGCCCAGCTTTTAGATTCAAAAGTTGAAAAGCCTGCATCGCTGTTAATGTAGTTAAAGGAACAGCGGCAGCTTCTTGATCACTTAAGTATTCAGGAGCTTTAGCCACAGCTTTTTCATTAATCACAATTTTTTGAGCAAAAGCGTTATTTACTGGATTACGTGCAAAAATACGGTCGCCAATCTTGAAGTTAGTAACTTTAGGACCAATTTTTTCTATAATTCCAACAAATTCATTTCCCATAGTTTGAGGTAACTTGTACGGAACAACCAATTTAAGATCACCATGAGAGATAAGGTTGTCTAAAGGATTAACGGCTGCAGTTTTGGTTCTGATAAGTAAGTCATGTGCACCAAGTGGCTGAGAATTAACATCTCGAATTTCAATTAACGGATCTTTTTTATCGTATTTAATTAGTTGGGCTGCCTTCATGATTTCTACTTCTTTCTAATTGTTTCAGTCTATCAATTACGTCTGCTAAAGTATCATGTTGCAAAGAATGCTGGAGCCTTTTTTCGGCATCATCTAAAAATGGAAAGACGGCGTTAACAATGTTGCGACCGACAGGACATTCTGCATTTGCATTTTGGTGAACTTGAAAAATATGAGGGTTCTCTTCTTCAACAATTTTATAAATAGTGAGGAGATCTAAATCACCAGGATCGACTAGTAATTGAATTCCGGTTTTTCCACGGTGGCTCTCGATAATTTTATGATCTTTGAGTAGACTCATTATTTTCCGAATATAACTTGGATTCGTGCCAACGCTTTTCGCAATGTCAACTGAATTGATTGGATGTGGACTAAGCGCAATCATAGATAGAATGTGAATTGCAATAGAAAATTTGGTATCTTTCATCTAAAATACTCCTAAGTACATAATGTATCTTTCACTGATACATTATTATATAAAATGAAAGACGTCAAATAAAACAGAAATAGATTTCTAGATAAGCAAGTTGTTGTGATTGATTTACGATGATTAAATAATATATTAAGACTAATGTGCGAATTCTCTTGGCTAGAAATAAAACAAGACGTATTATTGCGAACGAGACTTTTATTTTAGTATTTGGTAAATTTGAAAAAAGATTTATGTTGGATATGCAACTGATAATTTAAGCTGTTTTCTATATAAGAGGCTAACAATAAAAAATAGGAGGAGAATATGAGAAAAAAGAGGATGGAAAAGGTTAGTCAATTAACTTTGAAGACACCAATAGGATTACTGCAGATAATTGCTACTGATGAAGCAATAGTCAGCATAAAACCTACTGGTCATGTAGAAAATATAGTGGGAAATGAAGCAGCAAATAAGTTAGCTCAAGAGTGTAAGGTAGAGCTAACAGAGTATTTTGCTGGAAAAAGAAAAAAATTTGATCTTCCTTTGAAGCAAGAAGGAACACAATTTCAAAAGAAAGTGTGGCAAGAACTTAAACAAATTCCTTATGGGGAGACAAAAACTTACGGTGAGATTGCTAAATTAATAGATAAGCCAAAGGCTGCGAGAGCTATTGGAAGGGCCACTCACAATAATTCGATTATGATTTTGATTCCCTGTCACCGAGTTGTCGGCGCAGATGGAGGTCTAACTGGCTATGCCTATGGTACGAAAGCAAAAAAGTTTTTACTTGAGCTTGAAAGGAAAAATAAATGATTGTACTAATAACTGGTGCATCCCATACTGGAAAAACTACTCTGGCACAGCATTTACTTGAAAAATATAAATACCCATATTTATCTTATTGATCATTTAGAGATGGGGACGATCCGTACTGAGTACAAAAAGCTTACACCTAAAGATGATAATCAACTTACGAACTATTTGCGGCCGATTGTATGAGAAATGATTAAAACTGCGATTGAGAATGAACAGAATTTAATTGTTGAGGGATGATATATTCCTTTTGACTGGCAAAATTATTTTGATGAAAAATATTTAGAGCAGATTAAATATTATTGTCTTGTAATGAGTAAAAAATATATCGAGAATAATTTTGCAAATATTAAAAAATATGCAAATAAAATCGAAAATCGGTTAGACGATAATTGATCAATAGAGGATATCTTAGAAGATAATACTCATTATTTACAAATGGCTAAAAAGTATGGTTTAAACTATGTACTAATTAATGAGCAGTATAAGATTGAGATTGATTTGGATGATTAGAAAAGTAAAAACTCAGCTGGTTAATAAGTAATTAAGGACTAAAAAGCTTTATATGTTTTTATTGTCTGCTATATAGAGAAAATATAAGATATTAATTTTTGTACCATATAAAACAAAAAAGCTCCCGTTCAATTTGAACGAGAAGCTTTTTTACTTAGTTAATTTATGTACTTTATGAGCCAAAACCATTTCTTTGTTTCGATCTTCATAAATTGCGTCTTTTACGTAGTTCCAGGGTGCCATTAGGCGACCTTTATTGTTTTTACGGAAAAGAAAGTCAGCATGATGATTTTCAAGGTGACGTAGATATCTTTTAGCATTTTGAACCTGAGTATGATGCTTTAGATTTAAGCGAGGTTCAAAATCAATAATTTTATGATCAGCATTAAAGACTGGTCTTACTTTATGGTGCCAGTGACGAGCACTAGCAACATGACGACTAACTTTTTTACCAGCTTCAACAATATTTTCTTTAGTGGCTAAACTATTCCGATCTTTTAACTCTGCATGTGGATCTAGATAATAGTTTCCTAAACCATCTTGACGATAAAGACGTAACTTTTTGAATGATTTATTATTTTTATCCGTCTTCACTTCAATAACGTCACCATTGGTATGGTTCATTAAATACATGTGATGTTTTTTAGTGTAATTTACACTCTTCATGATCAGAAATTCACCCCTTTATATATCTTATGAATCTATATTATAGACGCATTTTAAAATAAAGTATAGTGATTAAATTAGTACTTTAAGTATTTGTAAGAATACAAAAAAAGTTAATTAATGCTTCTAAAAAGAAAACAATAAAGACAGTTAGAGATTCATTCTAACTGTCTTTATTAAATATTTAAAAGCTAATTAGTGTTCTTTGCCGTCGATAATAACATGAACACGTGGGTTCTTAGGACCTTTAGCTTTAGAGATAACGCCTTTGTTAACTAGGTCTTCAATTTGATCAGGATCATAGCCTAACTTAGTTAAGATTTCCTTGTTGTTTTCACCAAGGTCAGGTGCTCGATCGTAAGATGGAGTGTAATTTGAAAGAGTAAATGGAAGTCCAATAGTCTTGAAGTCACCACGATTACCACCTTGATCAATGGTAACAATAGCACCATCTTTGTTTAAATCAGGATCATTTTCAAGTTCATGCCAGTCAAGAACAGGACCAACTGGAACACCAGCAGCACCAAGCTCTTTAGTCAAAGTATATTTATCATATTGCTTAGTGTAAGCTTCAATTAATGGATAAAGTTCTTCCTTGTGTAATTGACGGTGTTGCCAGTCAATGAATCTTGGATCTTCTTCCCATTCCGGATGTCCCATTGCTTCACAAAGCTTATCCCACTTCTTGTTTTCGTTTTGAACAACGATGTAAACATAAGCATTTGGATCAGTTTCCCAACCTTTAGCCTTATAGCACCAACCAATAACTTGTCCACCTTCAGTATTTTCTGCACGTGGAATTGCTTTACCCCATTTCCAGTCAGGGTAGACAGCGTAGTGAGGAAGAGCACCTAAGTTGTCTAACATGATTTGGTCACGTAATTTAATACGACAAAGGTTTAATACGGCGTCTTGCATTGATTGGTAAACAAAGGTACCTTCACCAGTGTGTTCACGTTGAAGTAGGGCTGCTAAAATACCGATAGTTAAGTGCATCCCAGAGTTTGAGTCACCTAAGGCTGCAGCAGATTGAGTAGGAACATTGTCTTCACCTTTGTTCCAACCGGTTGCAGAAGCAGCACCACCAGCAGATTGAGCAACTGGTTCAAATGCCTTAACATTTTCAAAACGTGATCCTTGGTTAAAACCTTTTAATGAAGCGTAGATTAATCTAGGATTCATTGCATGAAGCTTTTCCCAGCCAAAACCATTTCTATCAGCAGAACCAGGAGCAATATTTTCTACGAATACGTCGGCTTTTTTAATTAAGTCGTACATAATCTTTTTACCTTCTGGAGTTTTAATATCAACAGTTAAAGACTTCTTATTAGCATTTAGTTGGAGGAAGTAAAGACTCCATGAATCCTTGATATCAAGTAATTCATTTCTTGTCGGGTCCCCAGTATTAGTACGTTCAATTTTAATAACTTCAGCTCCAAGCCACGCTAAAAGTTGAGTACATGAAGGGCCGGATTGAACTTGAGTCCAGTCAACTACTTTAATTCCTTTTAATGGAGCATATTCATTTTGTTCGTTTTTTTCATTCTCACTCATTTTAATTACTCCTTATCAATTTTTTCTTGTTCAGCTTCTTCAAGAGGCTTTAAGTTTAATGATGGGTTCAAATTACCGATGTGACCTGACTCTTTACCCATTGATGGATCAATTTGGACATCGATAACACTTGGACGTCCTGATTCAACTGCTGTAGCAAAGGTATCTTTCATTTCTTGGTAATTAGTTACGTAATAGTTGTCACCGCCAAAAGCTTTGGCAATTAGATCATATCTACCAGTTGGATCAAGTGTTGTTGGACCTAATTGGTTAGGCACCACATTGTCGACCCCGTTGTAAATACCACCGTTGTTAATAACGACCACAGTAATTGGTAGGTTGTACCGACACATAGTTTCAACATCCATACCATCAAAACCAAATGCACTATCTCCGTCTAAGGCAACAACATGTTTGCCAGTCTCGATAGCGGTGGCAATGGCATAACCCATACCAATGCCCATGACGCCCCAAGTACCAGTATCAAGTCTGTGACGAGGGAGTTTCATACCGATCATGTCACGACCAATATCAAGAGTATTAGCACCTTCACTTACAAGATAAGTATCTGGATGTTCTTGGAAGTATTCGTTAATAGGTTCAATAGCGCCATAATAACCAAATTCTGGGTTAGTTTCACCACCTTTAATTCTCTTGGCAAACTTAGCATCATTCTTGGCAGTATCTTGGGCAATAGCGTCAAGCCAATCGGAAGGTACTTTATAGCCAGTTGCAGTAAGAGCTGGGACTAACTTGTTTAAAATAGAGGTTAAGTCACCTTGAAGCGGAGCAGAAATCTTTTGAGAAGAATCGAATTGAGTTGCATCGATATCTAATTGGATGAATTTTGCATCAGGGTTAAATTGTGGTGCATCTCCATATGAAAGCATCCAGTTTAATCTAGCACCAATTAAAATTACGACATCAGCACCCTTTAAGGATAATGAACGAGCTGCAGCTGCAGAGTGTTTATCATCATCAGGTACCAATCCCTTAGCCATAGACATCGGTAGAAATGGAATATCAGTTTTATTAATTAACTCTTGGACTTGTTTTTCAGTTCTGTCATAAGCTGCACCTTTACCAAGAATGATTAAAGGCTTTTTAGCTTGTTTAATAATATCAACTGCACGATTAATTGCTTCATCACTTGGCTCTTGCAGAGGAGCTGGATCAACTAATTTATAGACTCCCATGTTCTTTTCACCGAGATCATTGTTAAGTTGAGCAATAGTATCAGCTGGTAAATCAAGATAAACACCACCAGGTCTACCGGAAACAGCAGTACGAATTGCACGGGCAACTGCTAAACCAACATCTTGTGCTCGATCAACACGATATGCCTTTTTACAGAAAGGTTTAGCAACATTGTATTGGTCTAATCCTTCGTAATCACCTTGGGATAAATCAATAATGTGGCGTTCTGATGATCCAGAAATCATAATTAATGGAAAACAATTCTTAGTAGCTTGAGCTAAAGCAGTTAATCCATTTAAAAAACCTGGAGCAGATACAGTCATAGCTACACCAGGTTTTTTAGTTAAAAATCCAGCAGCTGCGGCAGCGTCTACGGCAGAGTCTTCACGACGAAAGCCATAATACTTCATTCCCTTTAATTCAGACAATCTTGCTAAATCTGTAATTGGGATTCCCACAACTCCGTATAGGTTGTTAATACCATTTTTTTGTAAAGCGTCAATTAATAAACTGGCACCCGTTCTGCTTAGAGAGTCATCTACCATAACGTACCTCCATGGTAATGATAAATATTACTTTTTTATATAAAGGCGCTATTCCAATAAGGGATGCGTACACCTAATTTATAGCTTTTTTTGAATTGGTTAGCAAGAAAAATACTATAAAAAAACTTTTATCTTAAGATAAGGGAAGAAATGAAATACATACGTATATGTTAATAATTTTCTTTAAAATTAACGGTATTAAGAATGTTACGAGGCAATTAATGTATAGAAAATTAAAAATAACGATTTTAGTTAAATTCGAAAAATCTTTCGCTTGCTTATATCTGGATTAAGTTTATATTTAAGATTGCGATGAAGAATAATTTCATCGGGAAATATTAGACTGGTCAGATTATGAACGAGGTATAGAGATGATTAGTATCTTGATCAATGACATAATCCCAATTTTGGTGATTATGTTACTAGGTTATCTCTGCGGAAAGTTTTACTTTTTCGATAATGATCAGAGACAAGGATTAAATAAATTAGTTCTTGATATCGCATTACCAGCAGCTTTATTTATTTCAATTGTTAAAGCTACCAGAAAAATGTTTGCGCAAGATATCGTATTAACGTTAATTTCAATTGTTGGTGTTGTGGGACTTTTTATGTTGAGTTATTACTTAGATAAGTTATTTTTCCACAGAACTACGCAACAAGCTGCAGTTTGTGCTCTAATTGCGGGTTCTCCAACAATTGGTTTTCTTGGGTTTGCAGTACTAGATCCGATTTATGGAAATAATGCAACAACTAACTTAGTTATTGGGATTGTGTCAATTGTTGTTAATGCAATTACTATTCCATTAGGCTTAGCCTTAATTAATAAGGGTCAAGCCTTAACCAAGAAAAAGGCTGCTTCTAATCCGAATAATAAGGGTACAAAGGTAGAAGTAGAAGATATAAAGGGTAAAGGGCTGAACAAGACTAAGAAAAAGGTGATGGTAACTATTCCCGATGGAGTACCAGTTACTGATGCGGAAGCAAAGGCCTTGAAAGAAAAAGGCATAGAACGTGAGATTGATTTAGCACGTGCGGAAATTGCTGATCATGCTGATGAACCGCACAAGCAAATGAATCCAACTGTAAAATCTGTTATCAATGCCGTTAAACAGCCAGTTGCTGCAGCTCCACTACTTGCGGTTATTTTGGTGTTAATTGGTATCAGAATTCCTACTTCTTGGGCACCAACTTTTGATTTGATTGCCAAAGCAAATGCTGGTGTTGCAGTTTTAGCAGCTGGGCTAGCTTTATCCACAGTTAAGTTTTCAATTGATAAGGAAGTTATTTGGAATACTTTCTTTAGATTATTCTTAACCCCAGCAGTAATTGTTGCAGCTGCTTATATTTGCGGTATGGGATCTGATCCGACGAAGATTTCAATGCTTTGTTTAGCAACTGGATTGCCACCAGCATTTTCTGGAATTATTATTTCCAGTCGTTACAACATTTATGTTAAGGAAGGTGCTAGTTCAGTGGCTGTTTCAACAGTATTCTTTGCAGTGAGTTGTATCTTCTGGATCTGGCTATTACCAATCTTGGCACATATGTTTTAAATAAAAATTATGGATATAATTAAGGGGATAGGGCGAGCGTCCTATCTCTTTTTTTGTGAAGGAATTAAGCTATGATAGATAATAAAAATTTGTTGAAGCTCTTAAGAACTGAACTTCAAAAGATGAATAACGGTGATAAAATTAGATTTTTAACTTATAAGAAGGATCGAAGCATTCTTGTGGAAAAGGATGGAGATACTTTTACAATAATTGAAAATGGATATCGCCAAATGGTGTGGGAAAATTTAACTAAAGCAGAAGTGTTAAAGAGAATGAAAAAGTTACAAAAGATAGAATTCCCAAGAAGTAACAAATTATATTTAAGTAAGTAAAAATGACGGACTGTAAAAGCTACAATCTGTCATTTTTACTTACATTCTATTTAATTTTGATATCTCCATCTTGTGTAGAAGCTGTTAAGACATTAGCGCTATTTTTATTCTGTGTAAAAGTATCGCTAGATGAATCACCTTTAACTTTGATGTCTCCATCATCTACATTAAGGTTATAGCCACTAAAATTAGACGTAGAAATGTGAATATCTCCATCATCTGTGTTTATCTTAAATCCATTTTTACTATTTAATTTGTTGATAGTGATATCTCCATCGCTGGTATCAATTTTTCCACTTGGAGATTTTAAATTGTTAATATCAATATCGCCATCATCAGTATTCAAAGAAATAGGATTTGTGGTAGCAATGTTTTCCACTTCAATATCACCGTCATCCGTTGAAAGATTTAAACTCTTCAATAGGTGTTTTGGTACGGTAATAGTGATAGTAGGATCTCCGTTAATGCGGTGAATACCAGAGGCTGATTGCTTAATTGTTAGACTACCATTCTTTCTGCTAACAGTGGGCTTTAAATTCTTAGGCCCTTCATATTCAACGTTATACTTATCGCCATATTTAACAGAAATATCTGTTATGGCAGCAGAGACTTTTAGTTGATTAAATCCCTGATTACTAATAGTAGTTTTAATTTCGGGTTTATTATTAGAGTTAGAGATAATAATGCTACAAGCTGAAAGAGTCAGTACAAGAGAGAGCAGCATAAAAATTAAGGCGAACTTTTTACTAATATTTTTCATAAAAAACTCCTAAGATAATAATTAGGACTAATTATCTTATATTTATTGAGTAAAGTAAATTTAAATAAAAATTGGAGGGAAAGATAATGAAAAAGATGCCACCAATTCAAAAAATTTTAGAAGCTTACACAGCAATTGTGGATAAACATGTGGAATTAAAAAATAATGAAGCTTTGGTTACCTCATCAAATGGTGCAAAGACCTATACGGTAAGCTGGGATAATGACATTTACCATTCCAATGACAATGCGACTTATTGGCAAGGTTATGCAGGGTATCCGATAATTGCGGTTTTGATGTTGCAAGGAAAAATACCCTTTGATCAAAAATTGGCTGATAATTTTGCATCAGTTAATTGGAATGAAGTGAATGCAAAATTTAAACGTAATTATGCTAAAGCGGCCTCTGAAGTTATCAAGAAAAAAGGATTAGATGAAAAAGAGGTTATGGTTGAACTTGAGAGGGTTTATGGAGCTTTAAAGGATCTACCAATCACAATTAAGCGTGGCTCCCTTCGTCCACCTAAGGCTAGTAAGTAATTAAGAATTACGGTAGTTTGCGCCCCAATCATCCATCACCTTAATAACTGGAAAAAGTGTCTTTCCTAAATCAGTCAATGAATATTCAGTTTTAGGAGGAACTACCGGATAAACTTTCTTGTTAATAATTTTTGCTTTTTCTAAATCTTTTAATTGGAGAGCTAACATTCTTTTAGAGCAGTCAGGAATTAATTTCTGTAATTCGCTAAAACGGCATACTTTTCTTTGCAATAGATAGTAAATGATAACACTTTTCCACTTTCCGGCAATTATACTTAAGGTATTTTCGAGTGAGCAACTAGAAGCAGATAGTTTTTCCATTAATAACATTCCTTTCTGGTGAATAAATTGTGACTAGGTGAAAATAAATTCACGTCTTGTTACTTTTTAAAAGTAAGTTACTATAAGTAAGTGAAATATATAAATACATTAACTTGTAAAACTTGTTTTGTAAATAGAGAGGTACAAGCATGAAATCAGAATTTAATAATTTATTAGCAAAACGTCGTTCAATTTATGCACTTGGGGATAATGTAAAAGAATCTCTTGAGGATATTTATACTTTGATTAAGGATACGGTCCGCAATTCCCCAACTGCTTTTAACAGTCAAACTGTGCGTACAGTTGTCTTATTTGGAAAAGCCTCAAATAAAGTATGGGACATAGTTGAAGACAGATTAAAATCTGAGGTACCTAACGAGGAAGCCTTTGCTAAAACAAAAGAAAAAATAGCTACTTTTAGAGCTGGATTTGGTACAATTCTTTTCTTAACAGATACAGCAATTGTGGAAAAGTTAGAAAGAGATTTTCCTCTGTATGCAGATAATTTTGCTGACTGGGCAGAACAAGGAATTGGCGGAGCACAACAAGCTGTTTGGGCTGCTTTAGCTGAACAAAATATTGGTGCAAGTTTGCAGCATTACAATCCATTAATTGATGATGCAATTCATGAAGCCTTTGCTTTATCTAAAGAGTGGAAACTTCGTGCACAAATGCCATTTGGCTCTATTGAAGCCCCAGCTAATGAGAAAGATTATCTTGATGAAAATGAAGTATTTAAGTTGATTAAATAATAAAATACATTTTTTCAAGTAATTTCGTTAGGTTAAGATACTGATAAATTTGAACAAACAAGTGAAGTGAGAAGAGATTATTTTCTTCTAACTTTTTATTTTTAGAAAGAAAAAGAACCGAATCATTTGATCCGGTTCTAATATTTTTACTTCCAGTCTAAGCAAAGCTCTTGTTTATGCAGTTCTTCAGGTAATTCGTCACGATCAGTTTTATGATTATCTAGCTTAGCACCAGTGATTTGTTTAGTAAATGAATCAATACGACGATTTGAATCACGTAAATCATAGTAAGTAGTAACTACTTTGTCATAATCACGTAATTCTTTTACATCGAAGTCCTTATTATATTTTCCTTCAAAACAAGTGAACTGTAATGGTAAGCGTGGTTTTAATTGTGGCTTTTGATCAGGCACGCCAACTTGCATTCCTAATACTGGGAAAGTCAATTTAGGTAAATCAAGCGTCTTAAGCATTTCAAGTGGATGATCATTAACTGTTCCAAGTGGTACGTAGCCTAAATCCATACTTTCTACGGCATTAGCAACATTTTGGTAGGCAAGTAAGGTATCTTCCATTGCTTGGAAAAAGATATCAGTAGTATGCACACGACCATCATCCTTGCCAAGTTGTTTTCTAATTTGTTGATTACGATATAAATCAACTACAAAGATGAATAAATCACCTTCTGCACCAACATATTTTTGATTACATAATTCTCTAATTTTTTTCTTCTCCTCAGGATCAATAATATGTATCAAGCTAGCATTTTGCATGAACATACTAGTTGGGGTTTGTGCAAAAACTGAGTATAAAGTTTCTAATTGTTCTTTATTTAAAGTTGTATCTTTAAATTTTCGAATTGAACGGTGATTTAATTGTGCATCAATAGTTTTGTTATGTATCATTTTTATCCTTCTTGCTAATAATTAGTAAGTATATTATAGCAGATAGTTATTATTATTTTTCTCTTTGTCATTAATTTTGGATAAAAAAAGATGCACAGAAGTATATACTTCTATGCATCTTTGTATGTATTTATTTTTGCTTAATCAAGTAAGTCATATTTTAAGGTCATTAAGCCGTGACCTTCGTTAACCATATTTCCTAGCAATTCAACAGTATTGTTGTAAACTGTATCAGCCATCTTTTGATTTGCTTTGTTTAGCTTATCTTGGAGTTCATCGCCAGAATAGTTTTCAATTTCTTTATCAGTTTCATGTTGAATTTTATGGCATTGAGCAAGACTCTTTTGTTCAAAATCGGCTTCTAATTCACCATAAACACGGAAATTAGTATCACCTAATTGAGCAGTTAATTTATTCAACCAGAAGATCTTATTTAAATCAAATTTAGGACCAGTCTGGAAGCTGGCTGGAGTAGTAGTGATATTAGTGTAGAAAGGAACCATGCTGTTAAAAGTATTTGGTCCAAATGCTAACCATTGAACACCAGCAATTTCTTCTGGAACGTCATTTCTAATTTGTAAAATATGAGTTTCAAAGTTTCTATTAATACCAATTGGACGGAAGGTCTTCTTTTGTTCAGCTGTACCTTGATCTCCATATGCATCAAAAGGCGTATCTTGATAGTGAGAACTTTCAGCCCATTTAATGTCTTCAATACTGATCTTGCGATTTGCGTGGCAAATGAATGGTTGATCTTGATCACTTGGTTCGCCACCAAAATTAGGATCAAAATAGTTATGGATATACCAAGCACGGGGATTATTGTAGTGAGCATCTTTAATCGTTGAAGAGCCAAAGATGTGTCGCAAGTTATAGCCCTCAAGATCTGGATTTAAGTGATATTCTTCAATTAAATATTTTAAATCTTTTGATGAAGCAAAATCATCATTATCGAAATAAAATTCATCGATATTTAGACGGTTAGGAGCGATTACGTACGCATCATCTGGAATACGGCGAGCTGCCCAGTGGTGGCCACCAATAGTTTCAAGGTACCAAATTTCGTCTTTATCAGAAAAAGCCATACCGTTCATTTCGTAAGTACCATACTTTTCAAGTAAATATCCTACGCGTTCTACACCTTCATAGGCAGAATGGATATATGGCAAAGTTAAAGTCACGAAATCTTCTTCACCTAAGCCGCCTTTTTCAAGGAGTGGATCAATACCTTGAATTCTTGAATTAGTGGTAATAGTTTCAGTTGCAGTCATAGCAATATTATCTGAATTAATACCAGCAGCAGCCCAAATTCCATTTTCACCTGATGCATCAGGTGCACTAGTATAGCGAAGAGGATTAGGTAGAAGATCTTCATCATCGATCTTTTGATGACTAATTACGCTTTCGTAGTGTTTAGGTTGATCAGCTGGCATTACTACATCAAATCGCTCAGGAATAATAGTACGGCCGCCATCTTCACTACGGGCTATCATTGTTGAACCATCAATAGTTGCATCTTTTCCGACTAAGATAGTAGTACATTCGGTTGGTTTCATTAAAAAACTCCTTTTCTATTAACGTATTTATTTATATTTTAAAAGATTATTCTAATGCAAAGCAAACCTTGAACCCAAATTTACAATAATTATAAGGTATAATTTGATTAATGAAAAAATTCTGCAAGCATGGGAGGAATTTATAGATGAATTATGGAGAAAAATCACCTGCACTTTGGGATGCAATTAAAAGTGAAGAGAAAAGACAAGAAGATACAATTGAATTAATTGCATCAGAAAATATTGTTTCCGATGCTGTCCGAGAAGCACAAGGATCTGTTCTAACAAATAAATATGCAGAAGGATATCCCGGGAAAAGATACTATGGTGGCTGTCAATATATTGATAAGGTAGAACAATTGGCAATTGACTATGCCAAAAAATTATTTAATGCAGAATATGCCAATGTTCAGCCTCATTCTGGTTCACAGGCAAACATGACAGTTTATAATGCTTTGTTAAAGCCAGGAGATACGATTTTAGGAATGGGTATGGATGCTGGTGGGCATCTTACTCATGGATCTAAGGTTAACTTTTCAGGGAAAATTTTTAATTCTATTAGTTATGACCTAAATCCTGAAACTGAAGAATTGGATTTTGAGCGAATTAGACAGATTGCTATAGAGAAGAAGCCAAAATTAATTATTGCTGGCGCTTCCGCTTATAGCAGAATTATTGATTGGCAGAAGTTTCGTGATATTGCGGATGAAGTTGGTGCCTATCTAATGGTTGATATGGCGCATATTGCAGGCTTAGTTGCAACTGGAGCATATCCGAGCCCAATTCCTATAGCTGACGTTGTTACAACAACCACACATAAAACTTTACGTGGTCCGCGTGGAGGGATGATTTTATCTAACAATAAAGAATTAGGGAAGAAAATTGATTCTGCTCTCTTTCCAGGAACGCAAGGTGGACCACTAGAGCATGTTATTGCTGCAAAGGCTCAAGCTTTTTCTGAAGATTTGCAGCCGGAATTTACCCAATACATTAATCAAGTAATTAAAAATTCGAAAGCCATGGCTGAAGAATTTAAAAATAGCAAAAAGATTCGCGTGGTTTCAGGTGGAACTGATAACCACTTGATGATTATGGATATTACCAATACTGGTGTAACGGGAAAAGATGCCCAAAATTTACTGGACTCAGTAAATATTACAACTAACAAAGAGTCTATTCCTGGTGATAAGCGAAGCCCATTTATTACTAGTGGATTAAGAATTGGAACACCCGCAATAACTAGCCGAGGCTTTAAGGAATTGGATGCTAAAGAAGTGGCTAAAATAATTATTGAAGTTTTGGATAATCCTGAAGATGCAGAAGTATTGGCTCAGGCAAAAGAAAGAGTTAAGGATTTAGTTCAGAAATATCCTATCAAATAAAAGCTATTGACAGAAAAATATAAGCCAATTACAATATAATTAAATTTTTTAAGGAGTAGTTAATTATGAATACACAAGCTAAGTTTATGAAAATTAATCGTTGGCAAGGCCAGTAAATCAGGTTGTTAAGCAAGATGCAACCTGAAAGATTCAGATTGTATCTGTGCTGGCTGTGTATTTATTGTGGTCTGCATGGAGTAACATGCAGACCCTTTTTCTTTTTGTGATAAAAAAGTAACAGGAATCTGCATGTGAAAATAGATTCCTGTTTTTTTGGAGAAAAATTATGAAAAGAATGTATGGATTAATTGTAATTTTAGTAGCTTTTCTAACCATAGCTTTTTTTGGAAAAAATAAACAAAAAGAAGAAAATAATAAAATTCCCCGAGTTGGTGTCTTAACTCTTATGCGTCACCCGGCTCTTGATGAGATATATCGCGGCTTTCGAGATGAGCTGAAAGAAGAGGGCTACGTAAATGGAAAAAATATCAAAATTGACTATCAAAATGCAAATAATGATCAGAGTAATTTACGTACGATGGCAACAAAGCTAACTGATGAGGAATCAAGAGTGTTAGTTGGAATTACCACTCCAGCAGCGCAAGCATTAGCAAATACAACGAATAAAATTCCAATAATTTTAGGTGCTGTAACAAGTCCAAAAACTAGTGAGCTAGTAAAAAATGAAAGACATCCCGAAAAAAATATTACTGGTGTATCAGATGCTGCTCCAATTAGGCAACAATTAGATTTAATTAAGGAATTTTTGCCTAATTTAAAAACTTTAGGAGTAATTTATACTTCTAGTGATTCTTCTGCAGTTAGCGGCTTTCATGAGATTGAGCGTGAATGTAAAAAGAGAGAAATAAATTTAAAATCTTTTTCAATTGCAAATAGTAATGACCTTAATCAAGTTTCAGAGCAGATGTTTAGTCAGGTAGATGCCGTCATTGTACCAACTGATAATACAATTGCTGGAGCGATGGAAACATTAGTTAAAAATGGTAATGCTGCTAAAAAGCCAATTTTCCCTGCTGCAGCAACTATGGTAAAACAAGGTGGCCTTGCAACTTATAGTGTTAATCAATATGAGTTAGGAAAAATGACTGGAAAGATGACTATTGAAATTTTAAAGGGTAAAAAAGTTAGTTCTTTACCAGTTGAGAGAGTGAAAAAGGGAGAACCAATTGTTAATTTAAAAGAAGCCAGAAAATTAAATCTTCAAGTACCTCAACGATTTTTAGAAGAATGTCAGAAAAAAGGAGTTGTATATAGATGAACTTGATCGTATCTGCTATTGGCCAGGGGTTGCTATGGGCTTTGCTTGGCTTAGGATTATATTTGACATTTAGAATTTTGAATTTTGCCGATATGACAGTGGAAGGAACCTTCCCATTGGGTGCAGCTGTTGCAGTAGCTAATATTTCACAGGGAATGTCTCCATACTTAGCTACTTTCTTAGCCCTTTTAGCTGGAATGGCAGCAGGTTTAGTAACGGGATTATTGTATACAAAAGGAAAAATTCCAATTCTACTTGCTGGTATTTTAACAATGACGGCAATTTATTCTATTAATTTAAGAATTATGGGCGGCTCTAATATTTCACTGATTGGTAAGAAGACATTACTCAATAATGAATTTTTAGAAAAATTACCTCAATATTTTAACAGTGTTGTTTTAGGTATTGTAGTTGTAATAGTAATTACGGGAATCTTAATTTTCTTTTTAAATACAGATTTTGGCCAAGCTTTTATTGCTACCGGAGATAACCCGAGCATGGCTAAATCATTAGGAATTCACACAGATTTTATGGTGATTATCGGATTAATGTTATCAAATGGAATAGTTGCCTTGTGTGGAGCATTAATTGCGCAAAACAATGGTTATGCCGATATTAATATGGGAATTGGAACCATTGTTATTGCTTTAGCTTCCATTATTATTGGTGAAGTAGCTTTTGGAGAATTGACCTTAAATCAGCGTTTAGTAGCCGTAACTTTAGGTAGTATTATCTATCGGCTGATTTTGTTAGCTGTACTTCAACTTGGATTTTCAGCTAATGACTTAAACTTGATCTCTTCTATTGTGTTGGCCCTCTGTATGATGCTTCCACAATTAGAAAAAGTCTTACATTTGAAAAAGCCAGTAGAAAGAGGTGTGAAAAAGCATGACTAAGCCAATTCTAGAATTAAAAGATGTCAAAACAACTGTTAAAACAGCTGATGGTGAAATTGTTCCAATTTTAAAAGGAATTAATTTAGAAATTAGACCTGGAGATTTTATTACTATAATTGGGACAAATGGAGCGGGCAAATCTACACTTTTTAATACGATTGCGGGCAGTTTAAAGCCTGATAGTGGTATTCTTCGGCATAATGGGCAAGATATTACGAAAATGAGTGAAGAAAAGCGGACTCAGTTTATTGGACGAGTTTTTCAAGATCCTAAGATGGGGACTGCTCCGCGAATGACTGTGGCAGAAAATTTATTACTAGCAACAAAACGGGGAAAGAGAAGATTTTTAAAGATTAGAAGACTTAAGCAAAACTTACCTCGTTTTAAAAAGCTAGCTGCAGTTATGAATAATGGCTTAGAGAATCGTTTAAATACATTTGTAGAAGGCTTATCTGGAGGTCAAAGACAAGCTTTGAGCTTTTTGATGGCTACAATAGAAAAGCCGGATATTTTATTATTAGATGAGCATACAGCAGCTTTAGATCCTCATACTAGTGAAAATCTACTAGCAGTAACTGACAAGCAAATTAAAGAAAATAAATTAACCGCCTTAATGATTACGCATCATATGGAGGATGCTTTAAAATATGGAAATCGTCTTTTGGTGTTAAAGGATGGTCAAGTTAAAGCGGATATTAGTGAAGAAGAAAAAAAGAATTTAAAAGTAAGTGATCTTTATAGTTATTTTGAAGATTGATCTAAAACCTAGGGCTGGTTGTCGGTTCTAGGTTTTTTAGTTAAAATAATTTTTAATTGTTTTAAGTATAGATTTAATTTTTATAAAGAAGGGATGGAAGAGATGTGAATAAGGGACAAAAAATAAGTTTATTTTCAGCAATAATGCTAGCCCTTAATTCGTTGATTGGATCCGGATGGCTTTTTGGCTCAGGCTCGGCAGCAAAAATTGCCGGCCCAGCAGCTATCTTATCTTGGATCATCGGTGCAGTTATTATTATTGCAATTGCCTTGACCTATGTTGAGCTAGGAACTATGTTTCCTGAAAGTGGGGGAATGAGCAAATATGCTCAATATAGCCACGGTCCCATGCTTGGTTTTATCGCTGCCTGGGCGAATTGGATTTCTTTGGTAACCTTGGTGCCAATGGAGGCAGTTGCTGCTGTTCAATACATGAGTTCTTGGCCATGGAAGTGGGCAAACTGGACACATCACTTTATGCAAGACGGAAATATAACTACACCTGGGTTATTATTGGTATTTGTGTTCATGATTATTTTTACTTTAATTAACTTCTGGTCAATTAAAATCATGACGCACTTTACTAACTTGATTTCTGTTTTTAAAGTACTCTTGCCTACGATAACAATTATTATGCTGTTTGCATCTAGTTTTCATCCTGCTAACTTTGGTCATGATGTAAAAACATTTATGCCTTATGGAAGTAGAGCAATCTTTGAAGCAGCTTCTGGTGCTGGTATCATTATGTCTTATGACGCATTTCAGACAATAATTAATATTGGTGGTGAGTTAAAGAATCCTCGAAAGAACATTATTCGTGGAGTTTTAATTTCCATGTTTGCGACAGCTGCAATTTATATTCTGCTTCAAGTAGCCTTTATTGGAGCAGTTGATCCAGGAATGCTTGCTAAAAATTCCTGGCATGGAATTGATTTTGCGTCCCCATTTGCAGATATTGCAATCCTTTTAGGAATTAATTGGCTTGTGATTTTACTTTATATGGATGCTTTTGTTTCGCCATTTGGAACTGGAGTAGCTTTTGTCGCAACAGCATCAAGAGCGCTTGCTGCAATGACATATACAAAACACTTACCAGCTTGGTTAGGGAGACTTAACAGACGCTATCTAGTGCCTCGTTTTGCGATGATTGCAGATTTAATTTTGGCAATGATTTTAGTGAGTGTCTTTAGGAACTGGAATTTACTTGCAACCGTAATTACTTGTGCAACTTTGATTGCTTATTTAACTGGTCCAGTTACTACTATTACTTTGAGAAAAATAGCACCAGATTTGGAAAGACCATATAAACCTACCTATATGCGCTGGTTTGCTCCTTTAACTTTTGTATTAACTAGTTTGGCTATTTATTGGACGATGTGGCCAACAACAATTCAAGTTATTTTAGTTATTCTTGTGGGAATTCCAATTTATTTCTATTATGAAGTTAAATATCAAAAGAAAGATTTTAAATCGCAGTTTAAGCATGCTGCTTGGCTTTTAGGGTATTTAGTATTTATTTCTATTATGTCTTATTGTGGTAGCGACGGCTTTGGAGGACAAAACTGGATTAAGTATCCTTGGGATTTTCTTGTAATTGCACTTGTCTCCTTGGTCTTCTATAAAGTCGCAATTGATACAGGACTAGAAAAAGTTGATCCGGCAGCGATAAAAGTAAACGAAAAAATTAAGCTTAAGAATGACTAGAATTAAGCACACTAGTATAAATTAGCTTGAATTATAGTTAGAAAGGTGCTATCCTTAACTAGTCGTAAAATAATCTATGATCTGAAATATTGGTCATGGCAAAGGAGTATTAAACAATGAGAAAAGGGATTCATCCAGATTACCAAGAAGTTGTTTTCATGGACTCAGCAACTGGTGCTAAGTTCGTAGCTGGCTCTACTTTAAAGCCAGAAGAAACAGTTGAATTCGAAGGTAAGACTTATCCATTAGTTCGTGTTGAAATTTCTTCAGATTCTCACCCATTCTACACTGGCAAGCAAAAGTTTGCTCAAGCAGATGGTCGTATCGAAAAATTCAACAAGAAGTACGGTATGTCTTCAAAGAACTAAGAATTCTTGGTATTTTTACCGAAAAGAGCAGCCCACTTTGGACTGCTCTTTTTTTATGCTTAACGTGGTATAATTCTTATTGATATGCATGTGACCTTTTTCTTAGAGATAGAAGTCAGTATAATAGGGATACATGCAATTTTAGGTAGGAGTAATTTATTTATTATGAAAATGCAACTTGCTGAGATCGCTAAAGCATTAAATAGTTCAGTTAATATGGGAGAAGACAAGGTCATTACATCTGTTGTTTTTGACTCAAGAAAAGCAACTCCCAATTCTTTGTTTATTCCCTTAGATGGTGCAAGGGATGGACATGATTTTGTATCTAATGCAATGGCAAACGGAGCAGAAGTAACCCTTTGGAAAAAAGGACATGAGGGTATGCCTACTGATGTGCCAGTTATTGAAGTGGAAGATCCGCTAACTGCACTTCAAAATTTAGCTAAATATTACTTAGGTAAAGTTAATCCAACTGTTGTTGGGATTACTGGATCTAATGGTAAAACTACAACTAAGGATATGGTTGCAGCTGTTTTATCAAAAAGATTTAACGTGCATAAGACACAGGCTAACTTTAATAACGAAATTGGGGTACCTGTAACTATTTTAGAGATGAAACCATCTACTGAAATTTTAGTTCTTGAGATGGGGATGGATCGTCCGGGACAATTACACCATTTAAGTGAATTAGTAAGACCAGATGTTTGTGTCATCACAATGATTGGTGAAGCTCATATTGAGTTCTTCGGTACTAGAGATAAGATTGCAGACGCTAAAATGGAAATTACTGACTTTTTAAAGGAAGATGGTAAGTTTATTTACAATGGCGATGAACCTTTACTAGAAGAGCGTGCAGCTAAGATTAAGCAAGAAAAGAGTACTTTTGGTTTTAGAGAAGAAGATACTGTTTTTGCGACTACATTTAGATCTTACATGCACCATGCTACTTTTGAAGTAAATGGGTCAGCACAGCAATTTAAGATTCCAATGATTGGAAAACATAACGTCTCTAATGCTCTTGCAGCCATTAGTGTAGGACGTCATTTTGGTGAAAATGATGAACAAATTGCCCAAGCTTTAGCTAACTTCACCCCAACAGCAAATAGAATGCAATGGAAGAAGGGTGATGTAGGCGAAGCAATTATGGATGATGTCTACAACTCAAATCCAACCGCGGTTAAGGCTGTTACGACTTCGTTTGGACAAGTAATGGTCGAAGATGGTGGGCGCAGAATTGCTGTCTTAGGTGATATGTTAGAGCTTGGGGATGAATCAGCTGATCTTCATGCGTCTCTTGCCGCTAGCTTGGATCCAGCAATTATTAATGAACTATATTTATATGGTCCAGAGATGAAAAACTTATATGATGCTCTTGTTGATAAGTACCCAGCAGAAAACTTGCACTATTATCCACAAGATCAAATGAATCATATGATTGATGACTTAAAGAATGATATTAAGCCAGCTGATATTGTAATGCTAAAGGGATCACATGGGATGCATTTGGAAAAGGTTTTAGACCGTCTCATGTAGGAAGGAATTAGATATTTGAAATTTTCTGAAATGAACTTAAAACCTGAGATTTTAAAAGCTATTAAGCGTTCAGGTTTTGAAGAAGCTACACCAATTCAAGAAAAAACCATTCCCCTCGTTTTGGAGGGAAAAGATGTAATTGGTCAAGCCCAGACAGGGACTGGTAAAACTGCTGCTTTTGGTTTGCCAATTTTACAAAACTTAGATAAGCAACACGATTCAATTCAAGCTATTATTATTGAACCTACCCGTGAATTGGCTATTCAAACCCAAGAAGAGTTGTTCCGTTTAGGTCGTGATGAAAAAGCTCGCGTTCAAGTAGTTTATGGCGGTGCTGATATTAGACGTCAGATTCGTGCTTTAAAACAAACACCAGCAATTTTGGTAGGAACACCTGGGCGTTTGCTTGATCATTTAAAACGTGGCACAATTGATATTTCTAAAGTCAAAACAATTGTTTTAGATGAAGCAGATGAAATGCTTGATATGGGATTTATTCAAGATATTGAAAGTATTTTGAAATATGCATCAAGTAAACATCAAACATTACTTTTCTCTGCTACAATGCCAAAGCCAATTTTACGAATTGGTGAAAAATTCATGAATGATCCTGAGATTGTAAAAATCAAAGGAAAAGAATTAACTGCTAATTTAATTGATCAGTATTTTGTGAGAGCAAAAGAAAATGAAAAGTTCGACATTCTATGTCGCTTAATTGACGTTCAAAATCCTGATTTAGCTGTTATTTTTGGTAGAACTAAGAGACGTGTTGATGAATTAACACGTGGGCTACAAGCACGTGGATATAACGCTGCTGGAATTCATGGTGATCTTTCTCAAGCTAAGCGAATGAGCGTGTTAAAGAGATTCCGTAAAGGTAAGCTAGATATTTTAGTTGCAACTGATGTGGCAGCTCGTGGATTAGATATTTCTGGGGTAAGTCATGTTTATAACTATGATATTCCGCAGGATCCAGATTCTTATGTTCACCGTATTGGTAGAACTGGACGTGCTGGTCAGAACGGAATGTCTGTAACTTTTGTTACTCCAAATGAAATTGGCTATATGCGTACTATAGAACAATTAACGCATAAAAAGATGATGCCACTTAAGCCACCAACTGATGAAGAAGCATTTAAAGGTCAGCTAAGTGCAGCTAATAAAAAGGTAGCAGAATTGCTTGATAGCGATCTTTCTAAATATACTGAAGAAGCATCTCAACTTCTTGACGATTATTCTGCGATTGATTTAGTGGCCGCTTTATTGAAGGACTTGTCTAAAGATGCAGATAGTGTAAAAGTAAAAATTACACCTGAAAAGCCGTTACCATTTAAATCAAAGCATGGTAATAATCGAAACTTTAAACGTAATTTCAAACGTGGTGGAGATCGAAATGAACGATATCATCGTAAGCCTAGTGCCCGTAAAGGTGGTAGAAAGCATGATTTCGTTATAAAGAAAAAAGATTAATTTTTGTTACTGGAGAGCTGTAGTTGCTACAGCTCTTTTTTGTAATATAATGTATCAATGTGTGAGGTAAAAATAATGATTAGAGGCGTAGGCATTGACTCAGTTGAAGTTGAGCGCATGAAGAAGATAGTTGAAAAAGGTGACAAATTCGCCAAAAGAGTATTAACTCCTAAAGAATTTGCACAATATCAACAATTAAATGGAAAACGAAAGGTTGAATATCTTGGCGGACGTTTTTCTTTGAAGGAATCTTTTTCTAAAGCAATGGGAACTGGCTTAGGTAAATATGTTGGTTTTCAAGATATTGAAACTTTATGGGATGATTTAGGTCATCCGGTAATGACGTCAACTAAGTTTTCTGGAAATATTTTTCCTAGTATCACACATGATGATTATGAGGTTATAACATTTGTAGTTTTGGAGGAATTAAATTAATGGTTCCAGGAATTCATCGTCCAGCCGTAGTAAAGGTAAACTTGGGCGCTATTAAAAGAAATCTGAAAAATGAGATGGGGCATCTAGAGCCCGGCCAAAAGATGCTTGCCGTTGTAAAAGCAAACGGCTACGGACACGGTGCAGTAGAAGTAGCTAGAGTGGCAGATAAGGTAGGAGCAGCCGGATTTTGCGTTGCAATTTTAGATGAAGCATTAGAGTTAAGACGTGCAGATATTACAAAACCAATTTTAGTTTTAGGCGTTGTTTCTCCTGAATATGCTCCAATTACTGCTGTAAATAACGTTTCATTGACTGTTCCAAACTTAGAATGGCTTAAAGAAGCAGAGAAGTACTTAAAAGATGCAAATTTGCAATTGAAGATTCATTTAGGTATTGATTCGGGAATGGGTAGAATCGGATTTAATGAAGACGCAGACTTTATTGCTGCTAATGAATTTTTGGAGAATAACGATAATTTCTTTATTGAAGGAATGTTTGCCCATTTTGCTTCTGCTGATAGCAGTGATGAAACTTATTTCAAACATCAATGTGAAAAATTTAATCATATGAAGAGTTTGCTTACTGTAAAGCCAAAATGGATTCATCAGAATAATACGGCAGCAAGTATTTTTCATGATGGAATTAAAAGTGATTTAGTTAGATTTGGTATTGGAATTTATGGTTTAAATCCTTCTTCTAATCCTAATTCTCCAGACTTAAAATCAAATATTCCGTTAGAGCCGGCCTTATCATTTGAAAGTGAATTGACTCATGTTAAGACAATTCACCAAGGTGATGGTGTTGGATATGGCTCGACCTTTGTTGCAGATGAAGATACAATTATTGGAACCGTACCCGTTGGGTATGCGGATGGATTTATTAGAAAATTTCAAGGTTTCAAGGTTAAAGTGGGAGATACGTACTGTCCAATTGTTGGCCGAATTTGTATGGATCAATTTATGGTTAAGATGCCTAAAAAGATGCCAGTAGGAACCAAAGTAACCATCATTTCTTCTAATCCTAATGATCAAAATAATATTAAAGATGCAGCTGATTATGTTGACACAATTCATTATGAAGTTGCTTGCTTATTAAATGATCGTTTACCACGTGTATATTACGAAAAGTAAAAATAAAAGCTTGTTTAACCAATTTGGCTAAACAAGCTTTTTTAACTATAGTAATTAAGATAATTAGTCTTTTAATTCTCCAGGTTTTTCTGCACTACGGATTGTTAGGCCTGATTGAAGATCTTCAATTTCGGCAACAACGAAACCTTTCTTTTCAAGTCGGTTGACGATAGCGGCCATAGTTTCGCGAGAAACACCGATAGGAAGAGTAAATAAGTTACGACGAACTAGTTCACCAGTTTTGACATCTAAAGTTAAACAACCGGCAATATTACTATATTTAGAAATAATTTTTGCCATTTTAACTAAATTACCACGGTCATTATCCGAGAGGATAGTCAAAACATAAGAACCATTTTTGATATTCCAAGCATCAGAAAGCATATCTAGTAAACGGGAGTGAGTCAAAATTCCATAGAAATGGTTTTCTTCATCCAATACAGCGATGTATGGAAGGTCTTTAATGTTAAAGAATACACGGAAGAAAGGAGAATTTACCTTAATTGTTTTAGTAGCATTTTTAAGCAAGTAAGTTACAGGTAGATTCATGTCGCCGCCTTGAGACTTGTGACGGTAAATGTGCATTTTATAAATGTTTCCCCGAAAAATGGTTCCTGTATCATCTAAAATAGGGACACAACGAAAGCCGGAGTCTTCTAATATTTTTAATGCTTCGGCAAGAGTAGCTTTTTCGTTGACTGTAGTTAAGTAATCTTTTTTATAGACAAGAGATTTAATTAGCATGATTAGCCTCCATACATCTGAAATTTACAAGCCATTATACCATAGTTTTATATAAAAATTAAAGACTGATTAAACAACTTTAATTTAGAAAATAAAAGAGCATCCACAAAATGTGAATGCTCTCTTACAGGAAAAAGTCTTAATTATTATTGACGAACCTTTACGCCAGTTTCTTTGAAGGCTTTGTCCATAACTTCTTTTAATTGTTTTGCAGAAGCTTCCATCTTAGCTTGTTCGTCAGCGTTCAATGGCATTTCAATAACTTGTTCCAAGCCGTGACGACCAACAACTGCTGGAGTACCGATGTGAATATCGTGTAAGCCGTATTCACCATCCATAGGTACTGAAAGTGGAAGAACTCTGTGTTCGTTGTTCAAGATGGCCTTAGTAATAAATGCTAAAGCAGTACCAATACCGTAGAAAGTAGCACCTTTCTTGTTAATGATATCGTAAGCCATATCAGCAACTTCCTTGTGGATAGCTTCAAGCTTGTTTTCACCAACTTCTGGGTGAGCCTTTACCCAGTCGCTAACTTTTACGCCACCAACATTGTTGTAGCTCCATACTGGGAATTCAGTGTCACCGTGTTCACCAAGCATGTATGCGTTAACTGAACGTGGGTCAACATGTTCCATTTCACCGATAACTTTTTGAAGACGACCAGTATCAAGTGAAGTACCTGAACCGATAACACGATCCTTAGGGAATCCTGACATTCTCCAAGTTGCGTGAGTTAAAATGTCAACTGGGTTAGCAGCTACTAAGAAAATACCATTGAAACCTGATTCAACAATTGGTTCAACGATTGAAGATAAAATCTTTAAGTTCTTGTTAACAAGGTCAAGACGAGTTTCGCCTGGCTTTTGTGGAGCACCAGCAGAAATAACAACTAAGTCAGCATCTTTTGCATCAGAGTATTCTGCAGAGTAAATAGTCTTTGGTGCGATCCAAGGAGTTGCGTCTGCTAAGTCAATAGCATCACCTTGAGTTCTTTCTTTAACGATATCAACGATACCTAATTCTTGTGCAATACCTTGTTGAACTAATGAGAATGCGTAAGTAGAACCTACAGCACCGTCACCAACAAGAATAATCTTATGAATTTTTTCTTCTGACATTTGCTAATACTTCCTTCCATATTAGTGATTTATTTAACAATAACGATTATATCATATTGGAATTTAAAAATTAAAAATATAATTTTAAAGATCTAATTAATTATTTGTAAGTAAGCGTGTGCTATAATCTCAAGAGCAATAAGCAGATTTAGAATGAAATATTTATCAAAGAGGATGAAAAAGAATGAAGTTAATTGCAGGTTTAGGAAATCCAGGTAGAAAATATGATCAGACTAAGCATAATACAGGTTTTATGGCATTAGATCATTATTTAGAGAAAAATGGTTTAACCCTAGATAAGAATAAGTTTGACGGCTTATGGACAAAACAAAAGATCAATGGTGAAGATGTGATTTTTCTTGAACCACAGACTTTTATGAACGATTCGGGAAAATCAATCGCGCAAGTAGCCAATTTCTTCAAAATTAAGCCTGAAGATATTTTAGTTATTCATGATGATATGGACATGCCAATTGGAAAGATTAGAATTCGTGCAAATGGTAAATCAGGAGGTCATAATGGAATTAAGAGCATTATGGCTTGCTTAGGAACGAACAATTTTAATCGATTAAAAATTGGAATTCGTCATCCTGAAAACGAAAGTGTTGTTTCTTGGGTATTAAGTCCCTTTAATAATTACCAGCAAAAACTGATGGATGCAGCTTTTGAGACAAGCGAGAATGTCATTAATGATTTTATTAAAGGGAAGAACGCCCAATATTTAATGAATCAGTATAATTAGAATGAACATTACAGAGTTAATAAAAAAAGATAAAGAGTTAAATAATTTTATTGAAAAAGCTCCAGTAGAAAAAAGATCGCTTTTAACTGGAGTAAATTCAGGTGCTTTTGCTGCTGTACTGATGCAAATGCTAAAAGCTTGGCAGCAGCCATTGATTTTAGTTGAAGATAATGAAGAAAAGGCGCAGACTCTTTTAGATGAATTAGGAAACTTATTGCCTGATGATATGGTATTTAGCTTCCCAGTTGATGCTACAATTGCTACCCAAACGGCTATTGCATCTCCGGACGAACTTAGTCAAAGATTGCAGACCTTAGAGTTTTTAGCTGAAAAGAGAGCGGGGATTGTTGTAGTAACGCCTCAAGCTTTACAGTATAAGTTAAGTGATCCGAGAGATTTTACTAAGGCAAAAAAGATATTTAAGCCTGAGGTAGAATTCGATTTAGATAAGTTAACTGAATGGCTTACGCAGGCCGGGTATCGCAGAGAAAGCATTGTAGCCCGTCCTGGAGAATTTGCTCGTCGAGGAGATATTCTTGATATTTATCCTTTGGATCAAGAGAATCCGATTCGAATTGAATTCTTTGGGGATGAAGTTGATACCGTAAAGGAGTTTGATTCAGCTACACAGCGTAGTTTAGAAGAAAAAGACAGTATTTCAATTGGCCCAGCTCTAGATCGAGTATTTTCACCACATAATTTTCAAGAAGCGGTAGAAAAAATAAAGCAGGATATGAGCGAATCAATTGCTGAAGAAGAGAGCGTTAAAAATCATTTTGTTAAGGCAATTGATTTATTAGAAGCTGGTGGTTTACCAGATAACTATGCCTTTTTAATTGATTATTTACTTCCGCGATCTTTCAATTTAATTGATTATTTAGATAAAGATGGCTTATTACTATTTGATGATTGGCAGTCCATAAAAAAGAATGTAGCTGATGTGGATGCTCAAAATGAAGCTTTTATTTCCGAAGAAATAAAAGCCGGAGCAATGCTGAATAGTCAAAAATTACGCCATAGTTTTGAGCGAGTTGTTCAAAAATCAAAGCAAGCTCAGATTTTATTCTCGCTTTTCCAAAAAGGAATGGGCCGATTAAAATTTGATCAAATTCTTAACTTTACCACACGAGAAGTTCAACAGTTCTTTAGTCAAATGCCTTTGATTAAAAGTGAGCTAACACGATTTTCTAATGAAGGAAATACGGTTATCTTGCAAGCTGATTCGGAAACTCGTGCCAAGCAAATCGCTCAAAATTTAGTTGATTATGGTGTTGATATTCCGGTTGTAAAAGCAGATCAACTTTTATCAAATAAAGCTCAAATAACTGTAGGTAATTTTGCACATGGTTTTGCTTTACCTAGTTTAGATTTGGTTTATTTAACTGAACGAGAATTATTCAATCAAAGACCACATCACCGCAAACGTGTTAAGACTCTTGAAAATGCTCAACGGTTAAGAAACTATAATGAATTAAAACCAGGCGATTATGTTGTTCATGTCAATCATGGTATTGGACGGTTTGAAGGAATTAAAACATTAGATGTAGATGGTAAAAAACGTGACTATATCACTATTACTTATCAACATCATGATCAGCTATTTGTCCCTGCTGACCAATTAGGTTTAGTACAAAAATATGTGGCTTCTGAAGGCAGAGTTCCTCATATTAATAAATTGGGAAGCTCTGAGTGGACTAAGACTAAAAAACGGGTTCAGTCAAAAGTTGAAGATATCGCAGATGATTTGATTGAACTGTACGCAAAACGTGAATCTGAAAAAGGATTTGCTTTCAGTCCGGATGATGATTTACAAAAAGAATTTGAAGATGCTTTCCCATATCCTGAAACTCCAGATCAGCTTCGTTCAATTAGAGAAATTAAGGCTGATATGGAAAGTCCGAAGCCAATGGATCGACTTTTAGTGGGAGATGTAGGCTTTGGTAAAACTGAAGTTGCCTTGAGAGCTGCTTTTAAAGCAATTCGGGATGGAAAACAAGTTGCCTTTTTAGCTCCAACTACTATTTTGGCGCAACAACATTTTGAAACCATGCAAGACCGCTTTAAAGATTTTCCAGTCAATTGTGCGCTTTTATCACGTTTTCAAACTCCTGCTGAAGTGAAGGAGATAGTTGAAGGTGTAAAAAGTGGCAAGATTGATATGGTCGTTGGAACACACCGCTTGCTCTCAAAAGATGTCCAATTTAAAGACCTAGGCTTGTTAATTATTGATGAAGAACAGCGATTTGGAGTTAAGCATAAGGAAAGGCTAAAAGAATTAAAAGCCAATATCGATGTTTTGACTTTGACTGCTACTCCAATCCCTCGTACTTTACATATGTCGATGGTAGGAGTACGAGATCTTTCAGTTATGGAGACGCCACCTACTAACCGTTATCCAATTCAAACTTATGTTATGGAAGAGATGCCAAGTATTGTTCGTGAGGCAGTCCTTAGAGAAATGAAGCGTAACGGGCAAGTATTTTTCTTACATAATCGGATTGATGATATCGATAAAGTTGTTAGTCAATTGGAAGAACTGATTCCAGAAGCTAAAATTGAATATATTCATGGTCGCATGAGTGAAAACCAAATGGAAGATATTATGTATCGTTTTTCAAAAAACGAATTTGATATCTTGGTAACAACAACAATTATTGAAACGGGCGTTGATATGCCAAATGTTAATACTATGATTGTTGAAGATGCAGATCATTATGGATTAAGTCAGCTATATCAATTACGTGGTCGAATAGGCAGAAGTGCCCGTTTAGCCTATGCCTATTTCCTTTATCAACCAAATAAAGTTTTAACTGAAATTGGTGAAAAACGGCTTAGTGCAATCCGCGACTTTACTGAATTAGGATCCGGCTTTAAAATTGCTATGCGTGATTTATCAATTAGAGGGGCCGGTAATATGCTTGGAAAACAGCAACATGGCTTCATTGATAGTGTCGGTTATGATTTATATGCTCAAATGTTAGACGAAGCAATTAAGAAACGTAAAGGTAAAAAAGTTGTGGTTAAATCTAATGCAGAAGTTCAATTTGATTTGGAAGCATATATTCCCGATGATTATATTGCAGATCAAGAGCAAAAAATTGAGTTCTATAAGAAAATTAAGGGGATCAATGATCAAAAAGAGGCGGACAATATCGCAGATGAATTAATTGATCGCTTTGGTGATTATCCACTTGCTGTAGAAAATCTTTTGAATGTATCTACAGTTAAGGCAGATGCGGATTTAGCTAAAGTTGTATCTCTTACTCAAAAATCAAATGATAAGTTGCAAGTCATTTTTAATAATCAAGCTAGTGAGGAATTAGAAGGGCCAAATATTTTTAAGGCCCTAGAACATGTATCCCTAAGAGCACGAATTACTATGGATCCGCAAAAGAGATTGAACGTAATGCTTGAGCTTGAGAAAAATATGAGTACTAGACAATTATTTAATGAGCTTCATACATTCTTAGAAGCAGCTAGTGAGATTGTTCAAAAATAAGGAGAGAAAGAAAGTAATGAGAATCGATAAGTTTTTAAAGGTATCTAGATTAGTTAAAAGACGTACTGTTGCTAAAGAAATGGCTGATCAAGGAAGAGTAAAAGTTAATGACCGAGTAGTAAAATCTAGCTATGATGTTAAACTGGGTGATGTTATTGAAATCGGATTCGGTACAAAACAATTAAAAGCTCGTGTACTTGACTTAAGAGAAACAACTAAGAAGGCAGAAGCCAGTGACTTGTATGAGTTAATTGATTAATGACAAGGGAAGAGTAAGGTGTTATATTAATAACAAGTGGTGATATAATTAAGATTTAGAATAATGACGAAAAGGCAGGGACACGTGTATGCAAAGAGGGCCACGACTTTATAATGCCTTAAGCGATGAAGAACGTTTAGCGCGCCTGCGACGCAAAGCCGCTAGGAAAGAAAAAGAAGTTCATCGTGTAAGGAAAAATCGAATTATTGCTTGTTTTGCAATTGCATTTTTAATTTTTGGGCTACAATTAATTATGGTTCATATCCAGACTGGTCGAATTAATAACCAGATTCAAGCAAATAAGACGGAGTTAAATCAAGTTAACAAAACTAATAAGAAATTAAAAGCGCAGGTTGCTGACTTAAAAGATCCTGACTATGTGGCTAAAGTAATTCGTTATAAGTTTTATTATTCTAAATCTGGTGAATCAATTTATACTCTTCCTGAAAAAGAGGAGGATTATTAGTGAAATTTCCAATTGGATTAAGGCTCAATGCTAAAGTGAATAATATTACTAAAATTGGGATTTTTGTAACTTTACCACATCGACATCATGGTTTGATTTTCCATAAAGACTTCGGTGACAAGTGGGAAAGTGTTAAAAAGAAGTATAGTGTTGGAGACGAAATTCGTGTTGTTGTGATCAATAATCATGAAGGAAAAATTTCTCTATCATTGAGTCAGGTAAATAATTCTGATTTAGTTGATCCAACTAATGAATTTAAAGATAGCAAAGATTTTACTCCACTAGCTAAATTATTAGAGAAATCTACTGATAAAATAGCTAATTTAAAAAATCAATTGAATTTAAGTGACCAATAGTGGTCACTTTTTTAATCTAAAAATGACAAAATTTACAACTTTTTTTACTGAAAATAATATTGAAATAAAAAATAAAAAATTTTTACTGGCTGCAAGCGGCGGTCCAGATTCAGTAGCGTTGCTGAAGATGTTGGTTAATTTTTTACCTAATCCATCTGAACAATTGATTGTTGCACATTTGGACCATTGTCTAAGAGATGATAGCTTTTTAGAAAGCCAACTTTTACAAAGATTAACTTCAGCCCTTAAAGTAAAGCTAGTAGAAAAAAAGTGGCCAGTTGAACTTCATCCGCAAGCTGGGGTTGAAGCAAAAGCCAGAGAGTACCGTTATGCATTCCTGGCAAAGGTTGGAAGAAAGTATCAAACTGATTATCTTTTAACGGCACATCACGGGGATGATTTAATTGAAAATATTTTATTGAAGTTTATTCGCTCTGGGGATGTAGCTGAAATGAATAGTCTTCAAATTGTGGGAAATCTCGGTTCAATGAAATTGTTGCGCCCTTTAGTTAAATATTCTAAAGATGAATTATTGAAATATGATAAGGACCACCATCTTGATTTCATTGAAGATAAAACTAATTTTGAAGATGACACTTTAAGAAATCGTTTGAGACATCATGTTGTTCCATTATTAAAGAAAGAGACAAGTCATCTAGTTAAAAATGCTAACCACTTTAGTGAGAGTGTAGCGTTACTTTCAAAGTGTCAGAGTGATCTCTTTGATAGTTTACCTTCTCCAATAAATTTTAGTAAAGCGCTACGGGGTAAAAAGGAAGATATAGCTCGGTTAAATACACATGAAGCGGCAGCTTTTTTTGATTATTTAATCTATAAAAAGTGGCATCAAAGAATCCATTTTGATGAAATTGACTTGAATAAAAATGTGATTTTCAATAAAGAAAATTTTCAATTGCTTTTTTATCAAAAATATTACTATTTGATTAATAGAAATGAATTAGCTGTAATTGATCCTAAAAGAAAACTAGTTAAATTAAATGAAAAATTTTCTTTGAACGGGAAAAAATATTTAATTACCCAGGATGAAAAGTCACAAAAATTGGCTGGTTATTTTTATGGCGAAAAAGCAAAGTATTTAGAGGTAGGCAGCTTGCCACAAGGTAGTACATTAAAGTTAGCTACAGGAAAACAAACTAAGGCCAAGAAAAAATTTGCTGAAAATGGGATTCCTTTGGCTTTAAGGCCGTATTGTTTGACAGTCTGGCAAGAGGAAAAGCCAGTCTATGTTGAAAGTGTTTATCAAAATCAAGAATATAACCCCAATTTTGTACGCTATAATGTATATATTTATTTTTAAGTTTATGCAAAGTTCTATGGTAAAAGCATAATTTGTGGTAAAATCGTTGGAGTAATTCCAAGAAGTGTCGCGGAGGTTAATAGATGAAAAATAGAAGAAATAGACTGCTTTCTAACGGTCTTTTCTATATCATA
>CANRQR010000011.1 GCA_947641735.1 uncultured Lactobacillus sp.
ATCCACGCTACTCAGTAAAAATTGAAAATAATGCTAATTTTGAAATTTATACTTCGGATTACGATTTAGCGTTTCTCGGTGATAACTTGATTCTTGATATTCACGATACTACCTTACGTTTACGTAATGATTCGGGCATCTTAACTGGCGCCGTAAAAATAGCAAAGGCAAGTTTTTTAGCAGAAAGAGCTAAAGAAGGAATTATTGATCAAAAAAATTGTTAATAAATAACTTTTACTCTCAAATATAATTTTGAGAGTTTTTATTTACTTTAAGTAGGTAGTAAACAAAAAAGTTCTGCATTTATTTTCTAAAACACTCTCTAAAAACAAGAATCCTATCTTGCTTGATCAATTTAGACATAATAACGCCCAAAAAATTCATGGCCTAATTTTGAGTGACACTACACTATCGCATATTATTAAATAGCTTTTTCTACGTAAAGCAAATCCCTATACAGACTTTTATATATTTGATTTTTAGAGCTTACTATTTTTTACAAAGTGGGTTTATTTTTCTTCTAATTTTAAAATCGGATCAAAGTATGCCAATTTGGTGTAATCAACTGCTCCTCCATCAGTAATAGCCAAATCTGGAATTGCTGTAATAGGTAAAAATGATAAATAGAAAATTGGATCAGGCAAATCACTACCAATTGCTTTAGCAGCTTCTTCTAGTTCCCTTTCTTGCTCGGCTAATTTCTCCGGTTCTAAATCAGAAACAATGCCTGCTACTGGTAATGGTAAAAATGATACAACTTGACCATCAACTACAACAACTTGGCCACCTTGTTTTTCAATTAAGGCATTCACCGCTAATGCCATATCCTCATAGTTGACACCAGCTACTACAATATTGTTATCATCTGGTGAAGCAGTAGTAGCAATTGCACCTTTTTTAAAGGACCATCCTGAAATAAATCCCTTAGATTGATTTTGATTAATTCCATATCTTTCAATCACAGAGACAACAGCCACATCTTTTTCAACACTAGGTTCAATTACTCCATCTTTAATATCTAGAGTAACATCTTTTCTCTTCCTTACAAATGGTCCAATACTATTGATTGTTTCTACTTTAGCCGTACCTTCATTCACAGGAACACAATACTTAAAGTCATCAGCTTTCATAAGCGGATGTTTAACTGTCTTACTTAATTCTGCATTTCTAGTGGGAACTTGATAATTAAATTCATTTTTATGATTTAAAGTAATAATTTCTCCTTTACTGATAACTGTTTCAACATTGAAAGTACCAGGTTGATCAATTAATAGAATGTCAGCATCTTTGCCAGGAGTAATTGAACCAACATAATCATCAATCTTATAAGCTTCAGCCGCATTAATAGTAGCCATTTGAATTGCAGCCATTGGACTAACACCTGCATTAATTGCAATGCGAACCATATGATCAATATGCCCATATTCTAAAATTCCACGTGCATTTACATCATCGGAGCAGAAACTAGTATGACGCCTTACTCCAGATGCACCTTCAGTAATCGCACGAATATTTTCTTTTAAGAATTTAGTAACTGCGGATTCTCGAATTACTACATGAACTCCTTTACGTGCTTTTTCTAAAAATTCTTGATGATCATAACTCTCATGATCAACTCTTACCCCACTCATTAGGAATTCATTTAATTCTTTCCCACGAGCCATTGGTGAACAACCAAATATTGCTTGATGATTATTTCTAGCCAACGTCAAAGCATCTAGTGTAGTTGAATCTTTAGTTTGAACAGCTTCGCGAACAGTTTCCCAGACACCCCAGCATCTAGGATCTCTCTGATATTTCTCATGATCTTCACTAGTTACATCGTAAGCAATAGTAGACTTAGGAATAGTGTAAGGTGTGCGATATGGCAAGCCCCAAAATACCTTTAAAGGCGATTGATCTACCTCTTTAAAAATATCCTTTAATCCGTCTACTCCAATAACAGAAATATATTCATCAAATCCTGTAACAATACTAGTGGTTCCATGTGGTACCACAGCTTGTGCAAAACGAGTCATACTCATCTTGCTACATTCCACATGAATATGACAATCAATTAACCCAGGAACCAAATATTTATCAGTTGCGTCAATAATTCGAGTATTTTCACCAATATAGTCTTTAATATCAGAATCAACTGCAATAATACGTTTTTTATAAATGGCTACATTAGCTGGATAATATTCTTCAGTATTTACGTTAACCAACGTCCCACCAATTATCACCATATCTGCTTTAATTTTTGCAGCCCCTTCATCAATATATTCACTTAGTAATTCTTTTGTTAGCATCATTAGCTCCTAGGCAAAATATTCAAAACATATAATAAGATAATAAAAATGACCAGCATCAACCACATTAAAGGACTAACTTTCTTACGCTTGCCAGCGGCTGTCATAAACAAAGGATAGGTCAAAAATCCAAAAGCAATACCGTAACAAACATTGTAGGTTAATGGCATCCCTAAAATCACAAGAAACGACGGTAAAGCCACTTCCAATTTATCCCACTGAATTTCTTTTAAAGAAGAAGCCATTAAAACCCCAACTATGATTAAAGCAGGTGCAGTAACATTTGAAGTTACAACAGTTAAAAATGGCGAAAAGATCATACTTAACATGAAAAGCAATCCAGTAACAACCGCTGTTAAACCTGTCTTTCCTCCAATAGCAATCCCAGCAGAAGATTCAACATAAGCTGCTGTAGGAGTAGTCCCCATAACTGAACCACCTAACATAGAAAGTGAGTCAGCCATCAATGCACGACCAATTCTAGGCATCTTGCCATTTTTCATAATACCTGCTTGCTGAGCCAAGCCGATCAATGTACCTGCAGTATCAAAAAATGCAACCAAGAAGAAAATTAGGACAACAGCCCACATCTGTGGACTAGTCATTGCTGAAAGATTCATAATTCCTATGCCAAGGGTTGGTTTTAAACTTGGCGCAAGAGAAATAAATTGACTAGGCATTTTAATTAAGCCAGTTCCTAAGCCAAGAAGAGTCGTAGCAACTAATCCATAAAAAATTGAGCCAGGAATTTTTTTAGCCATTAAAATCCCAGTGAAAAAAAGACCAAAAATAGTTAACCAAGTTGTAGGAACAGTAAATGAACCAATTCCTACTAAAGAAGATTTATTGGCGACAACCAATCCACCTCCTTGTAAACCAACAAAAGCAATAAATAACCCAATTCCAGCTGCCATGGCATATTTCAGATCTTGAGGGATTGCATCAATGATTTTCTCACGTATCTTAAGAAATGAGATCATTGTAAACAAAACTGAAACTACAAAAACACCTGCCATCGCTTTTTGCCATGGAATACCCATAGCTAAAACTACCGAATAAGTGAAAAAAGCATTGTCCCCTAAACCTGGCGCAATTGCAATAGGATAGTTAGCTAAAAATCCCATCAAAAAACATCCCAGAATTGCAGATAAGGCAGTTGCTGTAAATACTGCCCCCTTATCCATACCAGCTGCACCTAAAATACTTGGGTTAACAAATAAAATATATGCCATAGCCATAAACGTTGTTAAACCAGCCATGCTTTCCTGCCTAACTGTAGTCTTATTCTCTGAAAGATGAAACACTCGATCCAGGACTCCAGTCAAACCATTTGCGTTAACTCTTTCTTCCAAATTTTTTACCTCCGAAACAGTAAATAAACAAACTTAACTCGATTCGAATTATCACATACATTTTTAAGCGATGCAAGTTTAATAATTCGTGTTTTAAGCTTGACTAAATAAAATTTAATAGATACTATGTTTGTAAATCGTCAAAAAAAGAACATTTATTTTGGAGGTTATTGTAAATGTCTGTAAAGGTTAGTAAAGAATTTGTACAAGGTTTACCTAAGGCGGAGCTTCACGTTCACATTGAGGGTACTTTAGAACCCGAATTAAAATTAAAACTTGCTCAAAGAAATCATGTTGATATTGGTCAATCTACTATTCAAGAAGTTAAGGATTCATACAAATTTACTGATTTAGCATCATTTTTAGCAGTTTATTATCCTGCAATGAATGTCTTAGAAACAGAACAGGATTTCTACGACTTAGCAATGGACTATTTACATCGTGCTGCCAAAAATAATGTTCGTCATGTTGAAATATTCTTCGATCCACAGGCACACACTAGTCGTAACATACCTTTTGAAACCGCAATCAATGGTTTATACAAAGCAACCGTTGATGCACGTGCTCTTAATATTGATGCGCGCTTAATTATGTGTTTCTTACGTGATTATTCACGTGAATCTGCTCGTAAAACATTAGAAGAATCTCTAAAATATCAGGATAAATTTATTGGAATAGGACTTGATTCTGACGAACACAATAATCCACCAATGAAATTTTTTAATCAATTCACTGATGCTACTACTCATAATCTTCACATTACAGCACATGCAGATATTGACCAAAAAAATTCTATTGAACATATCAGAGAGCTTCTTGAAGTAATCGGTACTGAAAGAATAGATCATGGAACTAATATTGTAGAAGATCCAGACTTAGTTGAATACGCTGCTAAAAATGAAATTGGTTTTACCGCTTGCCCTCTTTCTAATTCTTTTGTTTCTCCTGAAATGAAAGGTAAAGAAATACTTGAACTATTAAATAAAGGTGTAAAAGTCTCTATTCACTCTGATGACCCAGCTTATTTTGGTGGTTATATTTCTGATAATTACTATGCCCTTGCTAAAAACTTTGATTTAAATAAAGATCAAATCGTCCAATTAGCTAAGAACTCTTTTGAAACTTCATGGATTAGTAATGAACAGAAAGCTCTATACCTAAAGCAAATCGATGATTATGTAAGAGTAAATGAATGATAAAAATATTTTTACCATCAAACATATAAAGTCTCGACAAACACAAAAAGAGAATCCTTTGATATTAATGTCATTAAGTTACGACATCGTTTAATAACATCATGATTCTCTTTTTTACATATTGATTAAAGTACACGTGGTGCTAATTAAATCGTTTTAGTTAGCAAAAAAGGAGTCGCGTAACCTTGACTCCAAAATAAAAAGTACATAAGACTTATTCCTATAAAGTTTTATTATCTACATAAATTAGAATGGGTACTCATCCCAGTTAAATATATTTACCCCTATGCCGATTTTTAAATCAACTAGTCGAAAAACTTTACTCATCTAGCAGTTTCTCTAATTCAGGATAAGACATTGTTCCCTCTAATTTATTAGTTTTTAAATCATCTATTGCTTCTTCAATAGAGTTCATTGTTTTCACATTAGGAATGTCCCAATATTTTGGGAGAGCAGGATCTGCTAACGCTTTGCTAGCCTTTTGTTTTATACCAGCTGAGATTCTATTATCAACTCTTGTGTCCACCTTGATCACCTCTATAATAGATGACTCATAAAGACCTTATTTAACAAAAAAGACGGTCACTAAGACCGCCCACGCTCTGCATGACTAAACTCATGTTTCGCAATATCTTTATTCCTGATTTTATTATACCACTGGCAATTGTAAAGTCGGTGGTTTTTATTTGCCGAAAACTCATTAGAATCAACTCGACTTCTTATCTTTTTTATTCGTTCATCAAATTATTTTATACTCTACTGCAAAGATATTGATATACACTTAATTCTTTTCTTCCCCCAGTGCTTTTTTCGAAAAAATGTTATATCATTAGAATCAATAATTTAGAAAAGGACATATTGCTATATGATGCTAATTGTATTTTAGTCTCAAGGGACTAATTTACTTTCTCTTGAGAAAAACAAATTTAAAATCTATTTTCTTAAGGAGAAAAACAAAATTGAATAATACTGACGAAATCGAATTTTCACGTGTACGTAAACTTGTAGCCCACTATGCCGTTTCACCAGAAGCTAAGGAGAAAATTTTAGCTCAACCACTTGCAAGCAAGTTAGTCAAAGCAAATGCGTTATTAGATGAAACGGAAGAAATGATCTGGATTTTAGATCACGGTCTACATATCCCTTTTATTAATTCAGATGCTTTTATGCCAATCATAAATAAGGTGAAAAAGGGATATATCTTAAATCCCCGCGAACTAGAACAAGTTGCCGACTTTATACGGGTTACCCGCTTATTAGTACGCTTTTTTGATAAACAAAGAAGTAACGTTCCGATTATGGCAAGCTATTGTGATAGTCTAACTATTCTCGATAAATTAGAAGAAGTAATTTATCGAGATATTGAACGCGGAGAGGTTTCAGATCGAGCCGATAAAGATCTGACTAAACTACGCCAAAGAAGTAGTAAATTAAATACAACTATCAAGGAAACCCTACAGAAATACTTGCAGACAAAAAAGTACCAATCAATGTTGCAAGATTTTCAGATTATTCAAAAAGATAATCACTATACTCTTCCTGTTAGGGCAAGCTTTAAGCATACTTTTGGTGGAAATATTATTGATCAATCTAATAATGGGACAACTGTTTTCATTGAGCCAACTAAGATCCTTCACCTTACCCAAGAAAAAACTACAGTTGAAAATCAGATTTACTTAATTGAATCTCAAATTTTGGGGAATTTAACAGCTAAAGTCTATAATGAACTACCTAATTTTGAAGCCAATCTTAACGTTATTGTTGATCTAGATTGTATCTTAGCACGCGCAAAATATTCGCATGCTATTGGTGGCAAACGACCAATTTTAAATGAACAAAATGAGCTTCAATTGAATGGAATGAAGCATCCCTTGTTAAGTAACCCCGTTCCTTTATCTCTTAAGTTAGATCCAACTAAACATGGCTTAATTATTACTGGGCCGAATGCAGGTGGAAAAACTGTCACACTCAAAACTGTTGGCTTAGCCACTGCAATGACTGAATTTGGTCTCTTCTTACCTAGTGCAGCACCGTGTTCCATTCCGCTTATGACAGAAATTTATACTTCAATTGGTGATCATCAAGACTTAGATAACTCTCTCTCAACATTTTCTGCTGAAATGAAAAAGATGGCAGAGATTGTTCAAAAGGCCACTCCAAGCAGTCTGATTTTGTTAGACGAACTGGGTAGTGGAACGGATCCCAATGAAGGTGCAGCCCTTGCTATTGCTATTTTACAAACCCTGCAGCTAAAAGGATGCCTAATCTTAGCAACTACCCACTATAGCGCTATAAAAGATTATTCAACTAAAAATCCTGCTTTTATTACAGCAGCAATGGATTTTGACTTACAAACTCTACATCCCACCTATAAACTACTTTTAAATCAAGTAGGTGCTAGTCGTGCGCTCTGGATTGCAGAAAAAAGTGGTATGCCTGAAAACGTACTGTCAGAAGCTAAAGATTTCTTAAACACAGGAATCTTTCCTCTAAAACAAGCTAATCTTAAATTTAAGAATAAGCCGAAAAAAATTAAATCCCTACCTTCTTTTAAAAAAGGCGATCGAATTAAAGTACCAAAATATCACCAAGAAGTACTCTTTTATGAGAACGCCGATATAGCGAATCAAATTGTGGTTTTCGTTAATAGAACTTTTGAGACTGTACCCTTAAAAGGAGCAAAATTAGTTCGAAAAGCTGAAGAACTTTATCCTGCAGGTTATAACCTTGATTTATTATTTGTTCAAGATTGGCAAGAATATAAACTAAACAAGGATTTAGATCGCGGTTCTAAAAAGGCCTGGAAGAAGTTGAAAAAGTAATAACACAACTATTTAAATAATTATAAAAATAAGCTCTCCAGCTTACTTTAAGCTAGAGGGCTTATTTGTGTTTATTCAGATATTTTTATCCATCAAGTTCTACGCCCTGCAGTTCTTTCATTGCATCATAAGCAGCTGATCGTTTATTATGATCAACTCCTAGAATTAATAAATCTCCTGCTACAATTACGGTATCACCATGAGGAATTATTTCTCGACTTCCTCTTCTAATCGTTCTAACAAGTACATTATCTGGCCATTTAATATTCTTGATTTCCTGATCTACTAACTTACTATTTTCATATACTGGAATATCTAATTCGTCTTCTTCACCTGATATTGGGTGTAAACGTGTTTCTGGCATCATGGCAGCTGCTAAACTATCATAAATTGGCTTTCCACCAAGAATCTGATCGATTAAAAGTGCAATAAATGCCACAACAGCTAGTGGCATTAAGTGAAGAAGAGACCCCACCATTTCAGTAATCAAAATTATTGCTGTAAATGGAGCGCGAATTATAGCGGCAAAATAGCCTGCCATTGAAAAAATTATCAAGTTAATAACTAAGTGTGCAGGCATTAAGCCAAGTTGTACCATTAATGTACCATAGGTTGCTCCAATTAGAGCCCCCATAGTTAAAATTGGTAAAAATATACCACTAGGTAACCCGGAATCATAAGAAATAATGGAAAAGGCGATTCGCATTACATAGTAAAACGCTAAAATTCCAACTAGTGCCCATCCACTTTGAGTGAGCATTTTTTGTAAAGATAAAATTAAACGATTACCTGGTCCAGTAATTAATGGCCAATAATACATAATTGGAATTAAAAGTGCTAATGGAATTAAACCATGTAGCCAACGTGGTAACCAGGTAATTTTTAAATAGACTTTTTTTAATCCAAATAAACCTTTTTTATATAAATGGCCTAATAGTCCCAGGATAATTCCTAAAATCACCAAATGCCAGTACAAATAAATTGGAAATGAATGATCATATGGCATCCCTAAAGCATGGTGTAAGCCAAAAAAGTAGGACACCATAAAATTAGCGGCAATTGCTCCTACCAAGGAATTCATCCAAACTCGCGGAGAAAAATTATGAAAAATTTCTTCTAAAACAAATAGTGCTCCGCTCAATGGTGCTCCAAATGCAGCTGACAAACCACTGGCAGCTCCCGTTGCAAGTAACACCCTTTGATTGTATTTACTTTGTTTTAGCTTCTCACCCACTCCTTGGCCAATGGATGAACCAAGTTGAAGGGATGGTCCCTCAGGTCCTAGAAACAAGCCTGTTCCAATTACTACGATTCCCCCGATGAGCTTTCTCCACAAAATCTGCCACCATTTAAGTTGGAGCTTACCTTGAAGCTGTAATTTAACTTCCGGAATACCGGATCCTCCAACGTGTGGATACTGTTTAACAAAATATCCCGCTATGATCCCTACTGCGGCTAACCCAAGAACAATTGCAACAAACCAAACTGGATTATTATGGGCCTCTTTAAAAAGATAGAGCCAAAAAGCAGACGTCTTTTCAATTCCAAATCTAAATAGTCCAACTACGGCACCTGCAATTAGCCCTACAATTAATGCCTGCAGCATCAATTTTAGATTATCTTTTTCTTCTTTCCTCATTCTTACTTACCTACATCCCTATTTATTAGCTACTGCTTTATTTTAACGCAAAAAGTCACTACATCTGTAGTGACTTTTTTAGTTTCATGTGAAACATTGTTATTTTTCTTCGTACCATTCAGTATGGAAAGTACCTGGACGATCATTTCTTTGGTAAGTGTGAGCACCAAAGTAATCACGTTGACCTTGAATAATGTTTTGAGGTAAGCGTGGATTAAAAATAGATTCCAAGTAATTCAAAGCTGCACTAAGAGTTGGAGTTGGTACGCCAGCATCAGCCGCAATTTTAACCACATCTCTAAGAGCGCCAATATTTTCTTTCTTTACCTTATCAAAAAATGGAGCCTTGAATAAGTTAGGCAAGTCTTTATCAGCATTATACGCAAACTTAATATCATGAAGCATTTGTGAGCGGATGATACATCCAGCTTCCCAGTTTTGGGCAATAGTTGAATAGTGCAAGCGCCAGTTATAAGCTTTTGCAGCCATCGTTAATTGCTCAAATCCTTGACCATATGAAACAGCCATAGCTAAGTATAAGGCTTTTGCAAGTTGATCAACTAAGTCCTTTGGAGCTTTCTCTGGGTCAATCTTTGGTTCAGGATCATTTCTCAAAGTTGCTTTTGACATAAAACGAGCAAGAACGGCTTCTGCAATTACAGTAATTGGAGCACCTAAACGAATTGCATCTTCAAGCATCCAGTTACCAGTTCCCTTATAAGAAGCTTCATTTAAGATATGATCAATAATATGATCATCAGTTAAGTTATCCTTTTGTTTTAAGACCTTAGAAGTGATTTCAATTAAATAAGCTTGTAAACCACCCTTATCCCAATTCTTAAAGATTTCACTCATTTCATCGTTTGAATAATGACCAACGGTGCGGAGAACATCGTATACTTCAGAAATAATCTGCATAATACCATATTCAATACCATTGTGAACCATCTTCACATAGTGACCACTACCTGCTGGTCCAATGTATCCGACACATGGTTGACCAGTTGGAGTCTTGGCAGCCATAGCTTCAAGGATTGGCGATACTTCTTCATAAGCTTTTTCATCACCACCTGGCATTAAGGCAGGACCGTTCAAAGCTCCTTCTTCACCGCCAGAAACACCCATACCAATGAAGTGAATACCATGCTTTTCCATTTCCTTATAGCGACGATTAGTATCATGAAAATTAGAATTACCACCGTCAATTAAAATATCGCCCTTATCTAAAAGAGGCAATAGTTTTTGTAAAGTTTCATCAACTGGTTTACCAGCCATGATTTGAATCAAGATTTTTCGTGGCTTTTCTAGTGAATTAACAAATTCTTCCCAAGTATAAGTTGGCTTTAAATCTTTATCTTCGTATTTCGCTAAAGCATCGACCTCTGGTTTATCAATCGAAAATCCAGAGACAGAGTATCCATGGTTTTTAACGTTTAAGGCAAGGTTTTTACCCATAACGGACAAGCCAATAACCCCAAATTGTTGCATATTTTTGCCTCCACATAATTTAATAAAATTCATTCATCTACTAGTATACTTTTTTATTACAAATTTCGCACAACTTTGCTTACTTTTTATCAAAAAAATAAAGAGTTCAATTATGTGAACTCTTTACTTAATTATTTCCTAGGAAATTAATGACGAGATGCACCTGATGAAGCGTCTTCCTTAGCTTCTACTGCTTCTGGCTCAGTATGTTCAGAAGCACCTGATGCAGCATCAGCTTCAACACCATATTTACCAGCAAAGTAACTAAATGGCTTTAAAGCTTGAGCATCATATTTTTCAACAAATGCTGGATCATCTAAAGTATTTAATTCAGTTGAATATGGCATTTCATGAGTAATCTTACAGTCAATTAAAACTGGACCTTCCATTTGTTGAGCAGCGTTTACTGCATCTTCAAATTCTCTCTTGGTACGAACAGTAAAGCCTTTTACATTCATACCTTCAGCAGACATAGCCCAATCATTATCTGGCAAAATAACCCCTGACAATGGTTGATGCGATTCATCAACTTGTTCAGCTTCAATGTAACCTAAAGTTTCATTTGTAAAGACTACATTGATAACATGCATGTTGTAGCGTGCTTGAGTTAAAAGCTCTTGGTTCATCATTGCAAAACCGCCATCACCAGCTAAGTTCCATACTTCATGGTTTGGATAAATAGTTGCTGCTGCTAAAGAAGCAGGAGCCCCATATCCCATAGTTGCGTATAAACCAGAAGTAGTCCACTTTTGATCATGATGCAAATGCATTAAGCGGTCAAAGTTAATATTTACGTTACCAACATCAACTGCAAATACTGCATCTGAAGCTGCCTTTTTATTAATTACATCAAAGATTGGCTCAACTCTCATCGGCATTTCATCTGAATTGTTAAAGCTTTCAATCCAAGCATCCCAGTTTTCACGATCAGCAAGCGCTGCCTTATACAATGGAGACTCCGAACGATTTTCGCCCGCTTCAATTAAAGCATGCAAAGTCTTCTTAGAATCTGCTAACATTGGAACAGTTACAGCATGACGTTTGCCTAATCTTTCAGAATTAATATCAATTTGAATTACTTTTGCCTTAGGATTGAAGAAGAAGATAGAGAATGGTGAATTGTTACCAACCCAAACTACTAAATCGGCATGAGTTTGAATGTCATTACTTGGCTTAGCACCCACACGACCAATTGAACCCATATATGCTGGGAACTCATCCTCAACAATTCCTTTTCCTAAAACTGATGAGACTAATGGCATCTTAAATTTATCAGAAAATTCCTTTAACTCTGCACTAGCATCTTGGGCACCATGACCAAAGTAAATAATTGGATTTTTAGCTTCTTTAATTAATTCAAGTGCTTTATCAATTTGTTCCTTGCGTGGTGCTGGAAAATTAGGAACAATCTTGTGTGCTGCAGCATTATTACGGAAGTTATCTTCAATCTTATCCCAACCAAAATCTTTCGGTAAGATTAAAACAGCTGGACCCTTCTTTTGATAAGCTTGACGAATTGCTTCATCCATTAAAACTGGAATAGCTTCCGCTGTCTTTGCTTGGTGATTCCAAACAGCGACTGGATCAAACCATGGCTTTTCATCAAAAGCTTGGAAGAAATCAATATCTTGACGACTTGTTGGAACATTAGCAACAATTGCAACCATTGGTGTCTTGTCATATTTTGCATCATAAAGTCCATTCATTAAGTGAACGGCACCAGGACCTGCAGAACCAAAACAAACTCCTACTTTTCCACTAATTTTGTATTCAGCAGAAGCTGCTAAGGCACCAGCTTCTTCATGTCTTACTTCAATAAACTTTATCTTATCTCGCCAATTATGAATTGCATTCATTGTTGAGTCAAATGAGCCGCCTGGAAAACCGTATATATGGTCAATACCCCAGTCATATAAGACTTGGAACATTGCATCTGAGCCACTAATCTTTGTCATAGTCTATAAGCATCTCCTTAATGTTTTTTCTTACACCTTGATTAAAGCACATTTGTAACACAATTGAAAGCGGTTGCTGTGACTGCTAGTCCTGTATTTACTCATTATCAAAAATAATTAATTCACAAACTATTTACTCTTCTTTCACAACTTATCATTAGGTAGCAACTTTAAACTGTGATTAAGTGATCATACTCAACAAAAAAAGCAAAAAAATTTTTTATTTTTTTTGCTTTAAAACTAATTATTTATTTTTCACTTTTGCAATTCGGCCTTGTTGAATATATGCCGTTAATATTGCCAAATCAGCTGGATTTACACCAGAAATTCTTTCAGCTTGAGCAATTGACTCAGGACGAATCTTTTCAAATTTTTGACGTGCCTCAGTTGCCAAACTTGGAATTGCGTTGTAGTCAATATCTACTGGAATTTTCTTTGATTCAAGTCGATGCAAACGATCAACCAAGGTCTTTTCCTTCTTGATATAACCTTCATATTTCAATGCAATTTCAACTTGTTCTTTCACATAGCGATCAGTAGCTAAAGTTTCACCACTTAATTTTTCAACTGCGTCAAAAGTTACACGTGGTCGCTTCAAAAAGTCTGCGCCGCTAACTCCTGTATTCAAACGATCTTGCTTAACACTAGCTAAATATTCTTGAACCTCATCAGTAGGGTGAATGGTAACTTTCTTAATAGCTTCCATTGCCTGGGAAATAGCTTGCTTTTTATCTTGGAATTCCTTATAACGATCTTCTGAAATCAAGCCTAATTCATGACCTTTTTCAGTCAAACGCAAATCTGCATTATCGTGACGAAGAAGAAGACGATATTCTGCCCGGCTAGTTAGCAAACGATATGGTTCATTTGTTCCTTTAGTTACTAAGTCATCAATTAAGACCCCAATATATGCTTCATCACGTTGTAAAGTAAATCCAGGCTTATTTTGAGCACTTAAGGCTGCATTGATACCAGCAATTAATCCTTGACCGGCTGCTTCTTCATAACCCGATGTTCCGTTCATTTGACCAGCAGTGAAGAGGTGCTTAATATTTTTTGTCTCTAATGTATGCTTTAATTGCCAAGGTTCAATTACGTCATATTCAATTGCATATCCTGGGCGCATTAATTCTGCTTTTTCTAGACCAGCAACACTATGAAGCATCTTCAATTGTACTTCTTCAGGCATTGAAGTAGAAAAGTCACCTACGTATATTTCCTTAGTATGGCGTCCTTCTGGTTCCAAGAAAATTTGGTGACGATCTTTATCTGCAAAACGAACTACCTTATCTTCAATTGAAGGACAGTAACGTGGGCCTACACCCTTGATAACCCCAGAAAACATTGGAGCACGATCAAGATTTGCACGAATAATATCATGCGTTACGGTATTAGTGTAAGTCATATAACAAGACATTTGATCTTCTAGGTAATCACTATCTTTGCTAGTGTAAGAAAAATGTCTTGGTTCTTTGTCTCCAGGCTCTTCTTGAGTTTTTGAATAATCAATAGTATTTCCATCCACTCGAGGAGGAGTACCAGTCTTAAAACGACGTAATTTAAAGCCTAACTTTTCAAGATTTTCAGGTAATTTAACAGATGGAAGTGAGTTATTAGGACCTGAAGAATAAGCCAATTCTCCAATAATAATTTTTCCTCTAGCAGCTGTTCCTGTGGTCAAGACAACGCTTTTAGCATAGTACTTTGCACCAGTATTAGTAATCAACCCTTTACATACTCCATCTTCAACGATCAACTCATCTGCAACAGCTTGACGTAAAGTTAAATTAGGCTCGTTTTCAATTGTATCTTTCATACGCTCATGATATTGCCATTTATCGGCTTGTGCCCTCAACGCTCTAACAGCCGGACCCTTACCTGTATTGAGCATTCTCATTTGAATATAAGTGGCATCAATATTTTTACCCATTTCTCCGCCAAGAGCATCGATTTCACGCACAACAGTGCCTTTTGCTGGTCCACCAACTGATGGATTACATGGCATGAAAGCTACCATGTCTAAATTGATCGTTAAAAGAAGCGTCTTTTCTCCCATTCGTGCTGATGCTAAGGCTGCTTCTACTCCCGCATGGCCTGCTCCAACAACAATTACATCATATTCATTTGATTCGTAAGTCTTCATTTTCATCCTACTTTCCAAGACAGAATTGACTAAATAATTGGGTAATTAATTCATCAGGTGCACTTTCACCAGTAATTTCACCCAAAGTATCCCAAGCATTTTTGAGATCAATTTGAACCAAATCTAAAGGCATTGCATCATCAATTCCATTGACAACGTCTTCTAAAGATTGCTTTGCTTTGGCTAATAAACCAGCTTGTCTTTGATTTGTTACCAAGATTTGATTTTGTGAATTTTCTATTCCGCTAAAGAATAATTGCTCAATTGCATTCTCAAGCGCATCCATATTTTCTTGCTTTAAGATTGAAGTTACAATAATTGGATTATCAGTAATTTCTCTTATCATTTCCTGGGAAATTTTTGTACCTAGATCTTGTTTGTTTAAAATGATAATTCGTTTTTTATTAGCAGTTAAATTTAATAAATTTTTATCTTCGTCTGTTAAATCTTGACTTGCATCCAGAAGTAAAAGCACCAAATCAGCTTCAGCGATAGCTTTCTTTGAACGTTCAACTCCAATTTTTTCGACCTTGTCTTCTGTATGGTGAATCCCAGCAGTATCAATCAGCTTCAGCGGTACGCCTTTAACAGAAACATATTCTTCAAGTGTATCTCTTGTTGTTCCCGCAATATCAGTAACAATTGCCTTATCGTCCTGCGTTAAATAATTTAAAAGAGAGGATTTACCAACATTTGGTCTTCCCACGATAGCCGTTGCTAGACCATTACGGATAATTTTCCCTTCCTGAGCTGTTTTTAGCAATTGATCAATTTGCTTTGAAACTTCTTCGGCCTTCTTCTTCATTTCTTGAGAAGTTAAATCGTCCATATCATATTCTGGATAATCAATATTCACTTCTTCATGAGCCATTGTATCTAAAAGTTCTTGACGCATTGTTCTGATTTTATCTAACAATCCACCAGCTAATTGTGTCATAGCAACTTGACGAGACTTATCCGTCTTAGCCCGAACAATATCCATTACAGATTCAGCTTGCGTTAAGTCAATACGACCATTCATAAAGGCGCGCTTAGTAAATTCACCCGGATCAGCCATTCGAGCACCGTTTGCCAAAAGTAGCTGCAAAATATCATTAGTTACAATCATTCCACCATGACAATTGATTTCAACCATATCTTCTCGAGTGAAAGTTTTTGGTGCGCGTAACACACTAACCATTGTCTCGTCTACAACATCCTTAGTTTTAGGATCAACGATATGTCCATAATGAATTGTATGTGAGGGAACCTTAGTTAAATCTGCTCCTTTAAAAAGTTTATTAGCAATCGCGACCGCATCTTCACCAGATAGACGAACAATCGATATACCTCCTTCGCCAATAGGAGTAGAAATTGCAGCGATTGTATCAAATTGTGTTAATACTTGTGCCATTTTTTCACCTACATAAAATAATCTCAATAAAAAAAGTGCCCACTCCACCACTACAAAAAATAATGATGGATAAAGCACTTTGACTACTTTATCTTCAAATTAAAGATAATTTATTTTTGTTGTTTATGTCCTAAACGTTTGTATGCGCGACGAACTTTGCGCTGACGTTCACGTTCTTCCTTCTTTTGTTCCTCAAGTTCACGTTGATACTTGAATGGATTTTGCAAAATAAAGGTTTGAACTACTTGGAATAAGTTGGAAATCACCCAGTAAAGTGAAATCGCAGATTGGATACCAATTGCTGAAACCCCAATAATAAGAGGCATCAAGTATGTCATTCCCTTAGTCATTCCATTTTGTGAGGATTGGGGCGTTGACATCTGACTGATGTACGTACTCATAAAAGTGAATACAGCCGCCAAGATAGGCATGATGTAATATGGATCGGGACGTCCCAAATCCATCCACAAAAACCGACCATTTTGCAACTGTGGAGTCCGCCAAATTGCTTGATACAAAGCATACATAACTGGTAGTTGAATTAACATTGGTAAACATCCAGTATATGGATTAATACCAGCTTCTTTATACAACTTGCTAGTTTCTTCTTGTAACTTTTGACGTGACTCAACATCCTTACCTGGATACTTTTTACGCAATGCATCCATCTGTGGTTGCACTTTTTGCTGCTTAGCCATGCTTCTAATAGAAATGGCATTCAATGGTAATAAAATTATTCTTACTATAATAGTAAAGATAATGATTGCCCAACCATAGGAATCATGAACTAAACTTGCAATCCAAAGAATAAATTGGGAAATATAGTAAACAATATACCGATCCCACCAATTGCCACTAGTATGAGAAATAGGAGCAACACTTGTTCCATTAGTTGATGCACAACCTGTAACTACTAACGTTAAGGCAAGCATTCCTAAAGCTAATAGAATCAGTTTCCAATTTTTCTTAGACAAATGATTTCTCACTCTACTTTTCCTCAATTTCCGTCTCTTCGCTCGATAAGACCTTGGCTAACCTTAAAACATGAATAAGATTCTTTTTGGTTCGTCCCATATCAAAATCTCGTGCATAAGGTCGAGCTATTACTAAAAAGTCTAAATCAGGCCTTATCTCTGGCTTAAGTTCTGTCAGTGTAGCACGAATGAACCGTTTGAGGCGATTACGTGCTACCGCCGTATGACCTACTTTTTTCCCAACAGAAATTCCAACGCGAAAATGCTTTTGATTTTCTTTGGGTAAGGTATAGACAACAAAGCCGCGATTAGCCATTGACTGTCCTTCTTTAAAAACTTTTTGAAAGTCTCTCTCAGTTTTTACACGGTAGCTTTTTCTCAATCTGGTTCATCCTTACTTAAATTAAAAAAACCACTGAGCTTCAGTGGCTTAAGCAGATAAGACTTTTCTACCCTTTTTACGGCGTCTTGCTAAAACCTTACGGCCGTTTGCTGTAGCCATACGCTTCATAAAACCGTGAACGCGTGAACGGTGACGCTTCTTAGGTTGGTAAGTTCTCTTAGTTGACATTAATGTTGCACCTCCGTTTTTCAATGCTTAATAAGCACAATTTCTAAGATAGAATAGCATATTTAAACAAAAAAACCAAGTCCTTATCAAAATTTTCCTGAAAAGAAAAGTGTTTTTAAAAGATTTTTCTAGTTTCAATTTTGTGGATATCTTTATTTTGTTTTTTCTATCTATTTTTATCAACAGCATAATTCTCAAAGTTATGCACAATTCACACCCTGTTTAGAATATAATAAACACCTTGTGTATAATCTAATAAAAAGATATTCAAACACTGATTTATAGCATAATAAAGTCCCACAAGATGCTGTGGATAATTATTTTATGAAATTTTATTTCAAGTCCTAGTGGATTTTTATCTTTTTATTTTCCACAGTACTGTGTATATGTTAGTTTCTTTTATTACTTGTGGAAAACTTTTTTAATTCATGCTAAACTTATTTTGACTTATTCTGTGGATAATACAGTATTTGGAGGAATTTTTTTGTTTGATCTAGATAAATTTTGGCAATTTTTTAATGCTGAGATGAAAAAAAGCTACAGCACAGTTGCCTATAATGCTTGGTTTAAAAATACTAAACCTATTTCCTTTAATAAAAAGACAAAAGAAATGATAATTGCTGTTGAATCTCCTGTTGCAAAAGGATATTGGGAAAAGAATTTAGCATCACAATTAATCCAGGAAGCTTACGCTTATGCGGATATGGAAATTCAACCTAAGTTCGAAGTTGCTGGTAAAGAAGGTCCTGAACGTTTAGTTACACCAAAACCGAGAATTAAAACTAATCAAGAAATATTAGAAGATCGTCGTAATGAATTTGCTCAAGATCTTCAATTAAATAGTAAGTATACCTTTGACACATTTGTTCAAGGTGAGGGAAATAAACTTGCTGCCGGGGCAGCTTTAGCCGTAGCAGATAATCCAGGTAGTTTCTATAATCCTTTATTTATTTTTGGTGGAGTTGGTTTAGGTAAAACTCACCTAATGCAAGCTATTGGACACCAAATGCTCGCTGAAAAGCCACATGCAAAAGTGGTCTATATTCAAAGCGAGACCTTTGTAAATGACTTTATTAATTCAATAAAAAATAAAACTCAAGCTGAATTTCGTAATAAATATAGGAACTGTGATCTCTTACTAGTAGATGATATTCAATTCTTTTCTAAAAAAGAGGGAATTCAAGAAGAGTTCTTCCATACCTTTGAAACTCTTTATAATGATCAAAAACAAATTGTAATGACTAGTGATCGTCTACCAACTGAAATTCCTGAATTATCAGAACGTTTAGTCTCTCGGTTTGCATGGGGACTACAAGTAGAAATTACACCGCCTGATTTAGAAACTAGAATCGCAATTTTACGTAAAAAAGCCGAAACTGATGGGTTGTCAATCGATGACAGTACGCTTGACTACATTGCTTCACAAGTTGATACCAACATTCGAGAACTTGAGGGAGCCTTAGTTAAGGTCCAAGCTCATGCCACTATTGAACGAGAAGATATTAACGTTGATCTAGCTAAAGAAGCTTTGGCCGATTTAAAACTTGTACAAAAAAATAGAGGACTTCAGATTTCGAAAATTCAAGAGGTTGTTGCAAACTATTTCCAAACTTCAACCACTGAATTAAAAGGAAAAAAGCGAGTTAAGCAAATTGTCGTTCCCCGCCAAATTGCAATGTATCTTTCACGTGAGTTAACAGATTCTAGTTTGCCAAAAATTGGTCAAGAATTTGGTGGCAAAGATCATACAACAGTTATGCATGCCTGCGATAAAATTTCTCGTGCTCTAAAAACAGATGCTGAAATTAAAGCAGCTGTCTATGATTTGAAAGCCATGCTAGAACACTAAAAGTTAATAACATGTGGATAACTTTTGCTTTTGTCCACATTTGTTAAACAGACAAAAGTCCGTTTTATTCAGGTGTTTGTCTACTTTCCCACAGATTCCACTGGCCCTACTACTACTTCTAAGTATTTAAATATATAATTAAATAAAACAAAGTACATAAAACTTCACAGGAGGTAAACGATGCAGTTTACAATTAATCGTAATTTATTCCTCGAAAACCTAAATAATGCTATGCGTGCAATTTCTTCACGTGCTACTATTCCAATATTAAGTGGTATAAAACTTACCCTTACCGATGAAATGCTTACTTTAACCGGTAGTGATACTGACATTTCTATTGAAATTCAAATCCCAGTAAACGATGATTTAATTGTCCAATCTACGGGATCGATCGTTTTACCAGCACGATTTTTCAGTGAAATTGTAAAAAAATTACCAGGTAAAGATTTTTCATTTGAAGTAAAAGAAAGTTTTCAAACAAAAATTGTTTCTGAAAATACCGAATTCATGATTAACGGTTTAGACGCAAACAATTATCCACACTTACCAGAAATTTCTACTGATGCATCATTCAAAATTTCTGGTAAAACATTTAGAGAAATTATTAACGAAACTGTTTTTGCAGTCGCTACTCAAGAAAGTCGTCCAACTTTAACTGGTGTTAACTTTATCTTCAACAATTCATCAATTAAAGCAGTTGCTACTGACAGTCACCGACTATCTCAACGTCAAATTTCTCTAGAAAATGGTCCTCAAACAAGTACTGACTTAATTATTCCTGGAAAGAGCTTAGTAGAATTATCCCGAATTATCGGAGAAAGTGATCCTGAAATCACAGTAAATCCTGGTGAAAACCAAGTTTTATTTGAAGTTGGAAACATTACGTTCTATTCACGTTTACTTGATGGACAATATCCAGACACTGATCGTTTAATTCCAACTGAATCTACAACATCAGTTGAATTTGAATTACCAGTTTTAGCTCGTTCTCTCGAACGTGCCAGTCTTCTTACTCACGAAAGCCGTAATAATGTGGTTAAGATGACTCTTGATGTTCAAAATCAATTAGTTAAACTCCAAGGTGATTCACCGGAAATAGGAAATGTGGAAGAAGAAATTGGCTTTAAGAATCTTGAAGGAGATGGCTTAACTATTTCCTTCAATCCTGATTATCTAAGAGAAGCTTTACGTGCCTCTATTACTGATTCCATTATTATGAACTTTACCCAGCCGCTAAGACCATTTACAGTGATACCGGCAAAACAAGATGTTAATTTCACTCAATTAATCACGCCAGTTAGAACATTTTAATTTATAAAAAGAGCTACAAAAGTAGCTCTTTTTTTCTTGCATTGTATTTAAAAGCTAAATTTAGGCTGATTAAGCGAATTTTCATCCAGTTAAGTATAGTCATATTAAATTGGAATAAAGCGGCTTAAAAAAGGCTACAATACGTCATAAAATTGAATTTCACATAAAAAAACGGTATAATGACTAGGTATGACAAGGTAAATGGGGTGATATTATCAAAAAATTCACAATTAAGGGAGAATATATTACGCTGGCTCAGTTTTTAAAAGAAGAGAGTGTGATATCTTCTGGTGGTCAAGCTAAATGGTATCTAAAAGAAAATCCTGTTAAGTTGAACGGTGAAGTAGAAGATCGCCGTGGAAAGAAAATACATCCTGGAGATGTACTGAACTTGGCTGGAGAAGAGTATGAATTTATTTCAGAGTAGCCGATGTATCTTGCAAACTTTGAATTGAAAGATTTTAGAAATTTTGAAGAACTAAAGATAAATTTTGACCCTCATGTAAATATTTTTATTGGTCCAAACGCCCAAGGAAAAACTAATTTACTTGAGGCGATTTATTTTTTGGCTCTAACTCGATCTCATCGAACAAATAGCGATAAAGAATTAATTCGTTTTGGAAGTAAATTTGCGGGCTTACAAGGAAAAGTTCATAAAAGTCAATTAGAAGTAGAGTTAAAATTACGTTTAACACCAAACGGAAAAAAAGCTTGGGTAAATAGACTCGAGCAAAAGAAGCTTTCCGCTTATGTAGGACAAATGAATGCAATTTTGTTTTCTCCCGAAGACCTAGCCCTGGTTAAAGGAGCTCCATCAATTAGAAGACGTTTTATGGACTTAGAGTTTGGGCAAATTAATTCAGAATATCTATATTTTTTAAGTCAGTATCGTCAGGTACTGCAACAAAGAAACAATTACTTAAAGCAATTGAGCATAAAAAAGGCAAATGATTTAGTTTTTTTAGATGTCTTGTCAGATCAGCTTGCAGGAATTGCAGCGGAGATAATTTCTAGAAGAATCAAATATATTAAAAAACTTAATTCATATGCTCAAAGTGCTCATAGTGAGATTAGTGGTCAAGCTGAAAAATTACAGATTTTTTATCGTCCATCAGTTAAGGAAATTACCCCAGATGATGATGTAGAGACCATTTATCAAAAAGTTATTACTAGTTATAAAAAAAATCGTCCTAATGAAATTCGAAAGGGGACTACTTTGAGTGGACCTCATCGAGATGACTTGGATTTTTTGATTAACGATAAAAATGCCCATGATTTTGCATCTCAGGGACAGCAACGGACGATTTCTTTAAGTGTAAAGTTGGCTGAAATTCAATTAGTACATGAACTGACACAAGAGTATCCAATTTTACTTTTAGATGATGTAATGAGCGAATTAGATCATCGAAGACAAAGTAGTTTACTAAATTATATTCATGGAAAAACGCAAACTTTTATCACAACAACAGATTTAGAAGGTATTTCTTGGGAAATCGTGAAAGAACCTAAGGTCTATCACATTTCTGCTGGAACGATCAGTACAAAGGAGAGTTAAATGGCAGAAGATAAGAGCAAGGCAGCATTAAATAAAGCTAAAGATTTTGAAAAGCGTGCTGATACTTATAACGCAAGTCAAATTCAAGTTCTAGGCGGACTTGAAGCAGTTAGAAAGCGCCCAGGTATGTACATTGGCTCAACTAGTAGCCAAGGCTTACACCACCTTGTTTGGGAAATTATTGATAATAGTATTGACGAACGATTAGCAGGATTTGCGACCAAGATTGAAATTACTGTTAATGAAGATGGCAGTGTTACAGTCCAAGATGATGGACGTGGTATTCCGGTTGATATTCAAGCTAAAACAGGTCGTCCAGCCCTAGAAACTGTATTTACTGTTTTGCATGCTGGTGGTAAATTCGGCGGTGGCGGATATAAAGTATCTGGTGGTCTTCACGGTGTTGGTGCTTCTGTAGTAAACGCCCTCTCAACTAAACTTGAGGTTACTGTTATGAGGGATGGAAAGAAATATGCAATTTCTTTTGATCATGGCCGTGTAGTAGGAGAAATGAAGCAAGTGGGAACTGTACCTCTTGAAGAACATGGAACAATCGTTCGTTTCTATCCTGATCCAGATATTTTTACAGAAACTACAACTTTCGACGATAAAATTTTAAAGAACAGAATTCGTGAACTTGCTTTCTTAAACAAGGGCTTAAAATTAACCTTTACCGATAAGCGTAAAGAAAGTGCTGAAACTGATGTTTACCACTTTGAAGGTGGAATCAAAGAATACGTTGCCTTTTTAAACAAAGGTCAAGAAGTGTTATTTGATGAACCAATCTATGTTGAAGGTAATTATGAAGGTATTGATGTTGAAGTTGCATTGCAATACACCAATGGCTATAAAACCACTTTAATGACCTTTGCAAACAATATTCACACCTATGAAGGTGGGATGCACGAAGCTGGTTTTAAGACTGCTCTAACTCGTGTAGTTAACGATTATGCTCATAAGGCTAAAATCTTAAAAGATAAAGATGACAACTTATCTGGTGAGGATATTCGTGAAGGAATTACGGCAGTTGTATCGGTTAAGCACCCTAATCCTCAGTTTGAAGGTCAGACTAAGACTAAGCTTGGAAACTCAGATGCTAGAACTGCAGTGGACCGAGCATTTTCAGAAACGTTTAGTCGTTTCTTAATGGAAAATCCTTCTGTTGGTCGTAAGATTGTTGAAAAAGGACAACTTGCTGAAAGAGCTAGAACTGCTGCTAAGCGTGCACGTGAAGTTACCCGTAAGAAATCAGGACTTGAAATTGCTAACTTGCCAGGGAAATTAGCTGACAATACCAGTAATGACCCAAGTATTTCAGAGTTATTTATCGTTGAGGGTAACTCTGCCGGTGGATCTGCAAAGCAAGGACGTTCTCGTTTAACCCAGGCAATTTTGCCAATTAGAGGTAAGATCTTGAACGTTGAAAAGGCATCAATGGATAGAATTCTTGCTAACCAAGAAATTAGATCCCTCTTTACCGCTTTAGGTACAGGATTTGGTGCTGATTTTGACGTTTCAAAGGCAAGATACCATAAATTGATCATCATGACAGATGCCGATGTCGATGGTGCTCACATTAGAACTCTGCTTTTGACTCTCTTTTACAACTACATGCGTCCAATGATCGAAAAAGGGTATGTTTATATCGCTCGTCCACCTCTATATCAAGTTCGCCAAGGTAAGGTAGAGAAATATCTCGATACCGACGAAGAATTGCATGATTACTTAGGTACCTTGCAACCAAGTCCTAAACCAATTGTTCAACGTTATAAGGGACTAGGAGAAATGGATCCAGAACAACTATGGGAAACTACAATGAATCCAGAAAATCGTCGGTTAGATCGAGTAAGTCCTGAATATGCGGAAGATGCTGACAAGATATTTGACCTCTTGATGGGTAATGAAGTAGGTCCAAGACGAGAATTTATTGAAAAGAACGCTAAATACGTTGAGAATTTAGATGCTTAGGAGGCTTTAGATGGCTAACGAAAATCAACCCCAAGATCATAGAATACGTAATGTTGATTTAACCCATACGATGCGTAGCTCATTCTTAGACTATGCAATGTCAGTTATTGTGGCTCGTGCCCTACCTGACGTTCGTGATGGTCTAAAGCCTGTACAGCGTCGTATTCTTTACGGAATGCATGAATTAGGTGTTACGCCAGACAAGCAATATAAAAAGAGTGCCAGAATTGTCGGTGAAGTTATGGGTAAATTCCACCCACATGGTGACTCTTCAATTTATCTAGCTATGGCTCACATGGCTCAAGATTTCTCATATCGCTATATGTTAGTTGATGGACACGGAAATTTTGGTTCTGTCGATGGGGATGAGCCAGCCGCAATGCGTTATACTGAGGCAAAAATGAGTAAAATTGCGGTTGAAATGCTTCGTGATATCAATAAAGAAACTATTGATTGGCAACGTAACTATGACGATACTGAAAATGAACCTGCAGTTTTACCAGCTAGAATTCCTAATTTATTAGTAAATGGTGCTAGTGGTATTGCTGTTGGTATGACTACTAATATCCCACCGCATAACTTGTCTGAAGTAATTCGCGGTATTCACATGTTAATGGATAACCCTGACGTTACAACTAAGGATTTGATGAAGGTAATACCTGGCCCTGATTTTCCAACTGGTGGTATTGTAATGGGACGCGGCGGAATTTATCGTGCTTACGAGACTGGAAAAGGAAATATTATTGTTCGTGCTAAAACCAATATTGAAACTGAAAAAAGTGGCCGTGAACGAATTGTAGTAAGTGAGTTACCTTACTTAGTAAATAAGGCTGAATTGGTTAAGAAAATCGCTGACCTAGCTCGTGAAAAAGTTATTGATGGCATTACTGGGGTTCGTGATGAATCTGACCAGACAGGTATGAGAATTACCATTGATATTCGTAGGGATGCAAGTGCAAGTGTGGTTTTGAATAATTTATTTAAAGAAACCCAAATGCAAGCAAACTTTGGAATGAATATGGTTGCTATTGTCAATGGAGCTCCTCATTTCCTAACTTTGAAACAAATGCTTGAATACTATCTTCACCACCAAGAAGATGTTATTACTCGCAGAACTAAGTTTGATTTGAAGAAGGCAGAAGCTAGAGCGCATATTTTAGCTGGATTAAGAATTGCCTTAGACCACATTGATGAAATCATTAAGATTATTCGTGGTTCACAAAATAGTGATATAGCTAAAGCACAATTGATCCAAAACTTTGGTTTAGACGATCGTCAATCTCAAGCTATTTTGGATATGCGTTTAGTTCGTTTAACTGGCTTGGAGCGAGACAAGATTGAAGCTGAATATCAAGATCTACAAGCTAAAATTGCAGACTACAGAGATATTCTTGCTAAACCTGAACGAATTGATCAGATTATTTATAATGAATTGCTTGATATTCAGAAGCGCTTTGGTGATGATCGTCGTACTAAGATTGCCGAAGGTGAAGCAGTTTCAATTGAAGACGAAGATTTGATCGAACAAAAGGACGTACTCTTAACTTTAACTCATAACGGTTATATTAAACGTATGCCAGCTGATGAATTTAAAGTACAAAACCGTGGTGGACGCGGAATAAAGGGTATGGGAGTTCAAGATGATGACTTTATTAATCATTTGATCTTCTCAAGTACTCATGACTTTTTGTTATTCTTTACCAATTTAGGAAAAGTATACTCAAAGAAGGCCTATGAAATTCCAGAATTTGGTAGAAATGCTAAAGGTTTACCAATCGTTAACTTATTAGAGCTTGATAAGGGTGAAAAGATCCAAGCTGTAATTAATGTTCCTGAAGGTGCAGATGATAATTATCTCTTCTTTGTAACTAAGATGGGAACAGTAAAACGTACTAAAGTTAGTGAATTCCAAAACATTCGTCGTAGTGGCTTAATTGCTCTTACTCTTCGCGACCAGGATGAATTGAACAATGTTTTGACTACTGATGGTAAGCAAAATATTTTGATTGGTACGCACTTAGGCTATGCAGTAACTTTCAATGAAAAAGATGTTCGTTCAATGGGAAGAACAGCAGCTGGTGTACGTGGAATCAATTTAAGAGACCATGACTATGTTGTTGGATCTGATATTTTGAAACCTGATTCAGAAGTATTAGTAATTTCTGAAAAGGGATACGGAAAACGAACTGCAGCATCTGAATATCCAGTTAAGGGACGTGGTGGTAAAGGAATTAAAACTGCCAATATAACTGAGAAGAATGGACCTTTAGCTGGTGTAACTGTAGTAAATGGCGATGAAGATATTATGCTAATTACTAGTGCAGGTGTTATGATTCGTTTTGATGTAGATGATGTTTCTCAAACTGGTCGTGCTACTTTAGGTGTACGTTTAATTAAGGTTGATGACGGAGCACAGGTTGCAAGCATTACGGCAGTGCCTAAGGCTAGTGAAGAGGATGAAGAATCATCTGATGAAAAAGACTCAGTAGAAGAAAATTAATAAATAAAAAAATTACCAAAGTTTTTGCGTAATAGTAATTGAGTAATGAAACTCAGGATCACGTGAAAAAACATTTGGTAATTTTTTGTTTTTGTGATAAAATCAAGCATTGTGAGTAATATTATTCATTACTCCTTGTTCTTGATTTTACAAGAACCATTTAGTCCAAGAGGAGGTGCAATTATTATGGCAAAAACTAAGTACGAAGTTACTTACATCATCAAGCCTGATATTGACGAAGATTCAAAGAAAGCATTGATCGATCGTTTCGACAAGGTTGTTACAGACAACGGTGCTGAAGAACTTGAATCTAAAGATTGGGGTAAGAGACGTTTCGCATACGAAATTGAAAAATACCGTGAAGGTACTTATCACATTATGACTTTCGTTGCAGAAAACTCTGAACCAGTTGATGAATTTGGTCGTCTTTCTCGTATTGATAACCAAATTTTACGTTCAATGACTGTAAAATTAGACAAGTAATTTGTTTTCGTGAATTAGGAAGGGGACAAAAGTATGATTAATAATGTTGTACTTGTTGGCCGTTTAACACGTGATCCTGATTTACGTACAACCGGGAGTGGAATCTCAGTTGCTACGTTTACTCTAGCTGTTGACCGTCAATATACCAATAGTCAAGGTGAACGTGGTGCTGATTTCATCAACTGTGTAATTTGGCGTAAAGCAGCAGAAAATTTTGCTAACTTTACTTCAAAGGGTTCATTAGTTGGTATTCAAGGTCGGATTCAAACTAGAACGTACGATGATAAGGACGGTAAGAGAGTATACGTGACTGAAGTCATTGTTGATAATTTCTCTTTACTAGAATCACGTCGTGATCGTGAGAATCGTCAGACTAATGGTGGCAATTTTGCTCCCCAAGGAGGAAATGCTCCAAGTACCAATAATTTTGGTGGATCAAGTGCACCAAGCATGAACAATGCTCCTGCTAGTGGAGAAAGCAATAAACCGCAAGATCCATTTGCAGATTCCGGTAGCACAATTGACATTTCAGATGATGATCTCCCATTTTAATTTTAATTAGAAAGGATCTTTGATATGGCTCAACAAAGAAGAGGTGGCCGTCGTCGTCGTAAGGTTGACTTTATTGCAGCTAACCACATTGACTACATCGACTACAAAGATGTTGATTTGTTGAAACGTTTTATCTCTGAAAGAGGTAAGATCTTACCACGTCGTGTCACTGGCACTAGCGCAAAGAATCAACGTAAGTTGACTGTTGCTATCAAGAGAGCTCGTGTTATGGGCTTATTGCCATTCGTCGCAGAAGACTAATAACAGATCACAAATAATAAAAAGAGTAGCTTATGCTACTCTTTTTATTTTGTTTTTTGCGGTATTATAAAAGAAGTAAATGGAGGGATTGTCATGATTATTAAGCAAAAACTAGCCGGAAACATTGATTTTGACTACAAATGGTACGATATTTATAACTGTGACGATCATGATATTAGATTATTAAAAGATGATTTTGATTTAACGTCAGAGATTATCTCTTATATTACCGACCTTCACGAACGTCCTCACTTTGATCATGATTATATTACTAACAGTGATTTGTTGGTTTACGATGTTCCAGTTTGGCCAACAGCTGATGCAGATCATTTTACGACTTTACCAATAAAGTTTTTAATGGTCGATCATACACTTTTTACTGTTCATTCTCCTGATACAACTTATATGATTGAAGAATTTAGGCAACGCCCCGATGAGCATATTCATAGTGAAAAAGAATTGATTTTTGCTATTCTTTTTGCCGTTACGAAATACTTTCAAAGGGCACTTAGCCAGCTAAACAGTCAACGATTAGTTTTAGATAATAACTTAAGTGAGCGAATTCATAATAAAGACTTACAAGAATTATCACAGGTTGAAAAAAGTTTGGTTTATTTATCTAGTTCAATTAGAACTAATCTAATGATGCTTGAAAGTCTAAAAAATAAAAAATCAGGACTCCATATGAATGCTTCTGAAGAGGAAATGTGTGACGATATTATCATTGAAGTTCAGCAATCTTCACAGATGATCAAAATTTATAGTGAAGTGACTGAAGAAATCTCTAAGACGTCCAACAACATTCTGAATAATAACTTAAACAATACCATGCAGTTTTTGACTGTGTGGTCACTTCTTTTAACAATTCCAACAATTGTAACAGGATTCTTTGGGATGAATGTTGATTTGCCTATTTTTCATAATCCATTTGACTGGGTGATAATTACTGTAGGTTCGATTATTGTAATGGCAATTTTGCTTTGGTATTTACGTCGACATAACATGCTCTGATGCTTGCTTAGCTTAGATGATAAGCAAGCATTTTTTGATGTATAATATAAAGTGATGCAGTATATTATTTTTGATGATATTAATGCTATAAACAGGAAGGAATTTCAATGAAAGGCTTTTTACGCAAATTAGAATTGCCTGAATTTGTTAAAGATACACGTTTAACAGCATCATTGATTATTGTCCTTGTTTTATCCTTATTAGGAGCAATTATTGGGACATTAATTAGTCCACTTTTTGGACTTGCTATGGTGCTGCTGTTCATCTTAACAATTATTTTTGTAATATATGGAATTTATGTTCTAGCTGGGAATACTAATAATTATGCTGCTAATCTTTCATACCGCATAAAGCGTGGGGAACAAGAGGCTATGATTAAAATGCCTCTCGGAATTATGCTTTATGATAAAGATCGACAAATTCAATGGATTAATCCTTATCTGCAAATGTATTTGCATGGTAAAGATATTATTGGCTCTTCTATCTCCTCAGTAGATAAAGAGTTAGCTAAATATGTTGATGATGCTATTAAGTCAAATAGCAATCAAAATAAAATTATTAAATGGGGCGACCGAAAGTTTGAAATGGTTGTCCAAGATGATTTGGGTGTCGTATATTTACTTGATATTACGCGCTATGCCAATATTGAGGAAAAGTATAAACAGGAGAGATTAGCAATTGGCTTAATATTTATTGATAATTATGATGAATTAAGCCAATCTATGAGTGATCAGAACTTAACAAATATGAGTTCATATGTCCAAAATGCCCTCAGCAATTACGCTGGACAATTTAATTCATATCTTAAACGGATTGATGAAGATCACTTTATTTTGTTGACGCATATGCATGATTTGGCCAAGATGGAAGAAGATAAGTTCTCTATTTTGGATAAAGTTAGAACTGAATCAAGTCGAAAGAATATGCCATTGACCTTGTCTATTGGGATTGCATTTGGCTCAGAAAGCTTAAATGAAATTGCTGATCAAGCTCAATCCAACTTAGATTTAGCTTTAGGACGTGGTGGAGACCAAGTTGTTGTAAAACAATCGGGTCATGAAGCTCATTTTTATGGTGGAAAATCTAATCCAATGGAGAAACGAACTCGGGTAAGAGCTAGAATGGTTTCTCAGGCCTTGGTAGAATTATTTAAGGGCGTTGACCATGTTTTTGTTCAAGGACATCGAAATCCTGACTTAGATGCGATTGGATCTGCAATTGGAATTGTAAAAATTGCTCGAATTCATGGTGTAAAAGCTAGTGTTGTTTTAGATGTTGATCACGTTAATTATGATGTGGGACGTTTGATTGCCAAAATGCAAGCTGCCGGTATAGATAAAGATGTATTTATTTCGCCTAAAGATGCTTTAGAAGAAGCAACAGATGAGTCTTTACTAGTTTTAACAGATCACTCTAAGTACAGTATTACTTATGATCCAGAACTTTACGACCGGTTGAAGAATCGATTAATTATTATTGATCACCACCGCCGCGGGGAAGAATTCCCTGAAAATCCAATGCTGGTATACATTGAGCCGTATGCATCTTCGACTTGTGAGCTTGTAACTGAAATGATTGAGTACCAACCTCAAGGCGGAGAAGGTGTCTTGACTGATTTAGAAGCATCAGCTATGCTAGCTGGTATTACAGTCGACTCAAAGGAATTCTCCTTGAGAACTGGAACTAGAACTTTTGATGCAGCAAGTTATTTACGGTCAATTGGAGCAGATACGCAAGTTGTATCTGAACTTTTGAAAGAAAATATCGATAATTACTTGCAAAGAAGTCACTTAGTTTCTACGATTGACATGATTGAACCAGATATGGCTCTCTTAGTGGGTGAAGAAAATAAGATTTATGATCCCATTATTACTGCTCAAGCAGCCGATACAGCTTTATCTCTTGAACATGTAGATGCCAGTTTTGCATTAACTAGACGGAGTAAAGATGCAGTTGGTATCTCAGCTCGTTCAATGGGTAATGTTAACGTTCAAGTAATTATGGAAAAACTAGGCGGAGGCGGTCACTTATCTAATGCCGCAACTCAGCTCAAGGGGATAACAATCGAAGAAGCTAAAGTTAAGCTCTTGGGAGCAATTAATGACTATCTCAAAGAAAATGAATAGGAGTGAAACTTATGAAAGTTATTTTTATTAAAGACATGAAGGGTAAAGGTAAACGCGGAGAAGTTAAGAATGTACCTGATGGCTACGCTCAAAACTTCTTGATTAAAAATGGCTATGCTAAGGAAGCAACTAGTTCTAACTTAAACACCCTAAAACGTGTTCAAAAGGCAGAAAAAGATGCTTACGAAGCAGAAAAAGCAGCAGCTGAAGATATTAAGAAAAAACTTGAAGATGACAAGACAATCGTAAACTTTAAGTCTAAAGCTGGCACCGACTCTCGTTTATTCGGTTCTATTTCAAGTAAGAAGATTGTTGAAGGACTTGAAAAGCAATACGGTATTAAAGTCGATAAGCGTAAATTGGAGCTTCCAGAGCCAATTAAATCTTTAGGATACACAAATGTACCTGTTAAACTATTTAAAGGCGTAGAAGCAGTAATTCGCGTTCACATTACGGAGCAAGACTAATAATGGATAATGTTGTTTCTCAACAAATTCCCCATGATAGTGAAGCAGAAAAGGCGGTCCTAGGGGCCGTCTTTTTAGATCCCGAAGCAATTATTGATGCTTCAGATGTATTACAGCCTGATGATTTTTATGAACATGCAAATAGAATTGTTTTTCAGGCAATGCTTAATATCTCAGATCGTGAGGAAGTAATTGACCCAGTTACTTTACAAGATGAGTTAAAGAAAAATAATCAAGTGGATGATATTGGGGGGATTGCCTATGTTACAGAACTATCAATGGCAACTCCAACAGCAGCCCATGTTACTTACTACGCAAAAATTGTAAAGCGAAAAGCTATTCTTAGAAATCTAATTTCTACTAGTCAAAGGATTATTCAAAATGCAATTGAAGGCTCTGATGATGTAACTGATATCTTAGATGATGCAGAAAGCCAAATAATGGGGGTCTCCCAGGATAATGCAAGTGGTGGGTTCAAATCTATTCATGATGTATTAAATACGGCTATGGAAGAAATTAACTCGATTCCTGATGATGGAAATATGGTGACCGGTTTACCATCTGGATTTTCTGAATTAGATAAGATGACAACTGGTTTTCACGATGATGAATTAATTATCTTGGCCGCTCGTCCTGGGGTGGGTAAAACTGCTTTTGCTCTTAATGTAGCACAATTTGTTGGACTAAAAACTGATAAAACTGTTGCTATGTTCTCTCTTGAAATGGGAGCTGAGCAATTAGTTCAAAGAATGCTAGCTTCTGAGGGATTAATTGATTCACAGCATCTTAGAACCGGTCAACTGACTGATGAAGAGTGGCGTAAGCTAGTTGTAGCAGCTGGTTCACTAGATAATACCAGTATCTACATTGATGATACGCCAGGAATTAAAATGAGTGAGATTCGAGCTAAAGCCCGTAGATTAGCTAAAGAAAAAGGAAATTTAGGCTTAATTGTAATTGACTACTTGCAGCTAATTGAAGGACCACGAAGTGAATCTCGTCAACAAGAAGTTTCTGCAATTTCACGTCAATTAAAGAAATTAGCTAAAGAATTACATATTCCTGTTATTGCCCTCTCACAACTTTCTCGTTCAGTTGAACAACGTCAAGATAAGCGTCCAGTTTTATCTGATATTCGTGAATCGGGGTCTATTGAACAAGATGCCGATATTGTTGCCTTCCTTTATCGTGATGATTATTATCGTGATGAGCGCGACGAAGATGATGAGGGCGAAGTAGAAGCAGAAGAAGATAACGGCGAAGTAGAAGTAATTATCGAGAAAAACCGTTCTGGTACACGTGGAACAGTTAAATTAATGTTCTCTAAACCATATAACCGTTTTTCAAATCTTGACTATACTCATAGCGAGGCTTAAAAAAAGATTTGTAAGCGTTTCATTAATTAGCTATACTATAATAGTTAAAAGTATATCTTTTTAGTAAAGTTAAGTGAATGAGAAGGTGTAAGTTGAATGGTAGAAAATAAATATGTCGGTAGTATTGAAGCTGGTGGAACTAAATTTATCTTGGCAGTTCAAGATACAGAAACTGGCAAAATTGTAGCTAAGAAGAGAATTCCAACAACAGATGCAAAAGAAACTTTAGCAAGAAGTATTGAATTCTTTAAAGAGCACCCAGTAGCTACTTTGGGAATTGGTACTTTTGGTCCAATTGACATCAATCCAAATTCTAGAACATTTGGTTATATCTTAGATACACCTAAGCGTGGTTGGTCAGGAACCAATGTTAAAGGCACTTTTGAAAAAGAACTAGGTATTCCTGTGGTAATGACTACGGACGTGAATGCTTCTTGTTATGGTGAGTATATTGCACGTGGAAAAGATGATTCTAAGACTTATTTCTATGTAACAATTGGAACAGGGATTGGTGCCGGTGCGGTACAAGCTGGTAAATTTATTGGTTTAAATAATCACCCAGAAATGGGGCACATGCTAGTTACCCCTTATCCTGGTGACAACTATACTGGAAAATGTCCATTTCACGGTAATAAATGTGTTGAAGGAATGGCAGCTGGACCTTCTCTAGAAGGAAGAACTGGTATTCCAGGTGAAAAACTACCTAGAGACCATAAGGTATTTACCTACGTTTCATACTATGTAGCTCAATTATTATTCAATGCTTACATGACAATGCGCCCAGATGTAATGGTTGTTGGCGGCTCAGTACTTAATGATCAAGACTTGGTCCGAGTTCGTGGATTCTTTAGAGAATTTAATAATAATTATGTTGCAACGCCAGACGTTGACGAATTAATCGTACGTCCAGCAGTTGAAGATAATGGTTCTGCCACTTTAGGTGACTTTGAACTAGCTAAGGAAGCTTTGAAAAATCAATAAAAATATATAGTAAAAGGGCAACTTCATTTGAAGTTGCCCTTTTTTGTGTTTCACATGAAACAAATTTAACTTCCATCATATGAATCATCAACAATTGGTCCTTTACTTGAATCGTTGCCAAGAGGTTCTAGATGTTCAGTATGGTTAAGAAATGGAAGATTAATGTATTGACGTGCTGTCGTGGTAATATCAGATATTATTTCGTTAGCAATTAAGCGAGTTTTTGGATCTAATGAAAGATAAGCATGACTAAATTGGATTGCGCCACGAATTTTATTAGTTGTTAGTTGCCTGGCATCAGTGATTTTTTGAGATTCTAGAGCTGTAAAGAAAGCAAGCCATAGTTCTTCACGTTTTTCACGTGGAATTTTTGTATTCCAGGAAATAAATGTACTTCTAATAATTCTGCTAGCATTGCTGAGACAAGGAGCCATAACAAAGCTATTTCGAGCAACTTCCCAATGAAGGGGATTATGCTGCTGCATTAAATGTTTCATCTTGCTTTTAACTACGATGACACGTTCGGGATGATCAAGCATCATTCCAAAAATTGATCCTTCAGGAACATAAGTGATCATCTTGGGAATAGCTCTTTGAAATTCTAGTTGATCATAAGTTTCTTTCATAAACCCAGGACCATCAAAACTATATGCTTTTATTATTTGATCTTGAATTTTAGGTGAAACAGCAGAGATAGCATAAGCAGCAAAATTTCCACCTTTTGAATGACCAGTAGTATAAATTTGCTTATCAGGATAAGTCTGGGCAATTTTATCTAAATAGTCTGTTGCTACACTTTGTCCAAAAATTTCTGGCTGATAACTCATATCTACATCTTCATTCAGTCCGACCATGGATCCATCAGTTCCTCGATAGGCTACTAGAATAGTCTGAGGATCTAATTCAATTGTCATGGCTGTGAACTGTACTGGTGGCTTTTTCTGGGAAAGATGAGACCAGTCTAAAAAGCGCATATTTTTATATCGATCACTAAGGTTGATTAATTGAGCTTCTACTTTATCTGAATGAATTAATGTCTTTTTTTGTATTAAACGTTTTGTAGCTGCTTCGAGAGTATGCCCTTTAACACTAGAATCAAAAGGAAGATAAGCAAATGCGGCAAAAAGTCCGGCATCTAAACTATTAAATGGTTCTCGATCAAGTGTTAGGTCCCCTCGCCAGCGAACATAATCAAGTATTTTACCCAAGATAAAAGTCCTCTCATTAAGGGTTGTATTATTTTTATTTTAATGCTTTTTGGCTTAAAGATAAAAGCAGAACACATTTATCTATAAAAAAAGAAGAGCTAATGCTCTTCTTGATTACTAAAATATCAGTTGAATAGTTTCAAGAGGTGAAAGGGAAGACTTAATTGTAGCAAGATTATCTCTTACATCAATTTTAACTACTTCCTTTTCAATGCTACTACCATACTTTCTAATTAGGGTAGCCGTAGTAGATGGTAAAGGCTCACTGATGTGCCATTTAATCTCTGTATAACTATCTAAGTTGAAATTAGCTAGCCAGACTACTTTGCCATTTTCTTGAATATTTAATTTAACGTGAGGCATATTGATTAAGTAGTCAGTAGGTTCAACGCTAGCCATAATTTGTTGCATCAACCCTTGTTTATATGAAGAAAATTGTGATTCCCAACCGTGTTTTGGATCTTGATCCATGGGAAGGACAATTATATGGTCATCAATAACTGCCATGAAATTTCCAAGTTTTTGATCGATAGAATTATAAGCCGAACTCCAAATTTTGACATTGCTATTTGGCTGATAATCAAGCTGTAAATAATTACCAGTGTGTTGAAGCATGGTAATACGTGGATTTTTAACGCCTTGAACAGTAACACCATCTGCTTGTTCAAATGATTGATATCCACTTTTAGCTGCATGCCATTTAGCCGATTGAATATGGAGTAAGTTACCTAAATCTCGATCAAGCAAAACTTGAATACTTTCACCATCAAGTAGAACTGTATTTTGTGTGATTAGTTTAGTGATTTGACTATCTGTAAGATTGCGCAGCAGTTGACCAGCGATTGCAATTGTTTGATCTTCGATTTCAAAATTATCTTGAATAGGCAAAATAGTTGTTGCAAAGCTAAAACTGGCTAAAAGACTAGCCCAGTTTTTTTCATGGGGAAGTAATTCTTCTGGCTCTTTGCCCAAAGTAGTATGAGCAGTATAAGCAGAATCCTGATCTACTAGAACTTTAATACCTCTTAATTCTTTCATATTGAGACGGTGGTTAGATAAGGCAGAAGCAAATGGTTTAATATCTGCAAGCATCTTGCCATAGCCCCAATCTTCATTAATTCCGTTGCCCATCATATCAAAGATATTAAGCATAATGCCCTTTGCACCAAGAAGGGCAGTCGTAATAATTTGAAAAGCAATAAAGGTATTAGATTTTACTTGCGGAGTCCACATTGAATTTTCTAGTTCTGGATATAATTCAGCATGTGGGCCTAAAAACGCAGCAGTAGTACGGCTATATTCTTCGAATTTGCGTCCATAAATCAAAGGAGCTACTTCGTTATAAGCTGGTAGGTGAGGCCGGGCTACACGTGGGTGTCCAGGACCAGCTTGAGCATCAAATAGCTTAGCCCAGTCTCTGCCTTCAATAGCGTGCCAGTCTGGAAATGAAGTCATTTGTCCCATATCAGTATCTGGACTTACCTTATGGACTGCTTGTTCAATCAAATGCTCGTTTTCAATCATTTCCTTGCGAGCTTGATCAAGATAAATTTTTCGTTCAATGGTAGGTTCTCCAGGCTTTAACATATTTTTGACAAATTCTTCTCGACTTTCATCCTTACCTAGTTTTTCTTGGTATAGTTTCATATGATAGTCGCAGAAGCACATCAATTTTAGAGGAGTATGGTTATAGTGTCTAAAGTCATCCTCCATCCATAAACGACGAGGATGAATTGAGGCATATTGTGCATATCTCTGAGCTAAATATTTACGCCAAGTAGGATCTGCAGGACAAGCCATATCTTTAGCCTTGTTACCATTAATATCTACAAAAGTATTAAAGCCAATCTTAGGATTAACACTAAATCCACGGTCTGAGTGCATAATAGTCGTCCATGGATTTAAACTAGTCGTAACACCAAGTTTAGCTAGTTGCTTTTGTAGGGGGATAATGGCATCCAACCAAACTTGAGTCTCTTCTTTTGTTAAGTGGCTATGGTTTAATTCTTCACCGTTAATAATGAAAGCTACGTCATCAATTTTTGCTTTTTGTACAAAATTTAAAAGTTTTTCATCTTTTTCAGGTGTGTTGGTACGTGGATCAAAAACGTAACGTAATGTATAAGTGTAGCTCATGTTATATCCTCAATATTCATACTCAATTAATATTAGTAATGTTTGTCAATGTAACTTATTATATTAAGCTACACTGACATAGTAACATTATTTGAAAGCGTTTTCCAGAATAACAAAATAAAAACTAACTTAACTAAAAAATCAAAAAAACTCTTGTGTATTAATAAAATATATGATTAAATACATAATTGTCATATAAATAGGCTGACTTAGCTCAGTTGGCAGAGCACGTCACTAGTAATGATGAGGTCGAAGGTTCGAATCCTTTAGTCAGCACTATAAAGATTCATTTAGATTGATTAACCTTGATTTATCAACGTTTTACGAAGGTAAGTTGAGGTTAATTTTTTTGCGTAAAGAAAAATGATGCACACTAAGTGCACGCAGTTAAATTTTTAAAGTGCAATTTTTGCACACGGTGTTAAGAGCGGAATAATGTAATGATAAAGATCATGGTCATGTAGACCATGATCTTT
>CANRQR010000012.1 GCA_947641735.1 uncultured Lactobacillus sp.
TCCGTGGGTCCAGGGTTCGATCCCCTGACCACCCATATTTTTAAAAGACATCGCAATTGCGATGTCTTTTTTTGTTTCTAAATTTTTTCTATAATTAATATCATGAATACTAAACCATCTAAACACCATACTATCTACTATACTTCCATAACCGATGACGTTGTTGAAAGTAAAAAGCAAGACTTTACCTTGCCAGACAATTACCAAATCATTAAACACACTCCACTTAATTATCTGATGCGTTTTTTAGCTGCTAGTTTTGCTTATCTTTTTACTTATGGCATAATGCATGTCAAAGTAATAGGTAGGGATAAGTTATTTAAATATAAAAATGAAGGATATTTTATTTACGGAAATCATACCCAAATGGTTAATGACGTCTTCATGCCCCTAACCTTATTTGGCTGGAAAAATTACTATGCCATTGCTAATCAAGCAAATTGGGGAATTCCAGTTATTGGGAAAACGCTCCTACCCTATGGAGGTCTACCAGTCGGCAAAAATATTAAACAAGCTATTAAATTACTTAAAGCTGTTAAAACCTTAACTAAAGAAAATGCTCATATTGTAATCTATCCAGAAGCACATGTCTGGCCTTACTATACCGGCATTCGGTCATTTCCAGAAACCAGCTTTAATTTTCCAGTTCAGGCAAATAAGGCGAGTTTTGTAATGACGACAACTTATCAAAAACGCAAATTTGGCAAGCATCCCAAAATTACTGTTTATATTGATGGTCCCTTCTTCCCGGACTCTACCTTGACCAAAAAAGAGCAACAAAAAAAGCTCCATGATCAAGTATTCGAGCAATTAAAAAAGCGATCTAAGAATAGCGACTATCAATATTATCACTATCAAAAACGAGAAATTGGAGATTAAAATGAATATTATGTTTTGCGGCGACTCTCACGCCGAAGATGGTATTTTAATTGCAACTCTATCTTTATTAAAAAATACCTCCGCTCCCCTGCACCTCTATATCTTAACTATGCAGGCAGAAGGATATGAAGCTTTTGATGAGCAAGCTTTTAACTTAATCAAAAAAATCATTAAAGAAAAAGATCTAAACAACACTGCTGAATTAATCGACTGTACTGACTTGTTCAAAAAAGAGCCTCCACGCGCTAACATGGAGACTCGTTTCACTCCTTATGCCATGCTTAGGTTATTTGCGGATCAAATTCCACAAATTCCTGACCGCATCTTATACTTAGATGACGATATTATTGTGCGTAAGGATATTAGCGACTTCTACAGCCAAGACTTAACCAATGTAGAATTAGTTGGTGTTTTAGATTTCTGGGGACGCTTTTTCTTTCATAATCTTCATAGTCATAAAACTTTTGATTATCTTAACTCAGGCGTTTTGCTTTTAAATATGGATGAGATTAAAAAGACAAGACTATTTGCAAAAGTACGGGAAAAAATGAGCGATAAAAAAATGCTGCTTCCTGATCAATCTGCTTTAAATAAACTTGCGACCGAAAAAAGAATTGCTCCTCGCTGCTACAATGAGCAGTACCGGCTCCATCCTGATACAAAAATCCAACATTTTACAACTAGCTTTCGCTTTAAACCCTACTTCCACACTTTAACAGTTAAACCTTGGGATGTAGAACGTGTTCATAGCGTCTTGAAATTACATGAATATGATGATTTACTTAAGCAGTACACAGAACTTAAGCCGCTTTTAAAGCAGCGCTAAATATTATATATAGATGGAGTTTGAGAATGACTATTCCAGTTTTTTATACAATTAGTGATAATTACACGCCTTACGCAGCTGTTTCAATTCAGTCTTTAATTGATCATGTTGACCCAAAGAAGGACTATACAATTACTCTTTTAGTCCAAAGCATTAGCAACGAACATAAAAAGAGTCTCGAAGATCTTTCAACCGAAAATGTTCATGTTAATATTTTCCATATCGATGATGAAATGGTGGCTCCAATTCACAATAGTGAAGAAAATTATTTGCGAGCACAATTCTTTACCATGTCTATTTTCTACCGTCTCTTTATTCCTAATCTTTTCCCGCAATATGATAAGGCGGTTTACTTAGATGCCGATACAATTATCTGCACTGATATTGCCGAACTTTATAATACTGAAATCGGCGATAACATGTTTGCGAGTGTCCCTGATATGTCAATTCGATTTATTAAGCCACTACAGGTTTATATTAAGGAATGCCAAGGCATCTTCCCTCCAGAAAAATACATCAATAATGGTGTGATTTTATTCAATATGAAAGAATTTAGAGATAAAAAATTCGTTGATAAATTCTATTCATTAATTGGAAAATATCATTTTGACAATATTGATCCTGACCAAGCTTATATGAATGAAATCTGTGAAGATAAAATCTATCACTTACCGCTTGAGTGGGATGCAATGCCTAATGAACATATGGATGAAATCAAAGATCCAAAAATTGTTCACTATAACCTTTTCTTTAAGCCATGGCACTTTGCAGATGTTCAATATGGTCAATATTTCTGGAATGTTGCTAAAAAATCACCATACTATGATGAACTAAAAGAACAATTGGACAGCTTTACTGACGAAGATCGCAAAAAAGCCCGCGCTGATCTTGATTGGATGATTAAAAAAGTCGATGAAATTAAAAATGAAGATGTAACTTGGGCAAAAGTTAAAAAGACTACGTCCGTAAAAATATAAAGAGGCATCAAAATGACTATTCCAGTTTTTTATAGTATTAGCGATGATTTTACCAAATATGCCGCAGTATCTTTAAATTCATTAGTTAAAAGCTCTAATCCAGAAAATGACTACACTGTCATCTTTCTAAACCAAGACTTATCTAAAGAACACCAAGATCAATTGGCAGCTTTGGGTAATGACCATGTACACGTTGAATTCTTCCACATTGATGAGAAATTAGTAAAGCCGATCCAAGATAGAAAAGAAAATTATCTTCGGGCTGACTTTTTCACCATGTCTATCTTTTACCGCCTCTTCATTCCTGACCTTTTCCCGGAATATGATAAGGCAATCTATATTGACAGTGACACTGTAGTTGTCGACGACATTGCTAAGCTATACAATACTGAACTTGGCAATAACTTGTTCGGAGCATGTACTGATTCTTCTATTCAATATGTAGATAAAATGGTGAAGTACATCAAAGATGTCTTAGATCTTGATCCTAAAAAGTACATCAATTCTGGAATGCTTGTCTTAAATTCCAAAGCCTTTAGAGATGAAGGTTTTATTGATCATTTTATGAATCTGCTTGAGAAGTATCATTTTGACTGTATTGCTCCAGATCAAGACTATTTGAATGAAATTGGTGATGGTCGAATCTTGCACATTGATCCTCGCTGGGATGCAATGCCTAATGAAAATACAGAACCTCTTCCTAATCCAGGCTTGATTCACTATAACTTATTCTTTAAGCCATGGCACTTTGATAATGTTCAATATCAAGATTACTTCTGGAAGTACGCTAAAGAAACGCCCTTCTATGAAGAATTACATGCTGAATTAGATAATTATACTGATGAGGAACGTAGTGAAGATCGAGCTAAATTAGACCATATGCTTGAAAAAGAAGACAGCACAGTCGTTGATCCTAATAATTGGGCTCACGTAAAAGCTAAAGGTGAAAGGATTAAACTATGATTATTGGCGAAAATCGTGCACAAGTTATCGAAAATATCAAAGCAGCCGTTAAAAAAGGCAAAATGCACGCTAAAGTTGAATTAGGAGATCCCATCCTCACTAAAGATGAAAGAATCAAACTAGTTAACAATTATTGGGAGCAACAAAAAAAACTGAGCCATAAATTTAAAAATATTATTGCCCAAACTATTATCAATCTTGATACTTTAGTCTTAATGGCTCATACCCAAATCAAAAATAAACAAAGAGCTAAAGGGCCGCAGCATGGCGCAATTGTAACGACTAATCACTTTAAGCAAACTGATAGCCTGCCAATTAAAAAATTAGCTAATCGCTGCCATAAAAAGCTCTATGTTGTAATTGAAGACTCCAACCTAAAATTACCAGGTTTCTTCGGCTTTTTAATGAATAATATCAATGCTATTCCAATTGTTCAAAGCTACCAATATTTAGGACGAGAATTTCCAAAGCACTTGCAGAAAGTCTTTGATAAAAAGGGATGGGTCTTAATCTACCCTGAACAAGAAATGTGGTATAACTACCGTAAGCCTCGCCCCCTTCAAAAAGGTGCTTATTACTACGCAGCTAAGGCTAAGGTGCCTATTATCTCCTGCTTTGTAGAAATTCAAGATCTTCCAGAAATGGAAAAAAATAGTAGAGAATTCCACAAGACTCGCTATATCCTTCATGTCTTACCAACAATCTACCCTGTTGATCGCCTGACAGTTGATCAAAACGCTAAGAGAATGCGAGATATTGATTATATGCAAAAGAAAAAGGCTTATGAAAAAGCCTATGGTAAGAAATTAAACTATGATTTTGACTACGATGACATTGCGGGTTATGTAAAAGATTAATAATTCTTTCCTAATGTAAAAATTTCTACCTACCGCTAAGTCTATCTGTTCGAACTAAAAAAGATTGATATATCGATGCTTAATAGCAAAGATAATCAATCTTTTTCCTTTTGTAATTCATTTTATTCTAGGAAAGTTAGACAGGTTTTTATTACATACATTAAATAACATAATAAGTCATTATTTTTGATTTACTTACTTAAGTAGACGACAATATAAGTGGCTATAGTCAAAGCTCACGTGTTTAATAATATATAACTTATAAAGCTAATAGTATTTTATCAGAAAGAAGAGAGATACGATGTCAAACGATCTACCAAGCGATGGGCACAAGGTGGTCAGTAAAGGCTACAAATACTTTATGGTATTTCTCTGTATGTTAACTCAAGCTATTCCTTATGGGATTGCTCAATTAATTCAACCTTTATTTGTTCACCCTCTGGTTAATACTTTTCACTTTACATTAGCTTCTTATACCTTAATTTTTACTTTTGGGGCTGTCGTAGGGTCTCTAGTTTCACCAATGGTTGGTAAAGCTTTACAGAAAGTTAATTTTAAAATTTTGTATTTGATTGGTATTTGCCTTTCAGCTGGAGCATATGTAATTTTTGGAATTAGTACGAAACTACCCGGTTTCTATTTAGCCGGAATTATTTGTATGGTTGGTTCAACCTTTTATTCTGGGCAAGGTGTTCCATGGATTATAAACCACTGGTTTCCCTTTAAAGGACGTGGTGTTGCATTAGGTCTGGCCTTCTGCGGGGGTTCAGTAGGTGATATTTTCTTACAACCTATTACTCAGGAAATTTTGAAGCACTTTATGACGGGCAATACTAAAACTGGACATTTAACTTCAATGGCTCCATTTTTCATTTTTGCCGTTGCTCTTTTAATTGTTGGTCTAATTATTGCTGCTTTTATCAGAGTGCCAAAGAAGGATGAGGTTCTTGCTTCAGCCGAAGAAGTTAAAAAGAATCGGAATGAAGCTGCTCAAAAACAAGCCCATGAATTTCAAGGTTGGAGCGGTAAACAAGTTCTTCATATGAAATGGTTCTGGGTCTTTAGTATCGGCTTTTTAATCATTGGTTTAGGGCTCGCTTCTTTAAATGAAGACTATGCAGCCTTTTTAGACACTAAATTATCCTTAACAGAAGTCGGAATGATTGGTTCAGTCTTCGGGATTGCTGGTATTATCGGCAATATTTCTGGTGGCTACTTATTTGATAAGTTCGGTACTGCTAAATCCATGGCTTATGCAGGAATCATGTTGATCATCGCTATTTTGATGATGATCCTGATTAGTACACATCCTTATGGAGATCGCATTAACTTATATGCTGGTATGGGTTGGGCCTTTACTAGCGGGCTATCAGTATTTAGCTATATGTCTGGGCCTGCCTTCATGGCTAAGAGTTTATTTGGTGCCAAAGCACAAGGGGTTAACCTAGGTTATATTAGTTTAGCCTATGCAATTGGTTTTGCTATTGGTGCCCCACTCTTTGGTGTTATTAAAGGTGCCACTAGTTTTACCGTTGCTTGGTGGTGTACCACCTTCTTTGTTGCAATTGGTTTTATATTATTAATTTTTGCAGCTATTAAAATTAAACAAATTCAAAAAAATATTATCGTGAACAAGCCAAATATTATTTTAGATAAGTAATTAGTTAGAAAGAGGGTAATTATATGTCTAGTGATGCTGCTACTAAAGATAAAGTAGTAAGCAAAGGCTACAAGTACTTCATGGTTTTCCTTTGTATGTTAACCCAAGCTATTCCTTATGGAATTGCTCAAAACATTCAGCCTTTGTTTATCCACCCCTTAGTTAATACTTTCCACTTCACATTAGCATCGTATACATTGATTTTCACGTTTGGAGCAGTCTTTGCTTCAATTGCTTCACCATTTATTGGTAAAGCACTGGAAAAAGTAAATTTCAGAATTATGTATTTAATTGGTATTGGTCTTTCCGCTATTGCCTACGTAATTTTTGGAATTAGTACAAAACTTCCTGGTTTTTATATTGCAGCCATTATTTGTATGATTGGTTCAACATTCTTCTCTGGACAAGGTGTTCCATGGGTTATTAACCACTGGTTTCCAGCAAAAGGCCGTGGCGCTGCTTTAGGAATTGCCTTCTGTGGTGGTTCTATTGGGAATATCTTTTTACAACCAACAACTCAAGTCATTTTAAAGCACTACATGACAGGTAACACCAAGACAGGTCACTTGATTTCGATGGCACCATTTTTTATCTTTGCGGTTACGTTGCTAATAATCGGTGTAATTATTGCTTGCTTTATTAGAACTCCTAAGAAAGACGAAATCGTTGTTTCTGATGAAGAATTAGCTGAAAGCAAGAAAGAAGAAGAATTAGCTAAAGCCAAAGAATTTAAAGGCTGGACTAGTAAACAAGTTTTACAAATGAAATGGTTCTGGATTTTTAGTCTTGGATTTTTAATTATTGGTTTAGGTTTAGCCTCTTTAAACGAAGATTATGCAGCATTTCTGGATACAAAACTTTCACTAACTGATGTTGGATTAATTGGATCAATGTATGGTGTCGGTTGTTTAATCGGAAATGTTTCTGGTGGTTTCTTATTTGATAAATTTGGTACAGCAAAATCAATGGCCTATGCTGGTTGTATGTATATTTTATCTATTCTGATGATGATCTTTATTAGCTTCCAGCCATATGGTTCATCTATTAGTAAGGCTGCTGGCATTGGCTATGCTATCTTTTGCGGCTTAGCTGTATTTAGTTACATGTCAGGCCCAGCCTTCATGGCAAAAGACCTCTTTGGTTCAAGAGATCAAGGCGTCATGCTTGGATATGTTGGTTTAGCTTATGCAATTGGCTATGCAATTGGTGCTCCACTATTTGGGATTATTAAAGGAGCTGCAAGCTTTACAGTTGCTTGGTACTTTATGATTGCCTTTGTTGCAATTGGTTTTATCATTTTAGTATTTGCTGTTATTCAAATTAAGAGATATCAAAAGAAATACATTGCAGAGCAAGCAGCAAAAGCTAATGCTAAATAAGGAGGAATTTAGAAATGTGTACTGGTTTAAGATTCACAGATAATCAAGGAAATTTATACTTTGGGCGTAATCTAGATGTTGGACAAGATTATGGCGAAGGCGTTATTATCACGCCGCGTAATTATCCTCTTCCATATAAGTTCTTAGATAACACCACTACTAAAAAGGCTGTTATTGGAATGGGAATTGTGGTTGATGGTTATCCATCATACTTTGACTGCTATAACGAAGATGGATTGGGTATTGCCGGTTTAAACTTCCCACATTTTGCTAAATTTAGTGATGGTCCTATTGACGGTAAAATCAACTTAGCTTCTTACGAAATTATGCTCTGGGTTACTCAAAACTTTACTCATGTTAGTGAAGTAAAGGAAGCTTTAAAGAACGTTAACTTAGTCAATGAAGCTATTAACACATCATTTGCGGTTGCCCCTCTTCACTGGATCATTAGTGATAGTGACGAAGCCATTATTGTTGAAGTTTCAAAGCAATATGGAATGAAGGTCTTTGATGATAAAGTTGGCGTTTTAACTAATAGCCCTGACTTTAACTGGCATCTTACTAATCTAGGTAATTACACTGGCTTAAATCCACATGACGCTACAGCCCAAAGCTGGAACGGTCAAAAAGTTGCTCCTTGGGGTGTAGGAACTGGTAGTTTAGGTCTGCCAGGTGACAGTATTCCAGCCGACCGTTTTGTTAAAGCAGCTTACTTAAACGTAAACTATCCAACTGCCACAGGTGAAAAAGCAAACGTCGCTAAATTCTTCAACATCTTAAAGTCTGTTGCCATGATCAAAGGCAGTGTAGTCAATGATCAAGGCAGTGACGAATATACTGTCTATACTGCCTGCTACTCTTCTGGAAGCAAGACTTACTACTGTAATTTTGAAGATGATTTTGAATTAAAGACTTATAAACTAGACGATCACACGATGAATTCAACCAGTCTTGTGACTTACTAGTTTCTTTAAATTTATATCCTATATTCCCAACAAAAAAAGCCACCTGAAACAGGTGGCTTTTGTCGTATACAAGTGTTTAATTTTAGAAAGGACTATTATTATAGCCTGATATCGCAATACCGTCAACCGCTCGATATCCTTTTTATTAATTAATTTTCTTCTTCTGACCTAATTACTTTTTTAGAGCTAGCATCAATTTCAACTTCATGTTTTGTGCTACCGGACTCTACTGTTACCTCCCAAATAGCCTTACCATCTTCCATTTTTAAGTCCCATTCCTTGGCAACACTATTTTTTACTTCTTTTTCTGCTATTTCACTAGCTTCTTTACGCGAAATTGTTTTATCTAAATCTAAACCTTTTTGTAGGTGTTCATCTAGATCAAGCTTTTCAGAACTAGATTTAATTTCCTTACCAGTTCTAGCATTGATTGTCATTTCGTATTCTTTACTCTTATCAAATCCATCGATCTCATAAACGTATCGGTTACCGTCTAACTTTAGGTTTATTTCTTTAATCTCTTTATCACTGTATTTTTCATCAAATTTGTTCAAAGCTTCAGTTTGGCTAAGCTTGATTTGACTCTTTTTTAGTGCATTTTCTGTATTACTTTTCTTATCTTTAGTTTCCTTTTTTACACTAGATTGTTTACTTTGATTTGATGAATCGTTATTACTGCACGCAGCAGCTGAAGTTCCGATAATGCCAATTACAGCTGTAGCAGCTAATAATCGGGTAATTTTATTATTTTTGCTCATCATTTTCTCCTTGAATAAAATAAAACAAAACTATATTTGCTTTAAATTATATAGTATTATTTCAATGAAAGCGATTTATTTGCCTAGTAAATAAAAAAGCCGATGCTCAGCATCGACTTTTCTATTCACCTTTAAACCTACCATCTTCAACTTCACGAATAAAGTCAGCCAAGTGTTTGTAGTAAACATCTGGATTATCAACCATGTGGTGGTGACCCCCATCAGGAGTAGTAACTAGGCGTGAATTTGGAATTTCTTTTTGCATAATTTTAGCAGTAGAAATTGGCATAGTTTCATTTTCACCAAAAGTAATTAAAGTTGGTACTTTAATATTCTTAAGTTGGTCTCTAAAGTGCCAATCTTTAAGCTTACCAGTAATAACAAATTCATTATCACCTTGAAAGACATTGTAAACAGCACTTCCACCAAGATCTTTTAAGTGATAAAGCTTTGAAGGTTGCTTTCTATCAACAAAATTAATATTTAAAATTTGTACATCATCTTGGTAGCGTTGATTATCATAGTCATTATTCTTTTCGCATTCATGCATGAAATCAATTTCTGTTTGAGGAAGAACTTCTTGTCTTCTTCTATTTACAGAATCAACATACTCATCAATTTCATCAACCATTGAAGAAATAATGGCGCCCTTTAAATGCTGACCATATTTAACCGCGTATTCTTGCACTAAGAGGCCGCCCCAGCTTTGGCCAATTAAGTAGAAATTATCTAAGCCAAGCTTTTCACGCACTTCATCAACTTCATCTAAGAAGTATTCATAAGTTAAATACTTCTTAGCAATTTCTGGATCTGAGTAATCTGGTTGATCAGAATAAAGTGACCCTAGTTGATCATACATAGTTACTTGAACATTAAGTCCCTGTTTCTTTAACTGTTCTGCAGCATCTTCCCAATATTCATGATTTCCACCAGGACCACCGTGAAGTGCTAATAGATGAATATCACCTTCGCCTTGAGTATTAGTCCACAAGTGATAACCGTTGTCTAAAGTAATAATTTTAGTACCAGTTCTCATAAAATTCTCCTTTTTAGTTTTTATTTTATATTTTATCTCATTTTCTTTTTAATTCCGATATGAATTGCACCAGCACCTAAATTTAATTTGGTTATTATTACATTTTTAAAACCATCTTGCTCAAGCATTTCCTTTAAACGCGTAGCTGAAATAAATTTAGCCGTCGTATGTGATAAGTACTTATAATCGTCAACATTAGCACCCAATAATTTAGCAAAATTAGGAAATAGTTTGAAGTAACTCTCCCACCCTAACTTAATAATTGGATTAGTTGGCTGTGAAGTCTCTAGAATTCCAACTTTTCCATCTGGCTTTAAAACCCGATAAATTTCTTTCAAAACTTGATCTGCATCCGGCACATTACGCAAACCAAAACCAATTGTTACAATATCAAAGCTTTGGTCCGGATAAGGCAAATGCATTGCATCCCCTTGCTTTAATTGAATTTCTTTTTGTAAATTTTGTACTCTGATCTTTTTGTCAGCTAAGTCGAGCATTTTTTGATTAAAATCTAGTCCAATTACATTGCCAGAAGGACCCACTTGTTTTGCAAGGGCAATTGTTAAGTCACCCGTCCCGCAACATAAGTCTAATGCAAAATCTCCAGACGCTACTCTTAATTCTTTAAAGAACTTTTTCCGCCAGCCATTTTGTGTTCCTAAGCTAATTAGATTATTCATCTGATCATAATGCGGAGCAACTCGTGTAAATAAATCATGAACGTCTTTTTCAGGTACCTTATTAGTTAAACTCATTTTTATCACCAAATTTATTATCCCAACAAAAAAGCTATGATTCAAATGAACCATAGCTTTTCTTAAATTCGATTAGATTTACGACGCCAAATGTGAACTAAAATTCCAATAACTAACCCTAAGATAGTCGGTACAACCCAGGCTAGACCAACATTAGCAAATGGCAAATACTGAAGTCGAATACGACTAACTGCATTGTAGAATGGCGTTCCAGCAATTGGTGCTGGCAAGTTTGTAATTAAATCAAGGACTGCTGGTATTAAAGTTAATGCCATTGTTATTTGATAGATTACTCTATCTTTTTTGAAAAATGGTGAGAATAAAGACAAGATAATCAAAACAATTGCTAAAGGATATAAGAACATTAAGACAGGAAGCGACCAGTGAATAATTTTATCTAGTCCTAGATTTGCAGTTGCAAATGATCCGATACAAGCGATGGTTAACCATCCCTTATAACTAAATTTTGTATAATGAGCGGAAAAATCTAGTGCAAAAGCAGCTAAAACCCCAACCGCTGTCGTTAAACAAGCTAAAAATACTAAAACAGCCAATAAAGCCTGACCAAAGATGCCAGCATAGTATCTAACGATATGGGATAACAGAACTCCGCCATCACTAGTTATTCCAAAATGTCCTAATGACATTGCTCCGACCATAATCAACAAAGTATAAATTACCCCGATAGCAATAACGGCTATTAAGCCAGACTTTGCTGTAATTTTTGCTGTTTCACTTTCATTGTTACCAATTAATTCTTTAATAGCTGTTACCACGGTTACGCCAAAAGCAAGACCAGCTAAAGCGTCCATCGTGTTATATCCTTCTAAAAATCCTTTTACTATTGTCCCTTGAGCATAATCTTTACTAACGGGAACAGTTCCTAAATTACCTAACGGACGGGCAAAGGCAATAACAAAAACTAGAAATAGTAAAACTAGAAAAATAGGATTTAAAATTTTACCTAAAGAAGATAGGATGTCACTTTCGTTATATGCAATAACAAAAACAATTGCAAAAAAGATAGCGGTAAAAATAATTAATCCGCCGCCTTGAAATTGCTTAGGAAGAAGTGGGGCTACCCCTACCGTATATGCTACAGTCGCATTTCTTGGTGCTGCAAATAACGGTCCCATTGTTAATTGGATCAAAGTCATAAACAAAAGAGCAAAAACTTTTCCTACTGGTAACCCAATTTGATAAACACCATTACTACGAGTAATAGCAACGGCTAGGAGTGAAAGTAGCGGTAAAACTACCCCAGTAATTGAAAAACCAATTGCTGCTGGTCCCCAATTTTTACCAGCAAGCTGGCCTAAATGAAGTGGGAAAATTAAGTTTCCTGCACCAAAGAATAGTGCAAAAATCATTGATGCTACAATTAAATATTGTTTTGTCGTCAGCTTCTTTTCCTGCGCTTCTTTCAATTATATTCCTCCAAAAAAATCAATTATTTTTAGTATTTTAGCAAAAAAACGCTGTAAACTCTAGTGTTTACAACGTTTTAATCGATTAATACTATTTTTCTAATTCATCATTTGCGCTATTTGCGGCAATTCTACCAAAAGTAAAGATATCAGCAAGTGAATTTCCACCTAAACGGTTACCTGCGTGAATTCCGCCGGCTACTTCTCCAGCAGCATATAGACCAGGAATTTGCTTACCATCTTTATCTAAGACATGAGCACCTGTATCAATCTTCAAACCACCCATAGTATGGTGGATGGCTGGCTTTCTCGGGGTTGCATAGAATGGAGCAACTTCACATTTTAGATTAAAGGCTGATTTTTCAAAATCTGGATCTTTTCCTGCTTCAACATAAGAATTATATTTTTCAATGGTCTCAACTAAAGTATCAGGATCCATTCCAACTTGTTTAGCCAAATCTTCTAAGCTATCAGCTCTAAACAAAGTTCCAGCCTTTACTTGTGCATCAATTGATTCTTGAGTTGTGTTATAAGCCGTATCTTTAATCTTGTCATCAGCAATTAAATAGAACAAGCCGCCATTATCAATAGCCGCCTTGGTTAAGACATCACGTTCTGCAAATTCATTTACGAAACGTTTTCCCTTTTGATTAACCATAATATAGTTTTCTGGTGGAGTTTGTAGACCAGTAAATAGCTCACCAGTCTTTGGATCAGAAACGGGCATCATTTGAATAAAGCCCATTCCAACTAAGTCTGCACCTGCTTCTTTACCAAGCTTAATCCCATCCCCAGTAATTGCAGGAGAATTAGTAGTGGCAATATTATCATCAATATGCTTCCAGTAAGTATTGTATTTTTGAACCATTGGCGTATTTGCCCCAAATCCACCAGCGGTTAGAATTACAGCCTCAGCATGAACAGTGATTGTACTGCCGTCTGGTCTTTTAGCAATAACGCCTTTAACTTGACCATCTTCAATAATTAAGTGATCAGCACGAGTATCAGTCAGAATTCTGCCGCCATGATCCTTTACCCAATCACCTAACACATGAATAAAGGCATAACCCATTGGCTCAACTGGCTTGTGACCTCTTCGCCATAAGGCACCTACTGGCATTGTTACTTGACTGCGATCAAATTTTACCCCTAAATCACTTAACCAGTGCACTGAGTCCAAGGCATTATCGATTAATTCTTTGACTAAAGCGTAGTTACCGTGAATTTCATTTCCATTTAAGTCGGTTCTCTTACCACCTAAATAGGTTTGAATTTCATGAAGTAATTTTGAATCAAATAGATAGTCTGCACCAGAAGCTACATATTCTTTTATTTGCTTTTGTAATTTTTCAAAGTCTTCTTGATACTCTGGATCAATCTGTTCAAGTGGAGTTACTGCTAATTCTTCTAAAGTTTCTTTTTCACCGGCTAAAGCTTTAAATTGATTTTGCCAATCTGGTTCTGCCGCATTCATTGGGCCACCAGCGCGACTAGTGTTTCCCCCAATTTGCGGGAACTTTTCAAGTACGATGACATCTTTACCATGTTGAATGCTTCTAGCAGCTGCAGCTAAACCTGCACCACCAGCTCCAACAGCTACAACATCAGTCGTATAAGTTTCATCTTTAGCTCTTTGTTCTTTAGGTTTAGCACGCTTCTTCCACTCATCTGGGTCTCCACCGGCTTCACTAATTGCCAGTGCTACTCCGTCAATAACCCCGTGACTAGAAATAGTAGCACCACTAACTGTATCAACATTTAAAGTCTGATTTTCAACAATTTCTTCAGGCAAACGTCTAAATACTTCGTCAGCTACTCCCTTAGTTTCACCTTTAGCGTCCACCTTAATATCTTCAATCTTATTTTCGGAAAGAGTAACTTCCATAGGCATGAAACTTGCGCCATGTCCTTGAGCTTTTACGTTGTATTTTCCTGATTTCATAATTTCCCTACCCTTTCTTAAATATTTTCACCTAAATTATAAGTTATTAAATCTACAGGCTTAAATATCTTTTTTACAAATTACTAATAACAAATTTGTTATAGCGGACACAGTATGACGTCTCATTTACCTTATCTAATAATGGGCTGTAAATTTTTCTTTTTAAATTCTTCAACTAAATTTTTTAAAGCTTGCGATTTTGTTTTTTCAGCTTTTGTTGCAATAAAGAAAGTAACATTAATTAAGTCATAGCTTAAGGGAAAAAGGTTAATTGGCGTTTCACCAATTCTTTTAATGATGCTAGCAGTGGAGATAGTTAATCCCATTCCATGAATTGCTAGACTAGTTGCAGTAATAATGTTTTTAGATTCTAAAACAACTCGTGGTTCTAAATGAAATCGCTGGAAAACTCCATTGACGTGGTGCCGAATAGCCGAACCAGGAACACTTAAAACAAAAGGTTCTTGTAATAAGTCTTTTAGGTTTAAGTCATCTGGTTTAAGGATAAATTTTCCTTCCTGGTAATACGGAGATGAAGGGGAAATTACTACATAGTATCTTTCACCACCATTACTTACAATATCTAAGCTTGAATCAATTGCTTCTGGGGTTTGACCGATATAACAGTCAATATTTCCACTCAGTAAATTTCTTTCACTTTCTCTTGGGAAGTTTTCAAAAAGCTGTATTTCTACTCGAGGATTTTTCTTTAAAAAATCTGGCAGTATTTCTGGTAGTAAATAAGTGCCTAGACTCTCTAAAATTCCAATTCTGATGATTTCTTTATTAGGGTGTGTATATTGGGCTAATTTTTTATTTAATTGTTGTTTGTTATAAGAAATATTTTCTAAATATTGATAATACAGTAAGCCTGCTTGAGTCAATGCATAGGGCTTTTTATCCCGATCAATAATTGGCGTTCCTAAACGGTCTTCTATTCTTTTTATTAACTGGGTGAGATAGGGTTGAGAAATGTAGAGCTTTTTTGCTGCTTTCACAAAACTATCTTCTTTGAGTAATACATCAATAAAATGCTGTATTTCTTCTGGGTTATTCATTATTTATTTCCTTAATATAGTTTTTATATTATAAACAAAAGAGCTATGGATACCTCAAATTTACCATAGCTCTTTTGCTTTACACATTAACTTGAATACAATTTAAATGTAATATTATTAGTTATATTTTACAAGTAAAAATGTTTAATTTATTAATTTTTTTGCTTATATTTAGTCTGTTTAAATCGGTGATGATAATGATAAATTACCAGTGGCAAAATTGTAACGATAAGGCACAGACCAATCATTGTCCAAACATAAACGCCCTTTAATTCAGTCGGTGTTCCTTGTGCTGGGATAAAGGAAATAAAGAATGCTACTACAGTTATTACCAGGGCAATAATTGCAATTATTATCCCTAAGCCTTTGCTCCTTGTCATATAATAACTGCGCTTTAGATTTCCATGTTTTACCTTTAAAACGATGTAAGAGATCAACATTAAAATGTAGACCATCAAGTACTGAGCAGTCGTAGCAGCTAAAGAAACATTAAAAGCAAAATCAGAGTTCTTACCACTAGTGAAAGTAATTAAAATTGCAGATGCAGTTACAATCAAAGTCTGTAAAACAATCAACCGCATCGGTACGTCACGATCAGTAGATTTAGCGAAGAATTTAGGCATATAGCCTTCTTTAGCAGCTTCAAACATCCCTTGACTAGGACCAGCAAGCCAATTTCCAAGTTCTCCAATAATACCAGCTGCCAGTAATACACCGATAAATTTCTTAATAACATCCCCGGGTAAGCCAATTGAATCTAAAATTTTTCCAAAGGCATAGACAAAACCAGTCGAATTTTGAATTTGATCTTTCGGAATTGTCATTCCAATTGCGGTACTACCAAGTAAGTCAAAAGAAATAGCAGTCACAGCTAAAGCGAGCATAACAGTGGAATACTTTTTAGGATTTTCCAAATATTTTGCATGCGGAGCAGATGCTTCCCCACCACAAAATGCCAACACAAATGGCACAAAAGCTACTAAGGTAGCCCCAGTTAAATGATGTGGAAAGATATTATTCCAGCTTAAATGCATATATAGGGGACGTCCTTGAAAGAGATATACAAAGAAGGTAATAATTAGCAAAATTACTGGTAAAGCTATCCCAAGTCCAAATAACCACTCTGCAATATGTCCTATTTTCTTAACTCCTACCATTTCGACAAGAGTAATTGACCAGATAATTATCATCATCAATAGAAATCTAATACTTGGTGTAGTGTTAAACCAAGGAGTATCAAAGGTAATAGATAATGCACCAATAATTACGTACATCATTGTGTTCATCCCAACAGTAATGTGAATCCATTGATAAAACATAGCCGTCCAGCCAGCTCGATCTCCTAAGGACCCTTTTACCCAAGTAAAAATTCCACCCTTATCCCAGCCGTCAACTGAAGCCATTTCTCCTGCCATTTGCGTAATTGGTACAAACCATATTAGCCCAGCTAATAGCAAATAAAAAACTGCTGTTGGCCCAGTTTTTCCAAATGGAGCTAACTCATTAACTGAGATAACCATTGATGAAGTCATTGCGAATAACTTCAATGCTGTTAACCGATTATACTTTTCGTCTTCTTCTAATTTGGTCAAAGACTCGCTTTTATCAGACACAATTTCTCCTCCGAAAAAGTTTTTTCGAAAATTAATTATACACTTCTTCATCAAAATTGGTCTAAAAACTTTGAAAATAAAAAAGCCAGATTTGCTTAATCAAATCTAGCTCCTTTATCTTCTATTTCATCCACGGAAAAATGTGCTTTAAAACTTTATGATCTTGCTCATTTTGTCCATCTACTTCTATAGTTTCTTTCTTAGGAGTTGTCTCCAACTTATTTTCTTCGTTAGAATCTACTTTTTTAGTTTTTTCTAACGCTACTGTAAATGTAGCGACTGTTCTTTGATCTTTCTCAAAGTATTTTGTTGCTCCTTTTGGATCAAAGCCGTTGTAGACTACTTCATAGCCAGCTTCCTCAAGCTCTTTGATTTGTTTAGCTGTGCTGTATAAATCAGTTATCTTATCGCCAATCTTTCCACTTAATACATTAGAAGATGCAATTTGAACTGCATTGTTACTTAAATCAACAAAAGTAACAATTGCTTTTCTTTTATTGTCATCACCGGGAAGTGAGATTACATTCGGTAAAGTTGAATTTCCATCAACAGATTCAACCTTAGTCTTTAACTTTTTATCTGCGATTAATTCTTTTATTTCATCAAAAGTATAATAGATAACTTTTGTATCGCGATTTGGATCTTTGACAATAATCGAAGAATTTCTAGGCATGTAGTCTAATATTCTTGGAGCCGGCTGTTCAATTAAAACTTTTGTTGCATCAGTTGGGTCGGTTATATACACCGGATGAGTCGCATGATTAATTTTTTCACCCTTAGAATTTACTGGGATAATTTGACCATTTTTGTGGTATTTTACTACCACATCAATGTTTTCACGCTCTACATCATGTTCTTTAACTTGATACTGATCTGCATGATATCCATCAACCACTGGCGTCTTAATAGCGCTATATTCTTTTTTATCAACAGACCAGTCAGTAGTATATTTACCATCCTTAATAACTTTCCCATTATTATCATCTACGGTCAATGATCGACTCCAGCATGCACCCTGAATACGGTCTGCTGGCGTTTTATCACTAGCCCCTACATAATGAATTTATTTCTTTAACCGGAATACTATAATTATTTGGTTTAACAGTCCGATATGGGTGTTCACTATCAACTGGAATGTAATGCGGTTTTAAAATGTATTTAACTTTAATGTCGGCTGTTGGGTCTTTAATTAAAACAGTCTCTTGAGTACGTCGATATCCCTTTATTTCAGGCACTTCCTCAGTTGCTAACACTCTAGTTGGATCAGTTAAATCATTAAGAAATGGAATTGGTTTAACTTGCGGAATTTCTTCTCCTTCTTCATCAACAGGAATGATGGCACCATTTTTGCGATAAGTTACTGTCGCAAAAAGATCACTTTGTGTTACATCATGTTTAGCAACCACCCCAATATCAGCAGTAAATCCAGATATTACTGGCGTATCTACTGCTTCAAAGTAATCTTTATCTGCTTTCCATTCTGTAGTGTATTTACCATCTTCTAAGATTTCCTTCGTTACTTCATCATAAGTAATGTTCCTATTCCACTGAACTGTTTGAATATCATCATTCGGATTCTTATCACCTGCTCCTTCATAGCGAACCAAAGCTGTGGCAGTCCGCCGATATGAACCAGGGTTAACATCCAAATGAGAATTATCTTTATTTACTACTACATACTTGTGCTTTAAAAGATATCTAACTTCTATATTTTTTGCTGGATCAATTTCTGCTAAATTAATAGCTTCCGGTTCATATTCTTCATCTTTTAAATTGTTTTGAGGTAAAGATACTAGAGTTGGATCATTTTTATCTGAAGTAAAACGTAATTTAGGTAGAACGTTAATTTTCTCTCCCTTTTCATCAATAGGGATAACATAACCATTCTTTACATATCTAATTTTCTCAGTTACGTTAGCAAGGCGTACTTTTTCCTCCGGAATCTCTTTTACATATGTATGATATCCGCTTACTACTGGTATAGAAACCGCTGAATATGTTTCTTGTTCTGGTTTCCATTCAGTTGTGTATTTTCCATCAGAAATAATTCGCTTAGTTGCAGCATCAACAGTAAGGTTTCTGTTCCAGCTTACTTGTTGCACTACTTCTTCAGGTGTTTTCTCGTCAGCACCATTATAAGAAATAATTCGCTTGCTTAATTTATGATATTCTGCCTCATCAATTCCAGAAAGAGGATTTTCTTTATTAACAAGTACATGCTTATGTTTTAGGGTAACAATAAAAGTTTGAACATATTCATCGCTTGTATCAAAGAATTGAATATCCCCATTGGCGTCAAATCCATTATTTACTACTTCATAGCCCTTTATATCCAATTCTTTTAGTTGATTAATTGTACTGTAATCAATCTTAGTATTTGGTGCTCCAGTTAAAAGCTTGGATTCAACAATTTCTTCATTATTACTATCAAGATCGAGGTATTTAATTTCAGCTTTTTGTTCTTTATTGGAAATATGCTCATTAACTTTATAGGTAACAGTATATTCACGGTTTGGATCATCAGCTGTAACTGATTTTCCACCCACTAAAGTTTGATCAGGAACATAGCCTAAAATGCTGGGTGCCGCAACTACTGGAAAAGATTGCTCAACTTTTTCCCAGCCTTTACTACCAATTTTCTTACCAGTTACACGATCATAAATTAGAATTCGATTAAAAGTAATTGTTGATACTTCATCTCGAGGAGTGCGACTGCCCGCCCCTACATAATGAACAGTTTGTGTTCCTTTTACTTGAAGATCCTCAAGCTTGCACCCATATTTGAGATTATCAACCGTAACTTGCTCTCTTCCATGCTTAAAAGTAACCATGTAACTGTCTTGATCTTCACTAAATACTGGCGCTTTTCCCTTACTATCAAAGGGATCATTAATTAATACATATCCTTGATTAATTAAATTTTTTATTTCATCTGCTGTACTGTAATTAATTTTATCGCCTATGTTTCCAGTTAAGTTTCCTGAAGTAGAAAGTTCAGCTAGATTATTATCTAAATCCGTATATCTTACAACAACTGATGCAATTTTCTCACTTAAATTATCCATATATTTCATGCCCCCCTTGTTAACGTGAATTACTCTATATATTGTATGTCTTTTCTTATATGGATCCACTATTATAAATATAATGTATTAAAAAAAGGCGCTGAGAATCAAGTCTCAACGCCTTTTTACTAGCTAATTTTGAAAAAAGATATTTAATTTAAAAAATTATTTATCATCTTTCTTGCGTCTCTTTGCGCCAATCAAGCTTGTCATGCCAATTGCTGTTGCTACGGCACCTAAAATAGTAGCCGCTTCATTACTATCAGCACCTGTTTGTGGTAAGACTTCCTTATTGTCAGTAGTCTTCTTTTCTACAGGTTTTTCTGGAGTAGGAACAGCAACATTTTGCTTAACTGGTTGTTCAGATTGAGTTTCCTTTTCTACAGGAACTTCTGGATCAGGAAGAACTGGATCTGGCGTCTTAGCTTTTTCTTTCAGTTTCAAAGCAATAGTAAATTGTTGTATCGTATTGCCATCATTGTCAAAGTACTTAATCACACCATCGCCGTCAAATGCATTATAAACAACTTCGTACCCTGCAGCCTCTAATTGCTTAATTACTTCAGCAGACGAGAATAACTTATTAATCTCTTCTCCTGGGTGGCCACTTAAAATACCAGAAGTACTGATAATTTTTCCAGTATTAACATCAATAAAGTTAACTACAGCTTTTTGTGTATTTGGAGCAGGTGGTACTTTATCATCCTTGTAAACAACAGGTGTATCCTTAGTTGGATCAATTGGAGTTACTGTCGTCTTATCTGGTGTCTTTCCAGGAATAGCTGGCACCGGTTCATTTGGTACTACCTTAGTTGGATCTGTCGGATCGTTAGTGTAGCTTGGAGTTGGTACATTTGGAATTGGATTTCCATTTGGATCAACTGGAACGATCTTACCGATCTTATGGTAAACAACTGTTACTTCTGCAAGAGGCTTATCTGGAGTTACCGTCTTTCCACCAGCAGACTTAATTTCTGCAACATATCCTGGAATCACCGGTACATTAACTAGAGTAAAGGTATGACTGGATTCGTTTGGCACACCATTAGTAATCTTGAATTCATAAGTTTGAATATTTGGATCCTTAAGTGGCTTGTTATTATCGCCATCTACAAAGTGAATAATTTGTTTACCTTCTACTGTAGTTACCTTATCTGGATCCTTAACTGGGGTATATGGTACTGGCGTATCCTTACCTGGATTTTCTGGTGTTACTGTTGGAACACTTGGGATCAATCCTGGGATTTCTGGTACTGGTTCATCCGGTACTACCTTAGTTGGGTCTGTTGGATCTGTTGGGTAAGTTGGAGTTGGTACATTTGGAATTGGATCTCCATTTGGATCAACTGGAATGATCTTACCATTTGGTTGGTAAGTAACAGTCTCTTCAATATTATTTTGAGTAACCACTGTAGCATTGATTTGACGCTTATCTGCGTGATAGCCTTTGATTACTGGAGTATCTACTTGATCGTAAACAGTCTTTTCACCCTTAGGAATTGCCCAATCAGTGGTATATTGACCATCGGAAATTACTTCATTAGTTACTGCATCAATAGTTAAAGTTCTAGTCCACTTAGAAGTTTGAACAACATCAGGAGCTGCCTTAGTTCCATCACTGTATACGTAGTGAACAGTTTCGTTAACATCCTTAGTTAATTCGTTTAAATCTACCCCATGCTTATCTGGAGTATCTGGACCAACTGAGATTTCATTGTGGTCGTAGTAAACATTTACAGTAGTATCAGGGGTATTTTCATTTACAGTTTCTGCTGGAACTACTTTGGCTATATCACCATTTTCAAAACGTGGTGTCTTGTAACCATTGGCGGTTAAGTCTGGTGATTTTACAGCTTCCCAGTTACCATCAATAATCCAATCGTTGTTAAGTGTGTACGACTTACCATCTTCACTAATAGTCCCATAACCTATTACCTTGCCTGAATTATCAAGAATTTCAGTACGGTGCATAGTAACAGTTTGAGAAACTGGATTATCTTTAATCAGATTAGCTGGAATCTTTTTGCCTGTCTTACCATCTAAGTAGTTAATATCACGAACAACACTCTTACTATCAGTTTTACCTGCCTGATAAGTTGCTTGTTTATTATAAACGACTACTGTTACATAATCTGCAGGAATTCCAGTAGTGCCGTTTTGCTTGTAAGCAGTTGATAATTCGCCATTTTGAACCATATCTTGAGATAGTTCAACCATAAATTTAGCAGTTACTGCAGAAGCATCTTCTCCAACCTTTAAAGTTGAAACATTTGTTGATTGGATCGTTGCAGCATAGCCAGCCAATTTAGGTGAGTCAATTGTACTATATGGATCAATAACAGCTTTACCATTAGCATCAGTGAACTCCCAACCTGAATCTTGAACTACTGCTTGACTGTTTTTAATGTACTCTAAAGTTTCATCTGCAGTATGACTTAAAGCGTAATTCTGAATATCTTGAATCTTATCTTGTGTAATATCAAGTATCAGACTACGTTTCATATCTAATGATTGAGTATTTTCTGGGAAAATTTCTTTTCCATTTTCATCAACGTACTTAATAGTACTCTTGTGTTCACCCGTAACTTCCAATGATGTTCTATGAGGAATCCAAATTTGATGACTAGCACGTTGGGTTGAAATCCCATAGTATGGTGCATTCGGACCAGTTAGTGGAGACCCATCAAAGTTATGAACTTGGTTCGCTTTAATACCTGCAGTTAAACCATTACCTACAATTGATACGTCTGGGTTTGCTTGATTATTCCAAATATCTTTAGTTTGGAATCCATTCATTGGAATATCAACGCTATTTACATTGAGCCAGATTTGTTTTGAGCCATCTGACTTAATTTGTTGGTAAACAACAAAGCCGGAACTATTAGGATTAGATGGATCGTAATCCCCACCACTAACACTAAATACTCCGTTATTACCACCCATATAAATTAAGTTAGAAGTATATTGTGCCGAAGTTGTGTTGATTTTGTCACCACCAGTAGCCATCCAACCAGTCGTTGCTCCACCATTAGAGTAGCGTTGCAGGTTAAGCATTAGGGGATCTTGAATATCAATGCGTGAGTTTGCACTCCCTAGTGGGAATGAAATAAGTTCTGCGTAAAAGTTAGTATTGTCATCACGAATGTCAACAATTGCTCCTGTCTTAGAAGTGAAAGCAGCATTTGTGTTAGCATTTCTAGAATCTAAGGAAATCACGTCATCCCATGGATTATCGCCACGACCTTCAAGAATTACACGGAAGGTAGCATATTCGTCAACAGTAATATTACCACCTTCGTTAACACCAATATAGTTATAGCCATCAAAGCTACCAGACGTTCCTGTCTTACCAACAGAATGGAAAGAAGTAATGGAATGTTTAGAAATTTCGATATTTGAGTTATTAGCTAAATCTAAAGCAACTCCTCGTCCCTTGTTTTCAAAATGAACATTTGAATTCTCTCCAGAAATAAAGTTAGCATTATTACCTAAGATAATACCGTCACGTCCAGTAAAGTTAAAAGTCGATGAGTCACCTAATTGAACTAATGTTGGACCATCATTTCTTGAGCGTGTACCATAACCACCGTATCTATCGGCGTCAGTACTTGTTGGTCGGGTTGCTCCGATCGCAATAGCTTGGCCTAATCCTGTATTAAAATTAACATTTGACTTGTAACCACTAATAAAGTTACCACCATTCTTGGCAAACACACCAGCAACATGGTAACGGGTAGCAGTAGTTGATGTATTAGTCAGGTTAACATTTAAAGTAGCATTATCGCCAACTTTAACAGTACCGCCATCAGCTAAGTTAATTCCATCATTAATTTCAGAACTGTTAATGGTTAAGGAAGCACCATTTTCAATATTTACGTTCCTAGCAGCAATGTTAGAGTTCTTAAAGTTAGTTCTACTACCAGTATAATTTTGAGCATTATATTGATCCTGAGTTGGAACAGAAGAATTAGTACTATTTATATTAGAAGTAACATTTCCCTTAATATTTACCGTACCGCTACCAGAGATTGATCCATTAATCTTAATATCTTGGAGAGTTAAATTACCGGAATTATTAAGAGATTTTTGACCTAAATTAAGTGCTGCTGCATCGTTAAGACCAACAATTGTAAAAGTATTTCTAATAGCCAAATCAACATTAGAAGCATCAATACTTCTATCAATATTAACACCTGCAACACCAGTATTAATTGCTTGTTGAAGTGCAGTAGCATTGGTTACAAGTTTATAATTATTTTTCTTAACTTGTGTATCAGGAGTATCTTGGCCCACACGTGGAGCATTGACTTGAAATTTACTCTCACTTAGTGCTGTTGCTGAAAAGCGTGTAGTAGCTGGAGTTGTCTTAGGGACATTTAAAGTTGTGTTACTTACTAATGTGTTTTCTGTATCCGATATATTCGCTTCAGCTGATCGCTTATCCATTTGATTAGCTTCAACAGTCTGACTTTCTTCCTTTACATTAGTTTTATTGTTTTCAGCTGACTTATCCTCACTATTTACTTGAGCTAACTCAGCCTTATCCTGCATTGTCTCTGTCTCGGTCTCTTCAGTAATATTAGGCGTTAGTGTTTTTTCTACAAATGTTCCTTCATTTTTAGGCACACTAAAAGAGGCCACCTTACTATCTTGACTCTCCACAGGAGCATCTGCAGGCTTAGTTGTAGGTTGTGCCTCATTAAGAGTTTTATCATAAGCATTTTGCTTGTTTTGTTCTTCAGCTTCTGAAGATAAATCTGTTGTCTTAGTTGTAGTATTTGAAGTAGTATCGGCGCGTGCTGTTTGAACATTTTGCATAGTTAATACAGCTGTTCCGACTAAAACAGAAGCTGCACCGACAGAAAATTTACGGATTGAAAAACGTTCTTGTTTGTCATCCATTTTTCTTAAGCGTTCTTGGTAGTTATTCTTAGATAGCATTCCTTATTTCCCTCCATTTAACTGTTATATAATTAATATATTTTAGTAATACTATCGGATCTTTAGTGTTATTATAACAAATATTTTTTATTACAAGAATAGGTCTAGAAGTTATTTAATCAGTATTTTTCTCGCTTAATTGCTGATTTTTACTGTATTTCATTATTTTTATATATAAAATAATGTGTTTATTATATGATAATATTCAAAAATTTGTATATTATTTTATACACTAAAATCATTAAAAATGCATTTTGTTATTTTATAGTCTTCGAGATTGTTTTTTTAATTTTTTTGTCGTTACTTAACAAGCTGCTTAGCAAAGGGTTATATGTTACTACTAATACCTTCTATAAAGTCGAAGTTGATACCTTAACAACCTCCTCTTCCATTTTTTAACTAAATTAAATAACTTGTTTCAACCTAACTAGTAGATACAAGCCTAGTTTACCCCCCCCATTTTTTATTTTGTCAAGAGCTTTCAAATGCAAAACAAAAACCAAACAATATCAAAGAAAAAAATTATTCTTTAACATCATTTGGTTTTTTAAATTAATTTATTGTTTTAACTAGACTCATCTAACCGAATTATAAGCCTAGTTTGTTATATAACTACTTAAACCAAGAAAACATATCTTTTATGCCTGTCTCTTTTTTACTTATTTTCTTTTCATCTTTTTTAAAATTTCTTTCTTCTATTTTTTCAACTTTCTTCTTCTCTTCTCTTTTCTCTAAACTATAATTTTTTAAGTTTGCTTGCTTTTCTTTATTTAGCTTCTTTTCGCTTAATTCCCGTATTTCACTGAATGTATAATATATAACCCGCGTATTCTTTTCAGGATCCTCTATAGTAATAAGTTCTTTTTCAGGAATATAATTCATAATTCTAGGTACTCCTTGTATCCTTTTTACTTTAGTTGCATCATCCGCCTCGGTTACATATAGTGGTTGGACAACATTCTTTATAGGATTTCCTTTAGAATTTACTGGAATAATTCTCCCATTTTGCTTATACGTCACTTGCAAATCAACATCAGCTTTTTTTACTTCTTTTTCTTCAATTATCTTTTTATCAGCATGATAGCCATCAATAATTGGCGTTGGTACTGCCGTATAGATCTTTTTATCAATTGACCAAGCAGTTGTGTATTTTCCGTCTTCGACTAGTTCACCAGTATTTTCATCTACAGTCAGAGTGCGCGTCCAGCATGCAGCTTGCAAACGAGTAACTGGTGTTTGGTCACCAGCACCTTGATATTTAATTGTTTCCTTGACGGGCACGCTGTACAATGTAGGCTTAATCGGTCGATAAGGATGGTCACTATTTACCGGAATATAGCGAGGCTTTAAAGTATACGACACTTTAATATCTGTAAAAGGATCATTAACAGAAATTGTATCTTGAACTGGTGCATATCCCGGCACTTCCGGTACTTCTTCAGTAAAAAGCACACGTACGGGATCATATGGATCATTAACATAAGTTGGATGCATAGCATTTTTGATTTCATTTCCATGCTCATCAACAGGAATCATTTTTCCAAGTGGAGTATAAGTAATGGTCGCCATTAAGTCAGTTTCTGTAACTGGGTGTTCACCTATTAAACCAATATTTGCAGCAAATCCTTTAATTACAGGCGTAGGAGTTGCTTCAAAAATATCTCTATCAGCTACCCATTTTGTCGTATACATTCCATTTTCAATAAGTTCCTTACTTACTTCATCATAAGTAATTGTTCTTGTCCAACGCACCGTTTGTTCTGCATCTGAGGGAGTCTGTTTCCCCGCTCCTTGATAATGAACACGAGCAGTGACAATTCGACGGTAGTACGCCGGATTGATTACCTCGTGCGGATGCTTTTCATCGACTGCAATATATTTATGCACTAGTAAATATGGAACTTGATAATTACGACTTGGATCTTCAATTTTTACTTCTTTGATTTGTTTTAAGACAATATTTTCTAAATCTAATTCTGGAAGAATCACTTTAGTTGGATCAATTGAATTAGTAATTAGTTGCTTTTTATCTATTTCTGAAAATTCATTATGATTTACATCAACAGGAATTAAATATCCGTTTGGATAGTATTTAACTTCTTCAGTTATATCTTGTTTTTCCCCTGGTGAGTCTACTACTTCACTAATCTTAGTATGATATCCCGAAACTACAGGCACGGAGACTGACGGGTAAGTTTCACTACTATGCCATTGACTTGTGTATTCTCCTGGAATAATTTTTTTAGTTACGAGATCAACTGTTAGGTTCCGTTTTAAAATAGCCGTTTGAACTACATCATCTAGTTTTTTACTATTTACTCCTGAAAAACGAATTGTTCGATGAACTTCTTTTTCATACAAACTTGCATCAATTTCCGAAAATGGATGTTCAGAATTAACTACTTGTTTTTTATGCTTTAAAACCACAAAAAAGATTTGAACATAGTCTCTACTATTTCCAAAAACAGGCTTCTGTTCCTCAGAATCAAAATCATTAGTAACTACTTCATATCCCTTAGCTGTTAAATTTTTCAAAACCTCTGCGGTATCATAAGGTATTTCTTTTCCAGGTTTTCCCTTTAATTCTCCAGAAGTTGCTAATTCGCGGTTGTTATCAGCAACGTCAATAAATTTTATTTCAGCTTTTTGCCTTCTAGCATTTTTCTTATTAGGTGAATAAGTGACTACATATTCATATTTTGGCTGTTGAATAGTTGCTGTCTCTCCACCAATTACTGCCTTATCAGGTGTATAGTTCATCACAGTCGGGCTTGCAACTAAAGGAAAGGAATACTTTTCTGGTTGCCAGGTATTAGTTAATAATTTTTTCTTAGTGACTTTGTCATAAATAATTTTTCTATTAAAAGCAACCTCACTAACCTTGTCAGGAATACTTTGATCGAGTCCAACATAGTGAACTACTTGTTCACCTTTCATTTGAACATCCTCTAAATGGCAACCATACTTTAAATTTTTGGCAGTTATTTCTTCTTTACCATGTTTAAAAGTAAGCGTGAATTCTTGAGAGTCTTCATTAAAGAAATTTACTTTATCATTTAGATCAAAAGGATTATTAATCAGTATATAACCAGCAGCCAGTAATTTTCTTATCTCATCTTCTGTACTGTAGTCTATTCTTTCTCCTACTTTTCCCTCTAACTCTCCTGAATTTGCAAGTTCAACCAAATTATCGTCTAGGTCTACATATTTAACAACAACTGACATTACTTATTCCCTCATCTATCTTGATCAAATTTTAATAACATATAGTAGCTTACTTATTATTCTTTTTCCCTAATCATTATCATAAGGCACCCTATATTGATAAGCAAAAGAAAATATATTTTTTATAACATTAACAGTTTCACATGAAACATTTTTAAAATAAGTTACAAAAAAATCAGATTTTGTGTTTTTATTAACAAAGTCAAGTGTATAATAAGAAACGGTCATACTATTAATTTTGACGGAGGTTTAATTTATGACAAAGATTTTTGCTTACGCTATTCGTAAAGATGAAGAACCTTTCTTAAACGAATGGAAAGATGCACACAAGGATATTGAAGTTGAATACACTGATCAACTTTTAACTCCTGAAACTGCTAAATTAGCTAAGGGTGCTGATGGTGTTGTTGTTTACCAACAATTAGACTACACTCCTGAAACTCTTCAAGCTTTAGCTGATGCTGGCGTAACTAAGATGTCATTACGTAACGTTGGTGTTGATAACATCGACATGGACAAGGCTAAAGAATTAGGCTTTGAAATCACTAACGTTCCTGTATACTCTCCTGACGCAATTGCTGAACATGCTGCAATCCAAGCTGCTCGTGTACTACGTCAAGATAAGCGTATGGATGAAAAGATGGCTAAGCGCGACTTACGCTGGGCACCTACTATTGGTCGTGAAGTTCGTGACCAAGTTGTTGGTGTTGTAGGTACTGGTCACATTGGTCAAGTATTTATGAAGATTATGGAAGGCTTTGGCGCAAAAGTTATTGCTTACGATATCTTCAAGAACCCAGAACTTGAAAAGAAGGGTTACTACGTTGACTCACTTGATGACTTATACAAGCAAGCTGATGTAATTTCACTTCACGTTCCAGATGTTCCTGCAAATGTTCACATGATCAATGATGATTCAATCGCTAAGATGAAAGATGGCGTCGTAATCGTAAACTGCTCACGTGGTCCACTTGTTGACACTGATGCTGTTATCCGTGGTTTAGACTCAGGTAAGATCTTTGGCTTCGTAATGGACACTTACGAAGACGAGGTCGGCGTATTTAATAAGGATTGGGAAGGTAAAGAATTCCCAGATGCTCGTTTAGCTGACTTAATCGATCGTCCAAATGTATTGGTAACTCCACATACTGCTTTCTACACTACTCATGCCGTACGTAACATGGTAACTAAAGCATTTGACAACAACTTAAAGATGATCAACGGTGAAAAACCAGATTCTCCAGTTGCTTTGGACAAGAACAAGTTCTAAAAATCAAATTATGATAATCAAAAAGATCTTGAGATTTTCTCAAGGTCTTTTTTCTACCCTAAAGGATTTTTTATTAATGAAATTACTTCTTACCGGCGACAGTATTATTGCACGCTCTGAAAATCATTCTATTCCAGAAATTAACTTTCAATTGCAAAAACTAAATTCGTATCAGATTTACAATACAGCTATCTCGGGAATTAATTCCGGTGGCCTTGCTCTCTCTTTACCTAATTTGGTATTCAATCAGCTAAAATGCGATTATCTGATCATTTTAGTTGGCACCAATGACTTAGCAATACACAAGCAAGTTCCCTTACAACAATTTGAGAAGAATTTAGAATTAATCGCTTCTAGCATTATTTGGCGTTATTACCCAGGAAAAGTTATCTTTATCACTCCACCTGCAGTTGATGAAAATAAGCAAAAAGTACGAAATAACCTCTTAGTGCAGGAATATAGCAATATAATCAAACGCGTTACAAAAGAATATAAATTTTTATTTATTGATCTAGCAAGTAAGATGCAGGCAAGTAAAAATTTTCCAGAAATTTTCAATGGTAAAAAGAATGATGGACTCCATTTTGGCGTTAAGGGCTATGAACTACTCGCAAAATTAATTGTTCAAAAATTAAATCAAATTTCTAATTGACTTCTGCCACATATTCGAGTAAAGTTTAGCTAATTTAATATTAAAACGTTGCTTCTAAAGAAAGGACTTTACAATGAGTTTGTGGGGAACAAAATTTGCCAAAAAAGGATTAACTTTTGATGATGTACTTTTAATTCCAGCTGAAAGTCACGTGCTGCCTAATGAAGTTAAACTTGATACAAAATTAGCGCCTAACCTTCAGCTTCACATTCCACTTATTTCTGCTGGAATGGACACTGTTACCGAAGGAAAGATGGCAATCGCCATCGCAGAAAATGGTGGTCTAGGGGTTATTCATAAGAACCTTTCAATCGAAGCCCAGGTTGAAGAGGTTAAAAAGGCTAAAACTAAAGCTGTTGATCCTAAATTACCTCACCCTGCACTTGATGATCAAGGCCGCCTTTTAGTTGCCGCTGCTGTTGGCGTTACAAGTGATACTTTTGAACGTGCTGAAGCTTTGCTTGAGGCAGGTTCTGACGCAATTGTTATTGATACTGCACACGGTCACTCGGCGGGTGTTTTACGTAAAATTAAAGAAATTCGGGAACATTTTCCTAATTCTACATTAATCGCTGGAAATGTTGCTACTGGTGAAGGAACAGCTGCCCTATTTGATGCCGGAGTAGATGTTGTTAAAGTTGGAATTGGACCTGGTTCAATTTGTACTACACGTATTGTTGCTGGTGTCGGAGTTCCACAAATTACAGCTATTTACGACGCTGCTAGTGTTGCACAAAAATATGGCAAGAAAATCATTGCTGATGGTGGTATTAAATATTCTGGAGATGTTGTTAAAGCTCTAGCAGCAGGGGGAAATGCTGTAATGCTCGGTTCAATGTTCTCAGGAACTACTGAAGCTCCAGGAGCAATCTTTACTAATGAAGGCAAACAATTCAAATCCTACCGCGGTATGGGTTCGGTTGGCGCTATGTCTCAACAACATGGATCATCTGACCGTTACTTCCAAGGTGGAGTTAATGAAGCAAATAAATTAGTTCCTGAAGGTGTTGAAGCCTTAGTTCCTTATAAAGGCGATGTTTCAAATATCATCTACCAAATTGATGGTGGTCTACGTGCAGGTATGGGATATGTGGGTGCAGGTACAATTGAAGAATTAATTGAAAATAGTCAATTTGTTCAAATTACTAATGCTGGTTTACGTGAATCTCATCCACACGATATTCAAATGGCAAAAGAAGCTCCAAACTATGGCGGTAGCGACTTATAAAATTTAGATTTGTAATAAAAAAAGCACCACAAGGTGCTTTTTTCTATCTCAAAATTCCTTCAATTTTATCGGCGAGTGCAGGATAAATTGGCAACACATTTCGATGCCACTCATTTTTATTAATTCTTAGACCAATAATTGGTACAAAATAATTTATATCGTTAACTGCACTCATACTTATTTCACTAACCCCAACAATGTAATTGGCTTTATCATAAACGACAGTTAACAAGCCCTTCTCTTTTTGACCAGCATATAAACTACTTTGGCTTAGTTCATATTCTCTAATTTCAAAATTATCTCCATCTTCAAGAACACTATCAGGATTGATTCCCGCTTGAGCTAGTTGCGGGAAAGCAAATACTCCCGTTCCAATAGCTGGATAATTAATCGGTTGAGTAAGCCCCTTTTCAAGAGAATTAAAGAGGTATTGTGCTTGAAATTCTGCAACCGGTGTTAAGTTGGGCACATCTTGGCTTGTAACGTCTCCAATTGCATAAATATTCTTAACGTTTGTTTGAAGGTGGCGGTCTACATCAATACCTCGAGTTGAATAATCAATTTGAGCAGCTGATAAATCTAGTTTTTCAATATTCGGCATCCGTCCACTCGCATTCACTACATAGTCAGTCACAATTGGACCGTCTTGATTCAATTCAACAACATATTTATCGCTTAATTGAGTAATTCGAGTTGGCTCCGTTTCAAATTCAAATTGAATGCCTCGTTGCTTCATTCTAACTACTAATTCACGACTATATTTTTGATAAAAATGGCGTAACACCCGATCTCCTCTGACTAAGATTGTTACTTGACTACCAGCAGCAGCTAAAAATGTCGCTAATTCCATTGCTACATAACCACCGCCAATAAAAGTAGTGTGTTCAGGTAATGTGCCCAAAGATAAAACATCAGAACTATCGTGTAAGAACTTCGCTCCTGGAATTGAGAGCTCATGGGGCCTTCTTCCGGTAGCAATTATAATTCTATTTCCCTGGAAATATTGTCTATTTACTTCAATTGTTTGTCGATCAACAAAATGGGCACTCCCGCTAATTACATCACTGATTTTACTAATATTTTTTCTTGTTTCATTTGGCCAGCTTGCAAATCGTGCCTTTTTGTCTTTCATTAGTTGAGCCCAATTTAATTTTCCGCCTTGAGAAATTATTCCCTCTTTTTCAAATTGTTGATTTGATAAAACTGCTTGAACTGCTCCATCTAAATATATTTTTGGTTCACAGCCAACATTCGGGCAAGTTCCACCAAACAAACCACTTTCGACGGTTAAAATAGACTTATGTTGTGTATCTAAGAGCTTAACTAATTTATAAGCGGCAGGCCCAGTTCCTAAAATTATATAATCATATTTTTTCATAACGTCGCCTCATATCTTTCTTTCATTTTCAGTTTATCAAAAAGTTGTATGAGACCGCTATCATAAGTGCTCGGGATTTTTATAAAAAACAAAAAGACAATTATTTGCGTAATTAATAGTGTATTGTGAATAACCAAACTCCATTCATAATCTCATATATCCTACAATCATATTTACAATACACAAAAAGCAGCTTTTACAGCTGCTTTATTTTTTATCTTCAATTTTCAAAATTTGCGGCTTTTTCTTTTTAACTGATTTTACCCCGAGGATATCTAGTAAAAATGTAAAGATCGGCACACCAACAATTAGACCCCAGGTTCCCAAAAAGTGTTCTCCGACTAGTAAAACAACGAAGGTATAAAAGATCGGCAATTCTGTTTTGCTTGCCATAAACTTTGGATTCAAAATATAGGCCTCAATGGCATGAATAATCATAATTACAATAAAGATATAGATTACATACCTCAGTCCCCCAACTGAATAAGCAACTAAACTTAGGGGAATTAAGGAAATAATGACTCCAGCAACCGGAATTAAGCTAAGAATAAATACCATCAATCCTAAAGCTATAATTTGCGGCATTCTCATAATAATTAAACAGATCATTGTCATCGCAGTATTACATAAAGCAATAAAAAATTGGGCTTCTAAGACAACACCAAAAGTGTTAACAAACTTATTGCCAAAATATGCCACATCTTCAAATAACCAGGATAAGTGACGACTCTGCAAAAAAGTATGAGAGAATTCAGTCATGGAATTAAGCTCAATCGTATAGAAAAAGCTCATGATCAGCGACATAAAGAACGCTATAGTTAATGTTCCAAAATTAGTTAAAGCATGAACTAAAATAGTTACACCATGTTTTGCTTGTGTTGTAATTTCACTATTGCTAATATAACGACTTAAGTAACGTGATATCCAGTTCATATCATCCGATTGATAGAATTTAATCAGAGAATGACTCATTTTTACAATTTGCTTAATTAAAATTGGCACATAGATCGTAATTGCAAAATAAATAATTGCAATTACTAAGAGATAAGCAAAAACTACAATTATCTGTGCGGGTAGGCTAGGAATTTTCTTTTGCGTAAACCGAATTAAATGCACAATTAAATATGTGAAAATAAACGTTAGCAAGATGGTGTTCATCATCGAACGAGCTGCATATAGAACCAAAATAATTAAGCAGAGTGTCACAAGACGATGTGCAGTTGTATTTTCTTTAAATTTATCCCAAGCTTGTCCCATTTAGTTTACTTGCCTCCCTATTTTTTACTTAATTATACACTTATCTTTTTCCTATGAGACTTGCAGTAAACTTTTAATTACCTATAAGAATGCTATAATAACTATCTGTGGTAAATGAAAGCGGTATCTAAATGAGGAAACTGTGGTGGTTAGCAAACACTTATTGGATAATTTTAATTAGATATGGAGGCGGTAAACTCTTTATATATGGTTTTGATACCTCTAAATTAGGTGAAACCGCTAGTTATGTCTTAATTCTCTTAGTACTAATCTCTGCTAGCGTGTTAATTATCGAATTTCAAGCCGCCTGGGGGATCTGGCTTCACAATTTTGATAAAAAGAATCATCATGATAATAAGATTTAAAAAAAGAAGATGTTTCAATGTAGTAACGCCCAAATTCATATCCAACTTTAGGGGGGGTTAGCTTCACTCATTTCCATTAAGTATGTCTTTTTATTGACGTTAAACATTACTTTACATTGTACTATTCACTAACTTTAATAACTGTTTCAGCTTCTGTTTGAGATCTTTTAACTTTTACACTTAATCTTACAGCAACGAATACAACACTTACCTCTACTGCAAGCAATACAATTAAAGCATATCTAACATCACTAATACCTGAAATAGTAGTATGGCGTTATAACTAAATATACAAGTTAAGTATCATCACACAGTCGTAGTAGCAAGCACTCACTTTTTACACGATCCTAATATATCGTCTGCATCTATTTAATTTAAATATACGAAAAAGCAGTTCAAAAACTGCTTTTTGTTTTGCTCTCTAACTCCCATCCGCTTCGGGCAAGTCTATCCTCGACGCTCCAGGCAGCTAAAGCCGTCTTCCGTGTCGTCTCGGAATAGCCAAGCGCTACGCTTTAGAGAATTACATATATCTTTCAATTATAGTAGGATTTTTTTAATTTCTTTAAAAATTGTGTACCAAAAATACAGATATAACAACATACAAATGAGTAAAAGAGGAATCTTAACCCACAGTGGCCACTGCATTGTCACATTTATAATTGAAGTATGGATATTCGTTTTGAAAATAGTATCTGAAAGTATAGGAAGAAAAGGAATTAATCCTAATACTATTTCAAAAACTAGTAGTAGCTTTTTCATAATTCACCATCATTTGACTAGATGACCGTAACTAAAATCCAAATTATATTTATAAAAAGTAAAATTAAAGCTACCATCCCTTTAAACAATGGGCGTCTTGTCGAAGAAAATCTATTAACTAAATATTCCATACTAGCTCCAACAACAATGTTCATTAGAACCATAACCATACGGTAAGAAAAATTTCCCCACGGTGATCCAAGATTTAATAAAGCCAGTAACACAAAAGTTGTTGTTATATCATATTTATAAAAAAGAGTTGTAACAATACCTTTTTTTCATAATAGTTTCTCGTACTTTCATAAGATTTCAGTATTCCAAAAAATCCTTAATGGTAGCTAGATTAAATTTGAACTATAAAAATGAAATAAATTTTATAATAAGCAAAAAAATCTACTACTAAATTAAAAACTTTTCTATTTGCTCAATTTATA
>CANRQR010000013.1 GCA_947641735.1 uncultured Lactobacillus sp.
AATGTATTGATCTTTCCAAGAAAATTATAGATGATGAATTAAAAGCAGATTCCATTAAAGAAACTAAAGATTTACCTAAGCCAATGGAAATTAAAAAGCAATTGGATGAGTACGTAATTGGCCAAGATCGTGCCAAGAAGGTGCTTTCCGTTGCTGTTTACAACCACTACAAACGTATCAGTCAAATGGATATTGATAGCACTGGAACTGAGTTGCAAAAATCAAACATTGCTTTGATTGGACCAACTGGTTCTGGTAAAACTTATTTAGCCCAAACTTTGGCTAAGATTTTGAATGTTCCATTTGCTATTGCGGACGCTACTACTTTGACCGAAGCCGGCTATGTTGGTGAAGATGTAGAAAATATTTTGCTCAAATTGTTGCAAAATGCCGACTATGATATAGAGCGTGCCCAACGCGGAATCATCTACATTGACGAAATTGATAAGATTTCTAAAAAAGCAGAAAATGTTTCAATTACTCGTGATGTTTCCGGTGAAGGTGTACAACAGTCCTTACTTAAGATCTTAGAAGGAACTATTGCTTCTGTTCCTCCTCAAGGCGGACGTAAACACCCGCAACAACAAATGATTAAGATTGATACTACTAATATCTTATTCATTGTCGGTGGTGCTTTTGATGGTATTGAAAATATTGTTAAAAACCGTCTTGGTAAGAAAACAATTGGTTTTGGCGCAGAAAATGGTCTTAACCAAGTAGATGCAGATGACTGGCAAAAGAATCTTACAACTGGAGATTTAGTTAAATTCGGTTTAATTCCTGAATTTATTGGACGTATTCCAATTATTGCTACTCTTGATAAGTTGAGTACTGAGGACTTAATTAGAATTTTAACTGAACCAAAGAATGCTTTAGTAAAACAATACAAGAAATTATTGTCACTTGACGATGTGGACCTTGAATTTACTGATGGAGCCCTACAAGCCATTGCAGATATGGCTATTAGTCGTCATATGGGTGCACGTGGTTTACGTTCTATTGTTGAAAATTCATTAATGGATGTAATGTACCGTACACCAAGTGATGATAACATCCAAGAAGTCCAAATTACTAAGGATGTTATTACTAAGCATGCAGAGCCTAAGATTACATATAAAGAGGATAAAGCTGAAAAGACGAGTGAGGCGACTAAATAATGAAAGTCGTAGATGCTGAATTTGTCATTAGTGCTGTTTCTGAAAAACAGTATCCAAAAGATGATTTACCAGAATTTGCCTTGGCTGGCCGTTCCAATGTTGGTAAATCTAGTTTGATTAATACAATTGTTAATCGCCGTAAACTAGCCCGTACATCCCAACAACCCGGTAAGACTCAAACTCTTAATTTTTATAAGGTTAATAATGAGTTGTATTTGGTTGATGTACCAGGTTATGGCTATGCAAAAGTTTCTAAAAAGCAAAGAGCTGCTTTTGGTGAAATGATTCAAGATTATCTTGAAACGCGTGCTGATTTAAAGGGACTAATTCTTTTAGTTGATGCACGTCACAATCCAACTGCTGATGATATCAATATGTTTAATTATGCTCTCTATCTCGATATTCCAATCTTGGTGGTAGCAACGAAGATGGATAAGTTGAAAAAGATGGAAGCAAGTCAGATTAAGCAAAAAATCGGCAAGAGTTTGGATCTGTCACAAGAAAATGTATCTTTTTTACCATTCTCTAGTGTTTCTAAATTAAATGTAGATAAATTCTGGGATTGGGTCGAAGATAAGATGTAATTTAAAGAAATTGCATAATTTGCTGATTAAATTCACCTATCTTTGATATAATTAGATATGTTGAAAATATTGAACTAATAATGTTTCAACAACCTTTGAAAAAGAAGAATACCGGTTGGAGCTGACAAGCTCTAGTCGGTATTTTTTCTTGCCTAAATAAATGTATTAGCTTTAGAATTAAAATATACACTTTAAAGAAATAAGGGAAAGAAATGACTAAAAAAATCTTATTTATTTGTCATGGTAATATTTGTCGTTCACCTATGGCTGAATTTATTACTAAAAAGATTGTTAAAGATCTAGGTAAAGAAAATGAATATGAAATTGCGTCTGCTGCTACAACCGAAGATGCAATTATTAGTGGGATCGGCCATGATATCGATGTGCGTTCTCAAAGAGTAATGAATGAGCATGGAATTCCTTTTAACCATCGTCAGGCCAGAAAAATGGTTAAGAGCGACTATGAGAAATATGACTACATTATCGGGATGGATGAAGAAAACTTCTTTGATATGAATCATATTTCAGCAGGAGATCCCGAAAGAAAAGAATATAAACTTTTATCTTTTGCTGGCTCTATGATGGATGTTGATGATCCTTGGTATACTGGTGACTTTGAAGCAGCTTATCAAGATATTTATCGAGGCTGTGAAGCTCTTATTAAGAAAATCGAGATGTCTGATAAGTAATGCAAGTTTTACCAATTTTCCTGGTTATTTTAGCGATAGTAGTATCAGGATATATCTTTACTTCTAAACATCGGTTTTATTTTCTGAAAGCAATTATTCTGTTTTTAGTATTATTACTGCTAAGTACAATTAATTTCTCGATCTTCTTTGGATTTGCGGCTCTCTTTATTGATCGGATTCATGATATGGAACTGGGAAATCTTTTCTTGCTCCTAGCAGCCTTGGTAATTTTATCAGGTCTTCTACTATATGAAGGCTTAAAGAGATTTAATAAATATCATCCAATTTCAGAAATAACTCTAACTTTAATTGAATATTGTATTCAATGGGCATTGATTTATGTTACAGTTTATCAATCGATCTTCAATAACATTGCTAAGATTCATACAATTACTAAAATGATAAAAACAGTTCGTATCCTCAATCCAGATTTACTAGTAGTAATCATTTTGCCATCGTTTATTTCAATTTGGATTGCGGTTGTTTTATTGAAGAAATATCAACATGATTTATAAAAGATAGTCTTATAGTAAGACTATCTTTTTATTATATTAAGACTAAATTTTTGTCATTCTGCCTTTAAGCTCATACAATAAAAAGTGAAAGCGGATTATATATGAAAGAAGGCTTTAATTATGACAGTTCCAACATTTGATCGTGAAAAAGAAGCTATTATGAAAGACGTTCGTGAAATGATTCACCGTAATCGTGACAATGGCTTTATTTTAGAAGAATTACAAAATAAATACGGTAAAGACTTTTCTGATGATGATTTGAAGGCTTTGATTAAAGAAGCTACTAAATAACCGGAAAGTAGGCATACTATGAGAATGAGTTTTTGGATGGATTATGCATCTCCATTTTGTTATATTGCTTTTCATAAGTTAACTGAGGCAGTTGAGGCAGTAGGAATTGATCAAAATAAGTTAGATTATAACTTTCGCGCTTTTCAAATTGATCCAACTGCTACTGAAAATCCAACGCAAACGCGCGGAGAGAAGTTGATGCAAAAAGATGGTTTAACCCAAAAGCAACTTCATGAAAGATTTCAAAATATTACTGAACAAGCTAAAGATGCTGGTTTAACAATTAATTATGCAAATACACTTCCAGTCAATACGATGAAGGCATTGCGTTTAACTAAATGGGCTAATGATACACAGAGTAATCAAAAGACAGCAAAGTTAATTAACGCAATCTTTAAAGCTTATTTTGTTGAAAATCAAAATATTGCTGATAATGACGTCTTAATAAAATTAGCAAAAGACGCTGGATTGGATGACTCATCTGCCAAAAAGATTCTTACAAGTGAAGAATATAAGGACGTAGTTATCGAAGATGAAAATGACTTAGCCAATCGAAATGCGGATGCAGTACCATACTTTGAAATTGGCCATTATCATGATGAAGGTGTGCCTACTAAAGAAGCTCTAATTGAAGCAATCAACAATTTAATATATCAGAAGGCAAACTAGCCTCTATTACTAAATTTCTTCTATTCAAAGTGTAATTTCGCCTAAAAAGTGAAATTACACCTTTTTTATTCAAGATTAAAAAGGTTCTAAAGTTGAAATTTAATGGTAGGATAAGAATGGAAGAAAAGGAGAATATTATATGAAGAAAATATTATTAATGAGTGTGATTGCTCTCAGCTTAGTAGGAGCAAGCGGCTGTTCAAATAACTCTAATTCAACTAATAATAGTAGCGCTAAGAGTTCAAAGACTACTCAAAAGAAGCACTGGGATAAGAAAAAAGATCAAAAACTAGCTAAGGAAATGGATAAGTACGGTAAAAAGAAGAGCCAAACCTATACTAAATATGATGGTAAAAACAAGCTTTCTACTTCAGCAAATCGTGTTTATCCAGATGCCTTTAAGAAAGATACTTTTAAGTTAAATGGTAAAAAGATAAGCATTGGCTGGAGTCCACAAGGTGAACATCATTATGATTATGACGTCTTGGCTATCTATAATCATGACTTAACTAAAGACGGACAACATAAGACTTTTCTCTTTTGCTGGCACAAGCAAAAACCAATTGTTTTGGTAGATGAGTCTGGTAAGGGAAACGTTGTTAACTTACATGTCAGTCAAGACAAGTCATTAAATGGTAGCTTTTCAAACATTATGTATGGTGAAAATATCTAGCTTAAGGTCTGCTTCTTTGCAGACTTTTTGTTTCTAAAAATAAATATCCGTATAATAGATGAAAAGTGAGATGATTGGAATAGGTAGGGTATAAAAATGTTAAGTAATAAAATGAAAGAACTGCTTGATAAGGTGTATGAAACACCAAATACAATAGACCTGGCAGTTGTAGTACAGACACCAGACTTTGAAGAAACTTTTATTAGTGATAATTTACGCCGCTCTTATCAACCAGCGCGAGCTGAGGGTCTTGTTTTTAGGTTAATTGGGACTTTTGTTCAAAGACTTGATCTAGACTATTATGAATTCATTGATGTATTAAAGGGCGATTTAGAAAGTGACTTATTTAATGTGCATGCTATGAGAAAGCTCAAACGCCCTAGTCAAGAGATTACTGATGATAAGCTTAAGCAACTAGAAACCCGAGTAGAAGATATCATTGATTTAGCTGAAGAACTAGCTAGTGAAAAAGAGATTGGTGACTATGTCTTGGTCGTTAATTATACTGACCAGTTAGGAGATGTTTTCTTCCATGATACTAGCGATCAAAATATGTCGACTTATCATGATATTCAAGTGATGCTCATGGAATATGCAAACCGCAATATTCTTAATCCTTTAGCTCTAATAAAAGATTTAGAAAACAAGCGTCCTAATGAAGCTAAATTACTCAATAAAGCTGCTTTTGAAGATCGAAATATTGATGGCTTCAATATAGAAGACTTTTGGCAAATATATCGAGCTCCTTATCAGGGTGGCCAATTTGATTTAGAAAATCCTGAAGGTTATCGCTTTGAAAAAGAACTAATTAAATATAGTAGAAACTTGCAAAATTTAGATTTGACATATTTTCTTTTACTTGTGAGAACAGATCGCTATGTTTATGTATTAACCCCATCCTTTAAGACAGAAGATGATCTAGTAGAAGCCTTAGCTGGATATTTAACTAGTCTAGAAGTGAATATGGACTTTACGGATGAAAAGTTTAAAGAGATCAGCGACATGATGCTCGAGAGAAAGTCTTATCTTGATTTGGCTCATGGAAAAGATTCTGCGTATGCAATTGACTTACCAGTGAAACGAGAGGTGACTGATGGTCAAGAAATTCGAAAAGAAATTAATGACATTTTCAGTGAGCTAGTAACTTATCAAAATATAGATACAGTCCGTGATTTTTACATGTTTGCAAATATTAAAGACAATAATTTCACTGGTGGGATGATGAAAGACAATAATTTAACGAGTTACTTACTAAACTTCGTTGAATTATTAGCTTACCTTACTCATATGTATCCAAATCTAGCACCAAAGAAAATAATTGACTTAGTTGCAACTAAAGAAGACTTAAAACGTAAGCGAAAATAGTTGCTTTATACGGATAAAGTTTCTATTGTAGAGGTGAGAGTGTAATAAGAGAAAGAAGAGTTGAAAAATGAAAATTTCAATTTGGGGCGATTATGCATGTCCTTACTGCTATATTGGTGAAACTAACTTACAAAAGGCAATTGAAGAGTTAGGTGTTCAAGATAAGATTGAATATGACTTGAATGCTTTTCAAATTGATTTAGATGCACCTAAGTCAACTAAGCAAACTAATGCAGTCCTTCTAGCTTATGAAAAGGCTATTCCGTTAGCTAAAGCAAACGCAGCCTATGATCATGCTAAGGCAATGGGTAAGGCAGTTGGGTTAACAATTAATGAAGCAACTGCTTATAATACAAATACCATGGATGCTCACCGGATGGTTCAATGGGCTAAGGCAACTTATCACGATTCTAAGCTAATTGAAAATCTAGCTGATGATTTATTCTATGCTTACTTTACTGAAAATAAGGAATTAGCAGACCATAAAGTATTATTAGATGTGGCAAAAAAGAATAAGTTAGATCCTAGCGAAGTTAAAAAGATTTTGGCTTCAAATGCATATCAAGATGTAGTTATGCAAGAAGAAGCTGACTTAGAAAGTCGCGGAGTTGAATCTGTACCATACTTTTTAATTAATGGTCAGCAATTTGATGGTGTTCAAGATGTTTCAACCTTCAAAACTGTCATTGGAGCAGGCTTTGGGATGAAGCCAGATGAATTTTTAAACTTCTAAAAAAGTTATTTAATTAGGTCCTACACTTTTATAGGTGTAGGACCTTTTTTATATAGTGATTTTTTGGTATTATTATATTATTGAATAAAAAACGTTATTTAATAGAAAAAGGAGATGACAATGAATAATAAACTAAATCTTTTTAACATTGGTTTACCAACTAGTGAAGACTTAAATACTTGGTCTAAAGACTGCATTAAGCAAAGGTTAGATCACAATATCAGTGGCAATCTTATTCCCTTTGTGTCAGAAGCACCAGATTATGAACTAAATGAGAATATGGTCGCCTTGTATGACTTCCACACTAACCCCATTAAGGGTAGATACCAGTCAGTAATTTTTGATAAAAAAGCTGGTATTATTTTATGCCAAAAAAATAGCCGCCAGCTGATTAACCATCTTTTAAAGCACAAGCTGATTTTAGGAGCAGTTTTACAAAAGAAACTACAAAAAGAACTGGGCTTTTACTACCGTCATACAGTTTCTTTAGGTGAAATTGCCTACTTTTCACTTCGAGCCCATTCAGAAAAGCATACTTCTTGGATTGGCTTGCATCATATGCAGACGGTACAACAAGAAAATGGTCGCGTTACTTTTTCCTATCAAGAGAATGGTTATAGTTATAACTTTGAGTTTGAAGACTGTGCACCGAACATGTATAAGCGACTGGGAGAAGCCATTACCCATAATCATGTTTTAGGACAAATGCTAGTAGGCTACGCTAAGTCGCATGGTTTTCATCTGAACTTATGTAAGTGCAGAAAGAATAGTCTAGTAGCTAACCAAGAATACTTTTACTTAACTAAGATTCAAAATGCCTTAAATTTAACTGAACTTGCTGAAGAAGCAATTGAAGAATTTCATCGTAATTATGGTCGACACTGTGCTGACTTCTTTGATATCAAAGATTGGCAGATAAATGACCATAATTTGATTTATCGATTATCTAGAAGAATAAAATCAATCCTGTAGCACGCTTAAAAAAGCGTGCTTTTTCTTTACAAGAAATATGGTGTGTTAGAGAGGGAAGAGACAGGAAAGAAAGAAGTGAATGAAAGATGAAAAGTTAGAATTTACAAGGATTATGACTATCCAGTTCTTGGATTTTAGAAAAATTGCGTTCCTGATAATCTAATATCTGCACAAGCGCTTGTGACATTACTTAAAGGAATGGTCACATGATTAAAGAAGAGAATTTTATTAAAGCCTGGGAAAATCGGCGGTTGGTTTGCGGAGCAATTAAGGCTGCTGGCGTGAGGAAAGATTATCAAGAGTATGCGGACTTGGTCCAGGATGGAGTTTTGATTTATGCGGGGATGCTTGAGAAGAGTCCGGGTCAAGATATTGATCGGCTGGCTTTTAAGAAGATTCTTTGGCATACGTTAGATGAGTTAAGAAAGATTCAGCGCCGCGAAGAAAGAAGCGAAGAGATAAATAACGAGCTTGAATTAAAGAAGGAAAAAATTGAATGGGATAACTTAATAATTTTGAAAGATAAAGTCAAGGAATTAAATGGAATTGAAAAACTAGTGTTTTTTGAACATTTGCTCGCACAAAAAGAAATTACAAATTTGGTTGAGGTGGCGGGATGTTCAAGGCGAACTCTGCAGAGAGTAAAGAATAATTTGCTGGTTAAATTGAAAAACGCTTTGAAAAATTAAATAAAAAACGCAGCAAATTAAATAACGAAAATTGTATTTTTGCCGAAGTTAGGTTGATTTCTGGGGGGGTGCCAGTATACTTATCAACGTGAAGGTGGTTAGAGCGCTATTTAGAGCATGTTCTGATTCAATAAATGTGTTTTTTTATGCTAATTGTGAATTTTCTATGAATTTTCATATATTTTTTGTATAATGATTTTTAGTGTTACTAAAAAGCAAAAAATAAAAGAGGAATAAAATGGATCATAAGAATAGTGATAATGAATTAAGACATCGCTCACATCATCACCGTCATCATCGACGTAAAAAGTTTTGGCGTATCTTTTGGATTGTATTAGGTGTCTTCCTAGCAGTAGACATCATTGCGGTTATTATCGCTTGGCACAATATCCACGTTGCCACTAACAATATGTATAATCCGATGAGTAATGAAATTAGTGATCGGAAGGTTAGCGACACACTGAAAGATAAGAAGCCAATGAGCCTGCTTTTATTGGGAACAGATACAGGTGAATTTGGACGTTCTTACAAGGGGAGAACAGATACCATTATGATGATGGTCATCAATCCTAAAACCAATAAGACAACAGTTGTCAGCTTGCCTCGAGATATGAAAGTTAACTTACCGGATTATCCAGACTATTCACCAGCTAAGATTAACGCAGCTTATACTTATGGTGGTGTAGATGAAACTGTTAAAACGATCAAGAAGTACTTCAACGTTCCAACTGATGCTTACGTAATGGTAAACATGGGAGGATTAGAGAAGGCAATTGATCAAGTTGGGGGAGTGACAGTTAAGTCGCCATTAACATTTGATTATGAAGGTTATCACTTCACTAAGGGCGTAACTTATCACATGAATGGGAAGAAGGCTTTGGCATTCAGTAGAATGCGGTATGATGACCCTAAAGGAGATTATGGGCGTCAAGAGAGACAAAGACTTGTAATTATGGCATTATTAAAGAGTTCCATTTCTTACAAGACAGTCGTTAACCAACCATTCTTGAACTCAGTCTCTAAGCAAACCATGACAAATTTAACTTTTGACAATATGGTTGCTTTAGCTCAGAACTATCGTCATGCAACTGATAATGTAACTACTGACTACGCTCATGGACAAGGCGACTGGGAGAATGGCGTTGCCTATGAATCAGTTAGTCAAGCAGAGTGTCAAAGAATTAGTAATAAGTTACGTGCTGCCTTAGGGCTTAAGCCGGAAACCTTGAAGACAGGAGAATAGGAAAAAGTGGAAAACAGTACAAAAACTGAAAATACAATCGATTTACGTAGATTATGGATGCTTCTTCGAGCACATATTTGGGCAATTATTGCATGGGCAGTTGGCTTAGGAGCAGTTGGCTTTGTTCTAGCTGCTTTTGTAGTTGAACCAAAGTATACCTCAACTACTCAAATTTTGGTTAATCAGAAAAGAAATATGACTGATGCTGGCCAAGCATTCAATGCTCAACAAGCCGATGTACAGGTAATTAATACTTATAAGGACATTGTTACTAGTCCAGTTATCTTAAAAGATGCTTCTAAATGGATTAAAAATCCAACTGAAGTCGTAAAGCCAGCTAAAAAGGCTAAGTATAAGACTTTAGCTGATGGTACTAAAAAACTTGTTAGTCCAGCTGAGCCAGCTGTTGTAAGAAGAGCGGGCCGTGGCTACAACGTGAGCGCTAAAGAAATGCAAAAGGCAGTTTCTGTAACTACGCAACAACAATCACAAGTTTTTACAATTAGTGCTAAGAGTAATGATCCAGAAAAAGCTCAAGCAATCGCAAATGCAGTTGCTCAAACATTTAAGAGCAAAATCAAGAGCATTATGAATGTTAACAATGTGACAATTGTCTCGCCTGCTTCTCGTGGTACTAAAACATTCCCTAAGACTTCATTATTTACTTTAGCTGGTATCATACTTGGATTAATTATCAGTATTGCGTTGATTGTTTTACGTGATTCATTTAATACTACGGTCAGAGATGATGATTACTTGACTAAAGAATTAGGTTTAACCAATTTAGGTCATATATCTCACTTCCACTTGTCTAATAAATTTAGTATTAATGACAATGATAGTAATTCTGGTAAAAAGAAACGTGTATAGGAGAGTATAAATGGGATTGTTTAATAGACGTAAAAAACGTGGTACAGATGAAACTATGCAGTATGGTGCTAAGTTAATTACTGTAGCAAAACCGCAAAATCCAGTGAGTGAACAGTTTAGAACCGTTAAGACTAATATTGACTTTACAAGTGTTGATCATCAAATTAAGGCGTTAGCCTTTACATCAGCTAATATTAGTGAAGGAAAGTCAACTGTGACAGTTAACGTGGCTGTCACAATGGCTCAAGCTGGTAAAAAAGTATTGTTGATTGATGCGGACTTGCACAGACCAACATTGCATCAAACATTTGATCTTCCAAATCGAGTAGGCTTGACTACAATTTTAACTTCACATTCTAATGAAGTTGATATGGCCAACATTGTTAAGGAAGATATTATTCCTAACCTTTCAGTAATGCCTGCTGGACCTATTCCACCTAACCCAGCTCAATTATTGGGTTCTAATAGAATGCGTGCTTTTTTAAACATGGTTAAAGAGCACTATGATTTAGTAATCTTAGATTTAGCTCCCGTTTTAGAAGTTTCAGATACCCAAATTTTAGCTGGTGAAATGGATGGAGTAGTTCTAGTCGTACGTCAAGGCATTACCCAAAAAGCTGGTGTTGAACGAGCTATTGAAATGCTTAACTTAACTAAGACGCATGTTTTAGGCTATGTAATGAATGATGTGAAAACTGGCCCAGATGGTTATGGTTATGGCTATGGTTATGGCTATGGTTATGGTCAAGAAAAAGATACAGAAGCGAAGTAATAAAGAATGGTATTAGTTGATATTCACTCACATATATTGCCAGGAATTGATGATGGTTCTCCTGATTTAGAATCTTCATTAGGTCTAGCGGAAGCTGCAGTAGCGGATGGAATTACCCATGCATTAATGACACCACATACTCTAAATGGAAAATATTTAAATCATAAAAAAGATATCATTAAGGAGACAGCGAAGTTTCAGGAAGAATTAAAAAATCATAATATTCCTTTGACTGTCTTTCCAAGTCAAGAAGTTCGTCTAAATGGTAATTTACCGCAAGCTTTAGATGATGATGATATTTTATTCTGTGATGAAGACGGCAGATATATGTTATTAGAATTTCCAAGTGAAGATGTACCAACTTATGCTAAAGATATGACTTTTAAATTATTGGGACGGGGAATAACACCAATAATTGTTCATCCAGAAAGAAATTCTGGTATCTTGGCTCATCCAGAAAAATTACAAGAGTTTATTGAGCAAGGCTGTTTAACGCAAATAACCGCTAGTTCGTATGTGGGAGTATTTGGTAAAGAGATCGAAAGGTTAGCGGATAGATTTGTAGAAGCTGGACAAGTAGCTACTTTTGCTTCAGATGCACATACGTTGCCAAAACGTGAAAGTCGAATGCATGACGCTTACGAGAAGTTAGAAAAGACACAAGGATTGGATGTTGCTAATAGCTTTAAGCAGAATGCAAGAAACATTATCAATTCTGATAATGTTAATTTAAATTGGAAACCTTTAAAGAAAAAGAAACGTTTTTGGATATTTTAATTTTTATATTGGGGGATAGAGTTTTAAATGATGGCACAAGAGGTTAAAAAGGTAGAACTAGATCCGTCAAAAGTTAATGGACGTTTAGTATATCATACTGTAAAACGTGGATTTGATATCTTAGCTAGCGGAGTCGCTTTGGTTTTATTATCATCACTATTTGGAATTTTGACTGTAAAAATAAAAAAAGAAGATGGTGGTCCGGCATTTTATTCACAAACAAGAATTGGAAAAAATGGAAAACCATTTAAAATGTGGAAGTTCCGTTCGATGATTGTGAATGCCGATAAAATGGTAAAACAGTTAGAAGAACAAAATGAAATTGACGGGGCAATGTTTAAGATTAAAGATGATCCTCGTGTAACTAAAATTGGTCATGTAATTAGAAAATATAGTCTTGATGAATTACCTCAGCTTTGGAACGTGTTAAAAGGTGATATGTCTTTAGTAGGTCCACGTCCACCTCTACCAATGGAAGTGGCTGATTATACTGACTATGATAAATTGCGTTTAACTGTTACACCAGGTTGTACAGGACTTTGGCAGGTAACAAAACGTAATGATGCAGACTTTGATGAAATGGTAGAATTAGACCTTGAATATATCAATAAGAGTAGTTTGTGGTTTGATTTTAAGATTTTATTAAAGACTGTTGGTGTTGTTATTCATCCGAATAGTGCGTATTAAGGAGAGAAAGAAAAAAGTATGAAAGTTTGTTTAGTTGGTTCTAGCGGTGGTCACTTAACTCATCTTTATATGTTAAAGCCATTTTGGCAAAATAAGGATAGATTCTGGGTTACTTTTGATAAAGAAGATGCAAGAAGTAAGCTGAAATCTGAAAAGATGTATGGATGTTACTATCCCACTAACCGTAATCTAAAAAACTTGATTCGTAATACTTTTTTAGCAATTAAAGTGCTCCGTAAAGAACGTCCTGATGTAATTATTTCTAGTGGGGCTGCAGTAGCAGTTCCATTTTTTTATATCGGAAAATTAATGGGTGCTAAGACTGTTTACATTGAAGTATTTGATCGCTATGATAAACCTACAATTACTGGTAAATTGGTATATCCAATAACAGATAAGTTTATCGTTGAATGGGAAGAAATGAAGAAAGTTTATCCTAAGGCAATTAATTTAGGAAGTATTTTTTAGGGTGATAAGATGATTTTTGTTACTGTAGGTACTCATGAGCAGCCTTTTAACCGTTTGGTGAAAAAAATAGATGATTTGGTTGCTGAAGGTACAATTAAGGAAAAAGTGGTTATTCAGACTGGTTTTAGTACATATAAACCAGTACATTGCGAAGGCCACAAAATGATGTCTTTTGAAGAAATGCAAAATACTTTGAAAGATGCGCGTATTGTTATTACGCATGGTGGACCTTCAAGTTTTATTGAAGCATTACAATTTGGAAAAGTTCCAATTGTGGTTCCTAGACAAGAAAAATATCATGAGCATGTTAACAATCACCAAGTTGACTTCACCGAATTAATTGAAAAAAGAATGAATAATATAATTCCTGTTTATGATGTAAATAAACTTGCTGAAACAATTAAAAACTATGATGAAATTGTCAAAACAAAAAATGTTGGCGAAAGTAGTAATAATAGCAAATTTAATCAAAGCTTGGAACATATTATTAATGAATTAGTGGGGAAGTAAATGACTATACCAAAAGTAATACATTATTGTTGGTTTGGAAATAATCCAAAACCTAAAGTAATTCAAGATTGTATAGAATCTTGGAAAAAATATTGTCCCGATTACGAGATAAAAGAATGGAACGAATCAAATTATGATGTAAATAAAACTAAGTATACTCAGTTAGCTTATAAAAGTAAAAAGTATGCTTTCTTATCCGATTATGTTCGTTTAGATGTCCTTTATAATGAGGGTGGTGTCTATATGGATACCGATGTGAAATTGATTAAGTCAATTGATGATCTTGTTAAAAAGGGTAATTTCATGTCTTTTGAAAAAGTAGGTCGGGTTAATACAGGTGTGGGATTTGCTAGTGAAAAAGGCACATCTATCCTTAAAGAAAATTTAGATTATTATAATACACATACATTTGTGGATAAAAATAATAATTTTGATCCTGAAATTTGTGTAAAAATAACTACACAATTGTTGGAAAAACATGGACTAGATTATAAGCATAATGAACAGCAAGAAGTAGAGAATTTTACTATTTACCCATCAGATTATTTCTCTCCTAAAAAAATGGGAACAGAAAAAATTACAATTACTTCAAATACTTACGGTATACATTTGTATGCTTCTAGTTGGTATAAAGGATCAAAATTGTCCAAAAAAATTAAGTATCATCTAATTCCGCTTAAAGAATTTGTGAAATATAAAATTTTGAAAAGAAAATTATATGAATAAGGTAGCATATAAAGAACAAATATCTATTATTACCCCTGTTTTTAATAGATTAAAAGAATTAACTAGACTATATAAATCGTTACGCACGCAAAATAATAATAATTTTATATGGATTATTGTAGATGATGGTTCTGAGAAAACTATTAATGAGATTGTAGATATTTGGAAAAAAGAATCAAAATTTAAGATTGATTTGATCGTCCAGTCTAATCAAGGAAAAATGCATGCCTATAAAAATGCAATGAAACGTTTGAATACACCATGGTCGTTAGTCGTAGATAGTGATGATACTGTATCAGAAGAAATGATAGATATTTTATATAAAACAATATTATCTATTAATTCTAATAATGATTGTGGTGTAGTTTTCCCAAAAAAATTAGGTGCTGATTCGAATGGAACATCTCTTTGGAAACAATTACCAAATAAAGTTAATATTATAGATTTGAGATATCAATATAATATTCCCGAATCTACTATTTTTATAAAAACTAATGAATTAAAAAAGGCATTTAACTCCTTACAATTACCTGATGAAAAATTTATTAGTGAAGAAATACTTTACAATAAATTAATGGAACAAGGTAAATTTGTTGTAAGAGATGAACTATTTTATTTTGGTGATTATCAAGAGGATGGACTAACAAAACATCTTTTTGAATTATGGTTAAAAAATCCTAAAAGTACCATTATGTTGTTGAATTCAAGATATCGCGCAATGAATTCATTTCCTTGGAAAAAGCGATTGATAGGTCAATGGAAAACAAATATTAATTTAACTGCTTTTGCACTTGCAACTAACAGATCAATTAAAAGTGTTTCACCGGATTTAATAGAAAGTATTTTTTTATTTTTACCAGCGTTGGTTTTGAAGGAAAAGAGATTCAAAATTGAATAACTATGAGATTAGTTTGATAATCCCAGTTCATAATTCATCTAACTTTGTTGATACAATCTACAATAATATTTCTTCGCAAATATACACAAATTTCGAAGTACTTATAATAGATGATCATTCGCGGGATAATACGAAAGAAGAATTAAAAGAGAAATTTAAAAATGCAAAATTTAAATATAGAATTTTATCGTCAAATGGTAATGGAGTTTCTGCAGCAAGAAATATGGGAATAGAAAAATCTCAAGGAAGATACGTTGCTTTTATAGATGATGATGATGAAATTGTTCCCGATTATTTAGAAATTTTGCATAATCATGTAGCTAATGATAATATTCCGATTGCACTAGGTAATTATAGTGAAATTACACAAGATAAAGAAACACCTTTTAAATTTAAAAATGCTGGTATTTTTGATAATGAATGGGTTATAAATAAATTAATACCACAAACCATATTTCCGTTAGAAGGAGAACAATCTATTTGGTTACCGGTATGGCGTACCATAATCAAACGAGATATTATTATAAGTAATAATATAAAATTTGATGAGAAGATATCACAAGCAGAAGATTTCTTATTTATGATTGAGCTTTTATTAAAAGCTGAACGTATATCAATAATTTCAGGGAAATCTATATATTTTTATAATAGAAGACAATCATCTGCTATGAATAAATATATTGAAAATGATATTGAAAAACAAAAATATTTCCATAAGCGATTTTATGAATTGTTAAATAAGAATGATCTATATAATTTATATAGAAAGCGTTATTTAAGTAATCGTGTAAAAATGTACTCTACGTTAATTTCTAATGCTACTCGTGCATCAAATAAAAAAGTTGGAATACAAGAAATTAAGAAAAGTAGAGAATTATTTTTAAAAGATGATTATGTAAATTCTACTTCACTAAAATCTCTCTATAATTCTAAGTCCATTCAATTTGCTATCTATTTATTACGGCATAATAAAGTTGTTTTATTATATTCTATTTACAGACTTAAGGAAAAAAAGAGATTAAATCAATTTAACTAAATTAAATAGGAGAAGAAAAAGAGTGAATCCAGATATTACTGTTATAGTTCCAATTTATAATGTTGAAAAATATATTAGAAAGTGCTTAGACAGTCTGAAAAGACAGACATACAAGAACTTTGAAGTTTGGGCAATAGATGATGGCTCTCCTGATAATTCTAAAAAGATTGTTCAAGAATATGCTGATAAAGATCCAAGATTTAAATCTATTTTAAAAGAAAATGGTGGCTATGGGTCAGTTTTAGAATATGGAATTAAGAATACAAAAACAAAATATTTTTTAGTTTGTGATCCTGATGATTGGCTAACAGATGATGCATTGGAAAAATTACATAATTTTGCAGAAAATAGTAATTTAGATGTAACTGTTGGTGATAAATATAATATTTATTCAGAAGATAATAAAAAAGTATACATTCCTAGTTTTAAAAAAGAGTTAAATGTAAAACCACGTGTTGCATATGATACGGCTGAAAAAAAGGATAGATTTATTTTTAGTGAAGTATCACCACATGCAAAATTATTTAAAACATCAATTGCAAAAAATATAGATTTTCCTCATAAGATTAGCTATACGGACACTATTTTGTATGTGTTGTCGATTGCTAATGCAAAGAGAGTAGGATATCTGGATGAAGCTCTTGCATACTACTTGATAGATCGTCCTGGTAATACTATGACAGCAAAGACTGAAGCTAAAATTAGGGATACCATTAAAATATGGCATTCCATTTATAATCAGTTGATAAATGGATTTGAGCTAAATCAAATTGAAACATATATATATTTCTTATATTATGAAATGAAAATAATACTTATTACAGAATCTCAGCTACCTTCTATGAGTAAGTATCATACTGAGATTTTAAAAATTATGAGAATAATGCAAAGATATAATAAGATATTAGCTAAATATGTGAATAATAAGGTTGTCCCATATAATACAAATTCTATGACTGGACGCTTAATATTCAAAGGATTTATGAATAAAGCAACATATAAATGGGTAGAGAGATTATATGTTAAATTAGAGAGGAAACGTGAAGCTTAAAATGACCAATTATTTAATTGTAGGATCAGGACTTTTCGGAGCAGTATTTGCTCATGAAGTAGCAAAACGAGGCAATAAAGTTACTGTAATTGAAAAAAGAAATCATTTAGCCGGCAATATTTATACTAAAGAAGTTGATGGAATTCAAGTTCATCAATATGGTGCACATATTTTTCATACATCAGACAAAAAAGTATGGGACTATGTACAACAATTTGCTGAATTTAATCGTTACACTAATAGTCCTATAGCGAATTACTATGGTAAAATGTACAATTTGCCATTTAATATGAATACATTTAGTGAAATGTGGGGAGTAAGAACTCCACAAGAAGCTATGGACAAGATTAATGAACAACGTCAAGAAATGGCAGGAAAAGATCCACAAAATCTTGAAGAACAAGCAATTTCTTTAATTGGACGTGATATTTACGAAAAACTGATTAAGGGATATACAGAAAAGCAATGGGGTAGAAAAGCTACAGAATTGCCAGCATTTATTATTAAAAGACTTCCAGTTCGTTTAACTTATGATAATAATTACTTTAATGATGATTATCAAGGAATTCCTAAAGGTGGTTATACCCAAATAGTAGAAAAAATGCTTGATAATGAAAACATTGAAGTTAAGTTAAATACTGATTTCTTTGATAAAAAGGATGAATATTTAAAGACCTTTGATAAGATTGTCTACACTGGCATGATTGATAAGTTCTTTGATTATAAGTTAGGCGAACTTGAATATCGTTCTCTTCGTTTTGAGACTGAAGAAAAAGATGTAGATAATTATCAAGGTAATGCAGTAATTAATTATACGGATGCAGAAACTCCATATACACGTGTAATTGAGCACAAACATTTCGAATTTGGTAAAGGCGATAAGGGTAAGACTATCGTTACTCGTGAATATCCTGCTAATTGGAAACGTGGAGATGAGCCATACTATCCAGTTAATAATGAAAGAAACAATAATTTATATAAACAATACAAGGGTCTGGCTGAAAAACAAAATAAAGTAATTTTTGGCGGTAGATTAGGACAATACAAATACTATAATATGGATCAGGTAATTGCTGAGGCATTACGTATGAGTAACAGTGTAGAATAATGAATATGGATTTAAAAAAGAAAGAATTAACAAATTTTTTTTGTATAGTTTATTTTATTTGGGGCTTATTTCAACAAATTCAAAATACTGTTAACATAAAATTTAAATTTGAAGAAAGTATAGGACAGATTCTAAATGTTTTTCTTTTAGTAAGTATGTTTTTTTTACTATTATTAGTAATGAAAAATCAAAACTTTGAGGTTAGGATTTGGAATATTATATCTCTGATTTTGTTTTTTGGGCTAATTATTTATTTAAGTAAAAATCAAAATTTCACTTTTATTGCTACGTATGCATTAATTTTGATGGCAGGAAATTTTTATTTTGAAGATATTTTAAAAACTTTCCTTATATTTACCGCCATTATACTGATTTCAACTATATTTTTGTTTAAACTGGGACGTATTCCAAATGCTATAGTCGTAGGTCAGTACCTTAGGGTAAGGTCAAGCCTAGGCTTTGGATATTATACATATTCGGCACAGTTGTTATTTTATTTCACATTAGCATACTTAGTTTTTAGAAAACAAAAAATTACGTATGTAGAGCTAATAATTTTAGAAGCCGCAAACTATTTTATTTACTATAGTACTAATACAAGAAACCCATATATTTTATCGACACTTTTTATTTTGTTTGTATTAGTAGATAAGATTTTTAAGTTTAAATTAGATATTTTAAGATTTAAATTGGTAAAATTTATTATATTATTTGCTTTTCCAATATGCTTTATTGTATTAAATGTTTTAATGTTCTGGATTCCTAAATCTTTATTTTATACTTTAAATGAGGCGTTATCGGGTCGATTGGCATTAAATATCTCAGGACTACAAATGTGGGGAGTAAAACTACTTGGACAAAAAATTGATTTTGAAGCGATTAATGTAAATGGAATGGCTACTCAGTATTACAATTTTGTTGATAGTTCATATTTTCAAACATTACTGGTAAGTGGATGTCTATTTTTTATCATAATTATGATATTGCTAATTTATATATGTAATAAATCTATAAAAGAGCATGAACAATATTTAGGAATAGCTTTATTTTTAATTGCCATTCACTCTATGTTTGATCCCCAATTATTATTACCATGGTACTCCCCATTTTGTTTGTTATTAGGACAGTTTTTTGCTGTACACGATTCTTCAATATTTGAAAAAACAATAAAAGAATAGGTTGATAGAATGAAAGTAATAAAAAACTATTTATATAATGTTGGGTATCAAGTATTGGCAATTATCGTTCCACTTATTACATCTGCCTATGTCAGTAGAGTTTTGCGGCCAGAGGGTGTAGGAGCGAATTCATTTACTAATTCTATAATCCAATATTTTATTCTATTTGCTAATATGGGTATTGGGTATTATGGAAATCGACAAATTGCGTATGTTCGTGAAAAGAAAAGTCAAATGACTAAGACCTTTTGGGAAATTCAAATTGTAAAAACAATCATGACTCTTTACGCATTCGTTGCATTTGAAATTTTTATGATTTTTTACAGTAAGCAACCCGAATATATGTGGGCTCAATCACTAAACTTAGTAGCAGTAGCTTTTGATATATCATGGTTTTATGAAGGCATTGAAGATTTTAAGGTAACTGTTTTAAAGAATTCATTGGTAAAAATTTTATCAATGATTGCAATTTTTATGTTTATCAAAGGACCAAATGATGTCACTTTGTACATAATAGTTCTAGCTTTGTCAACGTTAATTGGAAATCTAACTTTATGGCCTAACATTGTACGTGATTTAGATAGAATAAATATTAAACTCTTAAATCCGTGGCAACACTTTTTCCCTATGGCTGAATTGTTTATTCCTCAAATTGCAACTCAAGTATATGTCCAACTTAATAAAACTATGTTGGGAGTCATGATAAGTGAAACGTCTTCAGGATACTATCAGTATTCTGATAATTTAGTAAAGCTTATTCTTGCATTAGTAACTGCTACGGGAACAGTTATGTTACCCCATGTTGCTAATGCGGTTTCACATGGCAATATGAATAAAGTTAACAAAATGCTTTATAAGTCATTTGATTTTGTATCGGCTGTCTCTTATCCTATGATGTTTGGATTAGCAGCTATTTCATTAACTTTGGCAACGAAATATTACGGTCCTGGTTATGGTCCTGTGGGTCCTGCTATGATGATAGAATCAATTGTTATTTTAATAATTGCATGGAGTAATGTATTAGGAGTACAGTACTTGCTGCCTATGCATAAGCAAAGAGCATTTACTATTTCTGTAACTCTAGGAGCGTTTATTAATTTGGCGTTAAATATTCCTCTTATTAAAATATGGGGATTAAATGGTGCTATGTGGTCTACAGTTTTATCCGAACTTGCTGTAACTCTATATCAACTATGGGCAGTTAAAGATATGTTGAGTATTAGAAGCTTGTTTTCAAGTACGTGGAAGTACTTTTTATCTGGATTGTGTATGTTTATTGTAGTATTTTGGATGAATACGCATTTAAAAGATACATGGCTTATGTTAGGTGTAGAAGTTTTAATAGGAATAGTTGTGTATGCTGTATTTATAGTAGTTTTGAAAGCTAAAATCATTGATCAACTAAAAGATCTAGTAGGAAATAAGTTGAATAGATAAGTGAGATCGTAAATTGAGTAATAGAAAACATAGAAATTATGGTTTAGATTTAGTAAAAATCCTAGCATGTATTTTAGTATTGTGTCTTCATTCTTTAGTTCCAACAAGTCCAGTAGTTAAAAATAGTTTACTTAATTTAAGTGTTTATTATGCTGGGGCAATTGCAATTCCTATATTTTTTATGGCAAGCAGTTATTTTGTTTTAAATAAAAGAATGATGTCATATTCTTATGTTATGAGAAGAGTGGGAGAAATTCTTTTTATAATAATTGGTTGGGTATTAATATATAGTATAGTTCATTTATGTATAAAACATAATTTTATTTTTCTTGAAGAACTGAAGGGGACTGCTTTTGTAGGAATTCCAAATCAGCATTTTTATCACTTTTGGTTCTTTTGGGCACTTATTATTATGCTGTTGTTATCCCCATTATTATGGTATCTTTTGCAAAAAAGTTTTGTAGGATATTTAATTTTGACAAGTATAGTTACTTTGATTTGTATAGGTATTGATATTTCGATGCATTTTGGCAACAGTTCTAATATTCGGAACATACCACAGATTTTTAGACTATATTTATATATTGAATACTATCTTTTAGGTGGCTTAATTGGAAATACTAATTTTGAGAAAATAAAAAATTTTTGCAAGCAACATTTTGTAATGACATGCATTGTAGCTAGTTTTTTATATGTTGGAGTGATTGCATATTCAATTTGGAATAGAAATATAATTCATTGGTTTTATGCTGAGGCAAATTATGGAAATGCTCTGATTATATTTACTTCAGTATTGATACTTATAATTTTTTCTATTTCTTCTCCACCTAATAAAAGTACAATTGAATTTATTATTCCTGCAACAATGGGAATATATATGCTTCATCCATTTTTTATTGGTAAATTAATGAAGATTCATATTTTATATAATTATCCTATTTTTATGATTCCCGTTTTGTTCATTCTATGTTTGATAATTGTAGAAATTGCTCTACGTATTCCAATTATTAATCGTTTCTTTAAATTATAAAAAATAAAAGCAAAAAAACACTGTGTAGTTAATCACTACACAGTGTTTTTTCGAGGAGTTGGAAAGCTTATAAATTTAGTTATTTTCTCCCCGCATATAGTATTTTATCATGAGTTTTGAAAGTAAGCGTCAAATAACCGAGTGTCTCGATCCAACTTTCACTTTCAGCTATGATTAATTTATCAATTCAATGGGGGGAATCATATGCTCGAAAAGCAACAGCAAATTGTGGCACTCAATCATCCAATCAGACCGAAGAAGACTCGGCCACTACGCAATAATCTCTTGCTCAGTTTGAAAAAGAACGATCTGGAACTGAACTTCTATAGCAGTTTAGATCCTGAAATAATGAATAAACTCTTAGAGAAAGTCTTATCATGATCAATCTTTATACACTGGCTCAGGTTTATATCGTTTGTGGCAAGACCGATCTGCGCAAAGGAATTGATGGACTAGCAACACTAGTCAAAGAACAGTTTGAACTGGATCCGTTCAGTGGAAAAGTCTTCCTCTTTTGTGGTGGACGCAAAGATCGTTTCAAGGCTCTTTATTGGGACGGTCAAGGATTTTGGCTGCTCTATAAAAGATTTGAAAACGGGAAGATGAACTGGCCGCGAAACCAAAATGAAGTTCAAGCTTTATCTTCTAAACAAGTCGACTGGCTGATGAAGGGCTTCGCAATTAGTCCAAAAATAAAGAACACGAAAGCACGCGAATTCTACTAACACTTGACATCGCGCGCTTTTTTGGCATAATTTTAACTAACAAAATTTAGGAGGAAGTTTGAATTATGTCACAAGAAAATTTGGAAAAGATTATTTCCCAACAGGCAACTACCATTCAAAACCTAACTGATGAGATCAAGCTTCTCCGTGAACAAGTAGCTTACTTAACGCAAAAGCATTACGGCAAGTCTTCAGAACAAATGTCCTTGAATGGCCAAACAAGTTTATTTGATGAGTCTGAAGCTCAAAGCGTCCCCGACGCCATTCAGACTATTACTTATAGAAGACAAGCTCACACGAGAAAAAGAGCCGACCTGTTAGCAGGCTTTCCTGCTGAGGAAGTTCATCATGAATTGGACGATAAGCACTGCCCTAATTGTCATCATGAGTTGAAAGAAATTGGCGCTTATCCGATAAGACAGGAATTGCTTTTCATTCCCGCTCAGCTTAAGCGCTTGAATCACATCCAACATGCTTACAAATGCCAATACTGCAGTCAGAGAAGTCTTAGCGACAAGATCATTCCTAAGGCACCATTGAATCACGGCCTAGGATCACCTTCGCTTATTGCCCATACTTTATATCAAAAGTATGAGTTGAAGATCCCAGATTATCGGCAAGAAAGCGACTGGAAAAAGATGGGGCTAGAAGTTTCTCGACAAATGTTAAATCACTGGGGACTGAAGAGTAGCAAATATTACTTTAAGCCGTTATATGACGTGCTTAAACAAAAGCTGTTAAACCGACCAATCTTGCATGCCGATGAAACCTATTACACCGTGCTGGAAAGTGAGACAATTAAAACCTATTATTGGGTCTTTCTTTCTGGCAAGCATGATCGCTATGGGATTACACTGTATCATCATGATCCGCACCGCAGCGGCCAAGTAGCACTTGATTTTTTAGGCAACTATTCTGGCTATCTGCACTGCGATATATGGCAGGCTTATGAACAGCTGCCTGAGGCAACCTTGGTTGGCTGCTGGGCTCATGTTAGGAGAAAGTTTCATGAAGCTATGCCGCAAAATGCTTCTGGCAAGTGCATTGCCAGGCAAGGGCTTAACTATTGCAATCGGATGTTCTGCTTGGAAAAAGCTTGGGAATCTTTAGATTGTCAAACACGTTATCAAGCTAGACAGGAAGAACTCAGGCCATTAATGCAGGAGTTCTTTGAATGGTGCAGGAAAAATAAAGCAACTGTTTTGCCTGGTTCTAAACTAGGCAAAGCCATTAATTATGCGCTCAAGCATCAAGAAACTTTTGAGCATGTCTTGCTTAATGGCCGCTTAGAATTATCCAACAACAAGGCTGAACGAGCTGTTAAATCACTCGTGATAGGTCGCAAAAATTGGCTATTTTCACAAAGCTTTGCAGGGGCTACTGCTAGTGGCATCATTTTAAGTTTAATTGAAACTGCTAAAAGAAATGATCTTGATCCTGAAAAGTACTTAAATTACTTGCTTCAAAAATTACCGAATGAAGAAATTTTAGATTCGGATGCTCTTGAAGTTTATTTGCCATGGCAAGCAAAAATTCAAAAAATGTGTAAATAGAAGACATCGCAAGAAGACCGCCCTAGAACAACTAGGACGGTCTTTCAATATACTTGGTTATTTGACGCTTACGTTTCTTCAAGTCTAATTCTAATTAAAAGATGACTAAAGTTTCTATATCCATAAGCAGTACATTTAATTTATTTGATCTTATGGGAAACTCCTCCCAGACACTGATTAGAAGAAGTTGAGGTAATACCATTTAGGACGCCAGAATAATTGCGTTTAAAAATTAATAGAGTTTTACCAACCGCTTGTTTTGAATGAAGTAAGTGAATAACTTTCTTTTCATCTTTATTCTGAATAGCAGCCATAAAGTCTTGCATAATCCAATAAGTATTTTCCAAAGTTTGATCACAATCTAAACCGTCTAAGACAATATGCTCTTGTGTTAGACAGTCCTTAAACTGTCAGTCGTAATAAGGAGTAGTCTTATTAAGCTTGCCATATTTCATGAGATAGCTTCCAAGGAGATTTTAAAAGTTTATATTCACGGCTTCGTTTATTGAATTGTTTCATGATCTGAACTCTGAAAATATTAAAAGATCGAGTAAGCATTTGAACCATATGGAAACGATCAATAACTATCTAAGCATTTGGAAATAATTCTCTAGCAACAATAACAATTAAGATCCATAGTGACAGTTTTAACCATTGCTCGAGCCTGCAGAGTAATGGTTAAAACAGCGCAGAATATCAGGCTTGAAACGAGTCCTAAGAATTTGAACAACTTTGTGGGTATCACCATCTAGACAAATAAAGGGAAGCTTTTTGCCTACGTCCTTAAATTCATCAAAAGTTAAATGTTCCGGTAAACGATCAAAGTCATCATAAAATTTAGCAGAATAGGATTTTAAGACTCTTTGAACAGTATTAACTGATAAGTTATGTTCTCTTGCAATACTCGTCATAGAACGGTGAGCAGAAAGGACTTTAAGTTTTTAGAGATATGACAGTATTTATTAACCAGATTAGATTGAGCCATAGATCTTTTAAACAGTCATTGCAAAGAACATGTTGTTTTCTTAATCTGATAGTAACGTGCTTACTAGCATCAGCAGTAATGAAACGAACGTTAGAAACATAATGACTGTTATGTTTAAGATTAGTAGAACGACAATAAGGACAAGCAGGGTGGATAAGCTCAGCTAAATATATTTTGTAAATCTTACCGTTAATATTTTCATTTGAATAATCAGAAAAAATAATGTTTTAATCTTCAATATCAAGAGTAAATTTAATATAATCATTTAAAGAGGACATAGTTTGAATCTCCATACACTTAATTGAATTGGTCGAAGAAGGATTTTAAGTAAGAGAGGACTATGGCCTCTTTTTTTACGTAAAAAGATCCTGCCGATAGAATATCATAGATATTCATCAACAGGAAAAATTATGGAACTACTGTATCAAAGCTAGACAGTTTTTTCAACACATTTCAGTTTTTGACGCTTATAAACTGGATGCTCAACCTGAAATTATTAGGAATAAATAAAGTGAAACGATCAGACTTGATCGATCCGCTAGAATATTATTTAACTTGTTAGTGAGTTAAAATGTAATACCGTATTCGGTTTGATACGTGTTGTGTAATAAAAGGGCAAACTAGAAAAGTTTCTTCAACTCTATTTATACTGTCTGCTAAAGTAGGATTATAGCAAATTTTATTTTCTCCTCATTTTTTCTATTGTATCATTATGTTACTAAGTATATGACTTAAAGCTAAAATTATTAATTATTGATGTAATGTTAAAAAGTAAATTGAAAGGAATGATTAAATAGTGAAGAAGTTAAAAAATCTTGTTAATTTAGAAAATATTTGTCTAAGCTGTCTGTTAGTTTATATAATAGCTTGTTCAATTCATCCAAAATATTTTAAATATTTAGGTATAAGTATAGAAGTAGTATCGGTTTTATTAATACTTGTTATTAGCTATATTGAAAGAACAAAAAAAGAAATAGAAACCTATAAGAGTAAAATAGAAAATTATCGTATTTTAATAGCTAGTCTTTTTCTTTGGCTTGTAGGTTTTTTAATTGTATTACCCCATCAATATTCTGTTGATCTTAAAAATTGGATTGGTATTAGTTCTATTTTAAGCATAGGAACTATTTTATTCACTTACAACCCTAAGACAATTGAAATTATTTTAGATGGGGATTACGTAATTGAAGAAAAAGATTTAGTAAAATATTATAAATGTGATTCAAATTTACTGACTGTTTATGCTATTAATAGATGCAACAAAGATGTGAAACTCTTCTATAAAGGAATATGTATTGAGGAAGACTGGAAAAAGTTAAACAGTGGTGAAATTACTGAAAATCAAGTTTTGTTTTTGAATGACACTAAAGAAATAGATAAGGTACCGCAAAAGAAAGATTACAAAACAATTGGTAAAAATGAGGAAAGTGAGTTTTATAGAATAGATATAAAAAGATTAAGAACAACGTACTTAAATGATTTAGTAAGACAAAAAAATTGGGTAATTGTATTTAAAGACATTGGGGGAAACTATTGGACTAAAAAGTTTCAAATTTAAATTAAAAAATCTAGTAAGCATTTGAGCTAGCAATTAATATATTAGGCTTAAAGTGACTGCTGAGTATTTTTATAACTCAATGTAGATCGTTACCACCTAAGTAAATAGAGTACATTTTTTGTCAACTCAATTAAAATTATCAAAAGCTGCCGGAATATGATCACAGTTATAGTAGAACCTCAAAAAGCAGATACTAAGATATTTAAGATAGTATAAGAAAAAAATCATGTTAACCATAAAATAGTCGTTTTTAGTAGGAGAATGAATAGAAAACTACATTTAAATAAAGATCTCTTTACTAACAGCAATAGAGTGCCTCGTTGTTATCATGATTAAAGCATTCTTTGTTTTCTAAATTTCATAATAATATGTTTTTTAGTATGAGAAGAAATGAAGTACAAACTTTCATGAGAAATATAGTACGAGTGTAGTTAGAACTAATAGCCTGTAGAAAGGTAAGCATAGGATATTAGTTTAGCTTCCTCTCTGAATCTAAAACTTTGGTACATGTGCTTTATATACAGACTCATTATAATACAAGATAATAAGGATTCAGATTTTGCTTAATTTGTCGAAAGAAGTATTTATTTAATTTGTTCTTTTATACTTCGTTATCTTGCAATAAATACATCTTGGAAGATTGTGGTGATGGACAGAAAAATGGAAAAATATTTTGATCAATATAAAATTTTAGATAAGTTTTTAATTGTTACAATTAAAAACTGGATAATAAAAAACAAAAGCTTGATAGTGAGTACAAATTTTTGGAATAGAACATTTGATTTTGTTGTTTCTATATATATCGGAGTAATTGCCTTATATTTTCTAATTATTATGATTGTAAAAATTTATCAACATACAAGTCTTGAAAATAGGCAATCACTAGATGCATATACTTATCCAATATTAGGGGTATTAATCTTTTTTAGTATCCTTATAGCCACAGTAAATTATCTATGGATTTTACCTAAAGGTAGAAAATGGATAGATTTCAAATTTACGCTTCCTAGGAAAAAACGCTCAGTTCAATTTTTTGTTGTAATTGGACTAATATTACCTTTTATTATGTGTGTGGTGGGGTGGCCTTATTTATTAAGTGAAATATATAAATACAATTCAAACTTTTATTGGGAAATTTCAGAATATGATATACCTTCTTTTTTCTTTCCGCTTTTTACCGGAAGTATCGCAATAGTGACATATTTTAATTCAAAACATCCTAATTTATCTATTATTGTAAATAGTCCTACCTCAATGCTTCATTCTAATTATGTAAGTATAATTGTAGAAAAAAGAATTGTTTTAGAGATATGGTGTAATAATACTGGAGGAAGAGCTGGAACATTTAAATTTGTTGGCATTGTATCTAGTGATACTCTTAGAAAGATTAATAGAGAACATAGAGTCAATAATAAACCTAACTTATTAGGAGATTATCTTCGTATAGATAACAGTTGGCAAAAATTAGATTCTGGAGAAAAAGGATCTAGTAATTTGGTAAGTATAGATGAAAATAATTTAGATATAATAGATCAATTTATTTATGTACTATATGTAGATTCAGAACAAGTTCCGTATTTTTATGGAATATATCTAGATGGTGATTCATGATACAATTTAATTATAAAAATAAAGTTATTAAAAATAATAACTATTGCATTCTTAATAGCTGAAGAATTTGTAAGGTGATAAAATTTTATAAAATAGTTTATAGAAAAAGGATTTTTTTGTGTATAAACTATTTTATAGTTTTTAATGTAATATTTATAATGTTAAGTTATTTATGAATGATACAATGTATAATTAATGGAACTTCGATGTATAATTTTCGGATAAATCTATACATTTAAAGGTAAAGAAGGTGGGAGTATTGGTAACTGCAAAATTTAAAGTCAATAACAAAATTTTAAAATGGGTTTTACAGATTGCTGATGATAAACTAGGTGTTGATTGGATTGATAAAATTAAAGTGTGGATGAAAGGAGAAAAAACTCCCACTATTCATCAGTTACAAGTTCTCAGTAAAAAGTCTCAAATTCCTTTTGGAAACTTCTTTTTGTCAGATCCTCCTGTGGAAGAGATTCCATTACTTAAGTTTCGAACTATTAATAATGACGAAGTAACAAAAGTTAGTAGTGAATTGTTAAAAATGATTGATTCTATGGAGATGAGGTCAGATTGGCTTGAAGATTATAGAATAAGAGAAGGATATTCTCCAATTTTGTTTGTAGGAATGGGAAAGCATAAGAGTCAACAATCTTCGGAAGAAATCGCCAAACAAATTTTGAAATTTTTTAATCTAAAAGAAGATTGGAATATTCAACTTAAATCTAATCAAAATGCATTCAATTATCTTAGAACTATAATTACTAGTCATGGGATAGTAGTAGAGACGAGCAGTTTTGTTGGAAATAATACAAGAGATGGCTTAAATATTAATGAATTTAGAGCATTTGTATTAATTAAAAGATATGCTCCTTTAATTTTTATCAATACCAAAGATAGCAAAAATGCGAGATTATTTTCTTTAGTTCATGAATTAGTACATCTGTGGTATGGCAAAACTGAATTATTTAATTATAATTTTCAAACTGACCCAAAATATCTAAATAAAAAATTTGAACAGCGGGTAAATAAAATAGCTGAATCCATTATATTTAATAAAAAATATTTTATTAGATACTGGGATAGTATTAGAAACTCAGATTTTGAAAAAATTTATAAAATAGCTAAAAAATTCAAAGCAAGTCCTATGGCAACGGCAATAACAGCTAAAAATTATAAATTGATTTCTCAAGAATTAGTTAATGAAATTAACAAAGAAACTTCACAATTTATAGTTAAGTCATCTCATACTGGAGGTCCTAATTTCTATGACACGTTGGCGTATAAATTAGATCATAATTTTGCGTCTGCTGTGATTAATAGTACGGATCAGGGAGATACAACCTATTTAGATGCATTTAATTTGTTAAATGTGAAGAATATGCACGCTTACAATGAATTAAAGGCTAGAGTGGAGGAGAAAAATAAATGACCAAGTATCTCTTAGATAGTAATTGTTTTATTGAGCCAATGAAGCGATATTATGGTTTTAAAATTTTTCCCTCTTTTTGGGAGTGGTTTGGAAAGGAAATAAATAAAACCAATAGTTTATTAATTGTACCGAAATGTGTAAGTAATGAAATTAATGTAGATCCGAATTTAGCTCAATGGTCACAGAAAAATTTAGTTTCAGTAATTTATGATGAAAATCAAGACCCTTTAATTTGGGCCGAATATGGGAAGGTTATTAAATACATTCAAGATTGCGGTGCATATAAATCAAGTAGTATAAATGAATGGAAAAAAATAGGTAAAGCTGATCCTCTGTTAATAGCAATTGCTATTAAATACAATTATCAAATCGTAACATTTGAAAAGGGAAGTGGTCAATTTGCCTATGATAAAAATAATAGATGGAATTGGAAAGGAAATGGAGGGCCGATGGGCCATGAGCCTAAGATTCCAGATATTGCCCGTCATTTTGGTATCACTTGTATCTCCCTTTTTGAACTAGAAAAAAAGTTGAATTTAACTATTTAATCTTAATTTTCATTCATATAAATGGCTGTTTGTCAAATCCTGTTGATGAATAGTTTATAAAGAGAGCTAGGCAATTAGAAAATAATTGTTTGGCTCTTTTTCTTTTACAATATTTTCTTCAAGTCTAATTCTAATTAAAAGAAAAATTAGAATAGCTATAAAAATTTGTTAACTGAATTGTTGAGTTTACGGGTCCTAACAGCAGTAAGGCAATCGATAGAGGTGGAATAATTATTCGACTTAATATTTAGAAGAGTATAGGAAAATATTAGGTAATGCTTATTCTTACGAGTCTTGCTATTATATACTTGTTTAATAAAATAATTAGATTTTTATCTATAATATTAGATAGCAGTTCAATTATGTCCTTAGAAAACTATTTAATATATTAGCGAGATTTTAGATATGGTTTATATGATATTTAAGGAGAAACATGGGAAAAGAAAAAAGTATTTTTAGAGAGTTATTTACTGAATTACAACAAACAAATATTATGTACGTATCTTTAATTTCCATATATTTGCTGATAATAATTGATTACTTGAATCCAACAGGAAGAGTAACGGCAGAGTTATGGGTAAGTACCGTAGTCATTGGGATATTGATATCATTTTGGTTTGTAATAAATAATAAAATTCTACTTTTATTTAAAATAAATAGCATAAATGCATTAGATGATATTAATCTGTATATTGTTATAAGCGATCTAGGATATGGATTATATCTCTTAATTACCAAACAGTATTTCTCATGGAAGTTTGTAGGAGTACTTCTTCTTGCTTTGCTTTCTTTGTCGATAGGTATTTATAGAATAATATGTTTGCAACAAGCGATTTTAAAGAGACTAAAAAATGATGAAGAATGCCATTTGGTAGAATTGAAGGACTTATATAAAAATAATTTAAATGTAAGTTTGCCAATATTTATTAAGGATAGAGCAGTAAAAGATGATTTGTTAGGTCGAGACAGTATAATTACACTCCTATATAAATCAATCTGTCAGAACTTTTCAAAACAAGATTCTTTCGTTATCGGATTATCAGGTCCTTGGGGTTCAGGAAAAACTACTGTTACAAATATTGTTCGTAAACAGCTAGCAGTGCAAAATTCAGATATTAAGATTATTAAGGGACTCAATCCATGGATTTCTGGCTCAGAGGCTGTTTTATTAAATTCATTCTATGATGCACTGTTAAATGCTTTAGGGATTAATTACAGTTCGCGGAAAATCAGAAAACAGGTACGGGAGGTTTCAAGATATGTGGTTGAAATTCCAACTGTAGGAAAGTCGTTGAGCAAAGTACTTGAGAAGGATATTAATCAAGAAAACATAGAAAAATGGCAAGCTAATCTAAAAAACTTGATTTTAAGTAGTGATAAAAAATATGTGCTGTTTATTGATGATTTGGATAGAGCTACAAGCGCACAAATTAGATTTCTTCTCAAAATGTTAGGATCTTTGTTCAATCTTCCTAATGTAATATTTGTATTGCTCTATGATAGAAGTAGATTAGAAAAAATATTACAAGACGATAATAAATTAAATACTTCTTTTGCAGAAAAAGTAATTAATTTAGAATTACAGGTACCTAAAGTATCAGAAAATAGTGTGCAAAAAATTTATAGAAGCTGTTTGATTAATTTAGCTAGAATATATAATGTTTCAGATAAAGAAGTTAATAATTTAGATTCCGCTTTTCAATTGATCATAAAGAGTATTGATAATCCTAGAGAATTTATACGTTTTTTGAATTCAACATGTTATATTGCCTTTTCTCCTGATATTAATTTAAATAGAAATGATTTATTATTGATTGAGTATATATCGTTTAAACAACCTGATTTATTTCAATTAATTAAAGAAAATCCAAAGTTATTTGTTTCGGAGAATAGTGGGTTAGATATTTCTGATGTATTTAATCCAAAACAATTGATAAGTAAAATATATGATCTTTATTCTAATGTTTTAAAAGATAAGTATTCAAGTTGGCTACCGATTTTAGAAGTATTATTTCCTTTTGTTAAACAATGTCAAATTGGAAATGGACATTTGCGGGTAAATAATAATTCTAATGAAGGTAGAATGAATAATAGAATTTACGATGGATATAATTTTGATTTGTATTTTTCGTTAAGAAAAGACTTTGTAGTAGGTAAAAACAAAAAATTAAAAGTTATTGTAGATAAATTAAAAGAAAAAACGAATAGAAAACAAATTGAAAATTTGGAAAAAGAAATATTTGAAGATAGTAAAGCAAAGGTTTCTGAGAGTATTCATTTATTTTCTATGTATGAAAATGAATTTAATAGTAAAACAGGATTAGCTCTATGTAAAGTAATATTAGATAATAGGGAGAAAGTGCCTGAGGATGTGGAAGCGGTTGGATTATCACCACGCAATATCGCAGCTTCAATATGTATTAGTTTATTAAGGGATACACCAAAAGAAAAAATTTCTAAATTATTGGAAAAATATCATAATAATTATGAATTAATTGATGTATTTGATGATTTACACACTTTTAGTAAAGACATTAAGAAAATACATAAAGTTGCATATTCAATATGGAGAAGAATGTGTATAGATGCTATTAAAGACTCCATTAATTTATATAATGATAAGTACTATAAACCAAGATTAATACGGAAATTATATAGAGGAATAGAAGGAGATAAAAAAGAAATAATCGCGACCTATCTTAAAGCTATAGCTAAAAAAGATAATATATATAGAATATTTTATGATTTTATAAGTGTCTCCGGTAATGATAACGGAATTGGATATATTTTTAAACAAAAAGATTATGAATTGTTAGAATCAGCACAATTGAAAAATAGTTTGCCGATTCCAATGAACATAAGTCAAAAAGTGATTTACGATATTTACTCAAAAGGATCACGTAAAGGGTATGATTATAGATATAAAGATATTGAGATAAATATTGAAGAATTATAGAAATACGATATATTAGGTTGACTATTAGATATGAAAGAACAAAACTAAAAAATGCCAACTTACTACACAAGCGGCGAATTTGCGAAAAAAGCACATGTTTCAATTCGTACAATTCGCTATTACGATCAAAAAAACTTATTAAAGCCATCAACACACACGGCAAGTGGTGCAAGACGCTACACTGATGCTGATTTTGCCAAATTGCAACAAATCCTTCTATTAAAGTATCTTGGATTTTCTTTAACAGATATTCGAGAAATGACTTTAGGATCAGGAGACAGGGAACTTTTACTCGATTCTCTGCAGATCCAAAAAAGACTAGTGGAAGAACGACTTAAAGAAATGCAAAATGTAGCTACTGCCATTGATTCAACTAGTAGCACTTTGAAGGCAGGGCACGAAGTAGACTGGAGCAAGATGCTAGACTTGATTCATTTGACTTCAATGAATCAGTCCCTAAGTACTCAATACCAAAATGCTTCTAATATTTCTGCGCGAATCAAGCTTCACCGAGATTATTCTCTCAATAAAGAGGGATGGTTTCACTGGTTGTTTAGACAACTAGACTTAAAGCCGGGGATGAAGATTCTAGAACTAGGTGCGGGTAATGGTACTTTATGGGCACAAAATCTAGATAGAATTCCAAAAGGATTAACCATTGTTTTATCTGATATTTCTGAAGGTATCTTAGCTGATGCGAAGAATGAGATTGGAGACAGAGCAGAATTTCAATATGCTGTTTTTGATGCACAAAAAATACCTTTTGCGGATAATACATTTGATTTGGTAATTGCTAACCATATGCTTTTCTACTGTGACAATATTCCTAAGACCTTGAAGGAAGTAAAGAGAGTAATGAAAAAGGGCGCTTTTTTTGCTTGTTCTACTTATTCTAAGCGGCATATGCATGAAATTACAGATCTAGTTCAAGAATTTAATCCAGAGATTGTCTTGTCTTCAACTAACTTGTATGATCGCTTTGGCTTAGACAATGGGACAGAAATTTTATCTCATGGTTTTACTGATGTTATCTGTTATAAGTATGAAGATGCGATTGAACTGTCTGAATCTACGCCAGTAATTTCTTATATTTTGTCTTGTCATGGTAATCAGAATTCGATTTTACTAGATCACTATAATGAATTTAAAAATTATGTTGACGATAAAGTAAGCGATCGTTTCCACATTACTAAAGATGCAGGTTACTTTATTTGTAAGAAATAGCAACAAAGATCAAGCACATGAAGTTTGAAGTGCTTGATCTTTTTCTATAGAATTAAAAATTCTTATTTTCTTGAAGGTGACGTAACGTAATGTTATATGATAAGTAATGAATAAAGAAAGGCAGACCTAATTATGAAAGTTATTGTTACTGGTGGTGCCGGTTTTATCGGTTCAAACTTTGTTTTTTACATGTTAAAGAAGCATCCTGATTACGAAATTATCTGTTTGGATAGTTTAACTTATGCAGGTAACTTATCTACTTTGAAGGATGTCATGGATAATCCTAACTTCAAGTTTGTTAAGTTAGACATTCGCGACCGTGAAGGTGTTTACAGGTTATTCGAAGAAGAAAAGCCTGATGTAGTAGTTAACTTTGCTGCTGAAAGTCACGTTGATCGTTCTATTGAAAATCCAGAAATTTTCTTGGAAACTAACATTATCGGTACGTCTGTCTTAATGGATGCTTGCCGTAAATACGGTATCAAGCGTTTCCACCAAGTTTCAACTGACGAGGTTTACGGTGATTTACCATTAGATCGTCCAGATCTTTTCTTCCACGAAGATACACCACTTCATACCTCAAGTCCTTACTCATCAAGTAAGGCTAGTGCAGACTTGTTAGTTGGTGCATACGGCAGAACTTTCAACTTGCCAGTAACCATCTCACGTTGTTCTAACAACTATGGACCATATCAATTCCCAGAAAAGCTTATTCCATTGATGATCCAAAGAGCTTTGAACAATGAAAAGCTTCCAGTTTATGGCGATGGTAAAAACGTTCGTGACTGGCTCTATGTTGAAGATCACTGCAAGGCAATTGACCTTATCTTAGAAAATGGCAAACCTGGTGAAGTTTACAACATTGGTGGTCACAACGAAATGGCTAACATTGATATTGTTAAACTTATCTGTGATTACT
>CANRQR010000014.1 GCA_947641735.1 uncultured Lactobacillus sp.
AACAAGAAGAAATAACTAAAAAAATTGAAGAACAAGATTATCTTCAAGATCTTGAGACAATTAAATATAGCGAAATAACCAAGACAAAATTAAAAAATATTGCAACTAAAATGATTAATGAAGCTGTGCAGGCTTTTAAACATGACTCCCTCATTCAAACGCAGCTGGCCATTAGTGGAAGAAGACCAATGACTTTTGCCCTTGAAAGTAATATCATTAATCTTCCATTTGCTAACTACAAAAAAATTAGTAATTTTTGTAATAATGAAGATGAGTATGAAGTAAACATCTATTTTGAAACTATTTCAGAATATGTAAATGTTTCTCACTTCCGAATCGATATTCTGGGGTCAAGTGATGAAATTGTAGCTGATCCAGAAAAGTATAGTGCATTACTAGTAAAAGCAATTGAAGAAAAAATTGAAGTAATTCGCAACTATCAAAAACCCGAAACAAAAACTAAGAAAACAAAATAAGGAGCTAGCCTTTATGCTAACTCCTTATTTTGTTATTTCACGCATTTTTAGGATGGGATGGGCATTAGTGTAAAAGAAGAAATCCTCAATCATTGCACTTTCCATCAGACCAGTGGTCAAAATTGGATCTAAAGTCTCAACATTTTCTGGATATTTTGGCTCTTGTCCTAAATTCATAAGAGCTTTATTTAATGTGTAATGAATGTAATGCTCGACCTTATCTTCAAGATCAGTATTCTGATACAAGAGTTTAATATGGCTAAGCTCATTGTCATATAAATTATCACATAGATCATATACCCAATCATGCACTTTTTTCTGTTCTTTCTTAGAAAGTTTGAAAAAATCTCGCCGAAACTTAATTCCGGTATAAATGCCATTTAAAGTTGTAATTCTAAGGGCATATTTAATCAATTCTGCCGTTCTTGGTAATTTATGTTGTCCGAATAAATATAACGGGCCAAAAAATGATGAATGATAAAGGCCAGTTGATAGAAAAACGTGAGCAGCTTTTTTCTGAATAGTATTTCCTGATTGATATACTGTATTTAGAAGTTTCATCTTTTTTTGTAGATAAGGATTTTGGTTTGCCCATTCATAGGCATCTTCTTGTTTTTTAGAATCAGAAAATTCAGCTAATACATAGCTATAGGCCTTATTATTAATGGATTCTAGATATTGAAGTGCATTATATACAGCAACTTCTTCAGAATTTTCAGCATCCTTTTTTATTTCGGATAGAGCTACTTTCATTTGGAGAGTAGAAGAGAGCGTTAAAGAGCCAAAACTGTGCAAAATCACAGTTTGTTCGTTTTTAGGGAGATGAAGAAACTCTTTCTGATCTTTATAAATTGGAACACGACGAGGTTCGTAAACAATATCATTTAATCTCGCCCAAGCAGAACGATCTACTTGCTCTTCTACAGTGTTCCAGTTGTTTGCTTTATAATAAGGTTTTTTATTCATTTTTCTGCCTGAAGTCACTTAAGAAACTAATATTGCTAAGAGCTGGATTTTGAATTGGTAAATCTTTTTGTGCACCTTTTTCTTTTTTTCGAGCTTCCATAACAATTTGACGAACATTTTTGACGTCAGTCGAATTGCCACTAAGTTCTAGTAAGTAAAGAATAGGAACATGTAATGTAACCGAGATCTTTTTTGCTGTTTGGCCAAAAAGATCGTTAAAGTTACGATTACCACATCCAATTAATCCTAAAAGATTTTTTTTATTATCTTTATATGTTAAAAAATCAACAACGGAATCCATCATAAAATCTTGATACGAAGGTAAAATCAAAATGTATTTATCATTCATTTGATATTGAGGATGAGCATCTTCAATTCGATGTGCATCAAGACCCGTTTTATTTATGAATCGTTGCGTTTGTCCTGTAATTGTATAAAAAGCTATTTTTACCATAGTTTTGCCTATCGTTATATACCAAAACTACCTTCTACATATTCAATTGTCGCGATTTTTAAAGTTAAAGTCAAATCAAAAAAAGTTTTAAAAACGCCACTAAGTACCGTATACTTAACTTAAAGAAAATGGAGGGTCCCTTATGACACTTGGATGGAATATTTTAGGTATTTTGGCCTGGTTAATTCTGGTTTTATATTTAATTTTTATTGTACAAAATATTCGAAAACGTCACTTAATAATGATTGTAAAAGATCGCAAACGCTTTGAGTGGAAAACTACCTTGTTAGATATTTTAGAAGTTTTACTTCTTTTATGCGGTGCGATCTATATGTTTAGCATCACTTTATTTTACAATCCTGATTTAGAAAATAGACAGGTTTTATCTAGTAAAATTGAATATCAACCATTAATTTTAACAGCGGGCAATAAACGCTCATACTATATCACCGCTAAATCTGACAATAAAAAGACTCCAATTCAGACATATACTTTTTATAGTAACGGAAACAGAGTAACTGTTACGAGTAATTATGCTACAATTTCTGACGGAAAAAATCCAATGTCTGTTCAAGCGGGAGCTATTCCTTATTCATCTAAGCAATTAGTTCAAGCAGATGCACGCTATCAAAATGCATATGTGGCTACTTATACAGCTACATATAAGAAAAACTGGCAGAATGGTTTAAGAATGCATGCCGGTAAGACAGCAGCTAGGTACTACTTAATTAGAGTACCTGACCGTACTTTTGTAAGAGAATTAAAATAATAAAGATAATTTAGCAATAAAAAGGCCTTATTTCGATGAGTATAATTCGAAATAAGGTCTTTTGTTTAGTTATTTGGAAGATATTTCTGCATAACGACTATAGCGAATATTTTGTAATAAAAATCCTAATATAAATGCCATTACTAAAGTTGCTGATAAGTATTCAAGTACATTACCTGCATAAAAAGCAGCAAACAAGATAAATCCACCTGATAGTAATAGCGAAGAGTTTAAAAAGGATCTTACTTTTTTATTGAACAACCAATAAAAGATGCTATAGCCGAGAACAAATAGGTAAATAACATCTAAGAGGATAACTCCTAATATTCCCATTGAATAATACTGTGCTAAAAAGTCGCGCTCTAGTGGGGCAATATTATTTTCACGGCTAAAGGAAATACCAAACAATTTATTTAACTTATTTTTATCATTTTTCATGACGCGACTTAAGATATCTTTTTCTAGATGTCGGTAATTTAGGCGTTCATTTGCTGGTCTTTTCATAACTTCAAGCCAGTAGTAAGGATCATTTTGATAAGTGTAATGCTCCAATACTAGATCATGTTTTAAAGAATATACCCAGTAATTTTTCTTGATAAATTCTTTAAGATAGTCTTCTTGTTTTTTGCCCTTGTATCTTTTCAGACCGGCATTAAGTTCTTGATCAAGCTTTTTCTTGTCACCAAGATTACTTCTCTTTTGAGCTACACCACTTTCAAGTGAAGATCTTCTGAGAGTTGGGCTATAAGGAAAAATAGTAGCCGAGGCAGTTAGTATACAAATTAATGTAATTAAAAATTTGGCTGAAAACTTAGTATTCTTCAAAATTAAACTGTGAATTAAGAAGACAAATAAAAAGACCACTAGGCTAATAATCAGTCCGAAATTTCCAACTTTTGTTCCAAGCATTAACATTGCTAATGCTTGCGCACTCACTAGAACTATATTTAAAAGATTAAACTCTTTATAAAGAATATAGAGCATAATAGGCATGATCATAAACAAAATAGCTGATAAAGTGTTAGCTTGAAAGAAAACTCCTTTAGAAGCTAAGGCATTAAAAGGATAATTTGTTTGAGTAAACCAAGAAAAAATATTAGCACTAATTCTTTTAGCTTCAGTAGTATGGTATGAAGTTAATGAGAAAAGAAATAGATTTGAGATAACGATTGTTAAAGAATATAAGCCTGAGATACCTTGAATTACGCGGAAAAAGTATTTCTCCTTAAAACCGCTGTATGAGGTAATATAGATAACAATTAGTGGCAGACAAGCTCTTACTAGATAAAAAATTTCAACTTTAGGTGAGTAATGGAAACCTGTTGCGTCCACACCAGTAAAATTTCTTACCGAAATTAGGTGAAAAATTGAGTATAAGATTAAAACTCCAATATAAGCAATAATCCACCATTGTTTTCTGAATCTTTGCCAATTATTTTTAATACTAAAGAATAAAATAAAGGCAATAAAAACTCCTAAAACTCTCAAAATAGTGGGGATTGAAAATTTTAGAAGTGGTGGCCTAGATAACCAATAAATATCTAAAAATGGCTGAATTAAAATAAACCAAAATAAGAATGTTTGAAGCCGTTTTTTCATGTGATTTTAGGTTCCTTTGATAAAACAAAAAAATATTTAGGCTTAATTTTTATTTTGATTCTTTATCCTTTTTGTCAGGTTCAACTTTAGAAATCTTTACATCGTTTGTTGCGGCAGTCTTTCCACGTGCAGGTGATTTTACCTTCTTTAAGCTCTTGAAGTTAATGACCATTTTATTGTTTAATTCATTAACTGAAGATTCATCTTCTGGGTCATATGAAGTGATAGCTAGCAAAGCAGAATTTTCATAAATTTTTTCTACTTTTCCTTGAAAAGGATGCTTAAGTTCTTCCTCAGAAGTAGCGGCTAAAATTTGACCAATTTTTACATCAGCTTTTTTCATTTAAAAAACTCCCTTTTCTGTATAGAAATGTTTTACAATAGTGAAATACTATTATATATAATAGTCGATTTCAAGCGGGAGAGTAATATTTTGCAAAGAATTATCATAATTGCTGGTCCAAGTGGAGTAGGAAAGACCACAGTCTCAAAGTACTTAACAGAAAAATATAACATTCCTCGTGTAGTAACTCATACTACTAGACCAATGAGAGAGGGCGAAGTTCCCGGAAAATCATATTATTTTGAAACTGATGAAAGTTTTAAAAAGCTCCATTTTTTCGAGCATGTAAAATATGGAGAATATCAATATGGGTCGAGTAAAGAAGCCTTAGATAAAGCCTGGACAAAGAACGATCTAGTTTCTCTAATTATAGAGACAGATGGTGTTAAGTCTTATTTGGAAAAGCTAGGACAACAAGTATATTTTATATATTTGACTGTGTCTGACTTTTCAGTTTTGAAAAAAAGATTATTAGGACGCGGAGATAAGGTGAGTGAAATTGATAAGCGATTAAACAGTTACGAATTTAAGCGTGATTTGCATCTATCCGATGAATTAGCTAAAAAGGCTCATGTATTAAATAATGACAACTGGGAAGAAGTAGCCAAAGAGCTTGATACAATTGTAAAAGAGCTAGAAGATTAATAGGTTTTGAATATTGAAAAAGGTTGATAACAAGCTAAATGTAATGACAATGATTTAGCTTTGTAACAGGTCTGTAATATTGATCTCCTACAATAACCATTGTCAATTAAAAAAAGAGACACATAGCATAACTTTTTAGTTAATTAATGACGGCTATGTTGATAATTAAGAAAATGAATTTTATGGAGGAATAACCCTTGACTATCAAATCTAAAGTAATCAAATTTACAACTGCTGCTTCATTCGCTGTTGCAGGTATCGCAACTTTAAGTGCAGCTAAATTAAACTCATTATCTTTTAACGGTACTGCTCAAGCTTCTACTCTTCAAGCACCTGCAAAAGAAATTGGTGTCGTAAAGGTAAACTCTAAGACTGGTGAAAGTATTGCTGTTTGGAACAGCTACGAAGATGGTAAGCAACAAACTGGTAAGTACTTACCATACCAATCAAGCTGGAAGACATACAAGAAAGTTAAGACTGTTAAGGGTGAAACTTGGTACAACTTAGGTGGAAACCAATGGATTTCATCTGACAATGTTGAAGAAGAAGCTCCAATCGCAGTTACTGCTGATTTATCTGCAGTTGCTACTGCTGTAAGTCAAGTTCCAGCAGCAAACGTTAACAACGCACAACAAGCAACTGCTCCAGTAGCACAACCTGCACAACAAGCAGCTACTACTACTGCTAACACTGTATCTGTTGCAACTACCGCACCTGTACAAACTAATACTGCAGCAAACGTACAACAAGCAGCTACTACTACTGCTAACACTGCATCTGTTGCAACTACTGCACCTGTACAAACTAATACTGCAGCAAACGTACAACAAGCAACTGCTTCAGTAGCACAACCTGCACAACAAACTGCAACTACTACTGCTTCAGCTAACACTCAAGCTGCTCCAGCACAAACTAACTACGTACAAACTAATACTGCAGCAACTACTAAGCAAGCATCTACTGCTCCAACTCAATCAAACACTACTTACACTGCACCTGCACAAAATAACACTGCTGCTAAGCCTGCACAACAACAAGCTCAACCAACTCAACAAGCTTCAAGTCAAGCAGCAACTACTCAAACTGCTAAGCCACAAGCTTCAACTCAATCAAACAGCAGCACTGCACAAACTGTAGTTAGCGCAGCACAATCACAAATTGGTAAGCCTTACGTATGGGGTGCAACTGGTCCTAACGCATACGACTGCTCTGGTTTAGTTCAATACGCATACAGCCAAGCTGGTAAGAACGTTGGACGTACTACTTACCAACAAGCTGGTGCAGGTCAACACATTTCTGTTAGCCAAGCACAAGCTGGTGATATCTTAATGTGGGGTGACTACCACGATGCTATTTACGTAGGTAACAACCAATACGTACACGCACCACAACCAGGTCAAAACGTAACTCAAGCTTCTATCTCAAGTTACTTCATGCCAGATTACGCAATCCGTGTAAACTAATTAATTGAAATAAAGATAGTTATTTTAGAAGGTTAATCAGAAGATTAACCTTCTTTTTTATGATATAATTAAAAGAACTTTTTTAAGGAAATAGGTATTTTTAATGAATAATAAAAACGAAGAAAAAAATACCCATCCCACAAATAACTATCGTAAGTGGCTAATAGGTATTTTAATTGGCTTAATAATAATTTTAATAGGTTGGTTAATTTTTGGTCATATTCAGTCTAAAAGAAATGCTGAAGCAGAAAAATTTAATTCTACCCACTTTAATTCGAATGTTGTAATTTATGATATTCCTGTCGGAAAGCTAACGGTCAAAAAGGCTACTGCAAAAATAAATGAAAAAGCAAAAAATAATGCGATTTTAGAGGGAGATAAAGTCGTATTAAAGAAGACCGGTAATAAAGTAATTACGAGTAAAGAAGTTCAATCATATTTTGAAACTCAACATACTCGCTACCCTAGCCGAAAGAAATGGAATTTTCAAAATGATGCCTTATTAAAGGCAAAGGATAAATTAAATCAGATTAAAGATCGTCAAGTAAAATATACTGTAAATGGCAAATCTTTCGTATTTAAAAGAGCAGAAGTATTTCCAAATGTATCATATAGAAATAATAAGTATGTATTTTTAGATACAAAAATTCTAGAAGATAAAATTAACAGCATTAACAAAGAAGTATCTACTCTTCACAAATCTTATGACTTCAAACTTCCAAATGGTCAAGTTACGAAGGTTAAGAATGAAAGCTATGGCTGGGCTATTAATGAAAAGAAATTATTAGCTGGTGTTGAGAATGCATTAGCTAATGATGTTCAAACACTTAATGGAAAGAATTATATCTATGGGGAAGGTTTTAGTACCTATGGAACTGGCTATGGGTTAAGCAATAATGGAATTGGTAATAATTATGTTGTTGTTTCTTTAACTGATCAAAAGATGTGGGTCTATAAGAATGGCAAATGTGTATTAACATTAGATACAATTGTTACTGGTACAGTGGAGACTAAGCTTGCTCATAAGAACCTAGAAACACCTACTGGAGTTTGGTATATTCACTATAAAGAATCTCCAAGTGTTTTAAAGGGAACAAATGATGATGGTTCGAAATACTCGGTTGATGTTAAATACTGGATGCCATTTACCTTAACAGGTTGCGGCTTCCATGATAATAGCTGGCGAAAGAATTGGTCAAAAGCAGCTTACCTAAATGATGGTTCTTATGGATGTGTTAACTTAAGACCAAGTGATGCTCCCAAAGTTTGGGATAATGTAGAGAAAAACGAAGCTGTAATTATTTATAAATAATATGAAAAAAGGCGTAGATTTTAAAATCTACGTCTTTTTGTTTGCTAAACAGTTTTAGTTTTAAATTTTTCTAGATCTTTTGGTGATAATCTTACTGTAACATGAACGCCGTCATCTTTGAAATCTTCATTTAAAATTTGACCATATTCATGAAGATAAGCTAAATTTTTACCATCTGATAAAGGTAAGACCAAGTTTACCTTTTCGTAATTATCAAAAACTTTCTTAACAATTAAATCAGCTAGTTGCTTAATTGACTCGGGATCTTTCGCCGAATATAAAATATCATTTCCCTCAATTTGTGGATAATTGCGATCTGTCAAGTCGGCTTTATTATAAGCAGTAATCATTGGTACATTGGTAATTTTCAACTCATCTAAAACTTTTTGGGTCGTTTTAATCATTTGAACCATATTATGATCGGAAGCATCTACGACATTGATTATCAAGTCAGCATCTTTAGCTTCTTGCAAAGTAGCTTTAAATGATTCAATTAAGTTATGAGGTAACTTGGAGATAAAACCAACGGTATCTGAAAGAATAAAACTTAAGTCATCTTTTAAGTCAATTCTTCTAACACTAGTATCTAAAGTCGCAAATAGCATATTTTTTTCAAATACTTGCTTTTTAGAAGCTTCATCACTAAAGACATTTAACAACTCATTCATCGTTGTTGATTTTCCAGCATTAGTATAGCCAACGAGGGCGACTTGTGGTAGACGAGAATTGTTTCGTCTAGCAGATTTTATTTCTTCTTGTTTGCTAATGTCTTTTAGTTCCTTTTTAATTGCACTAATTTGTTTACCAATGGTTCGTCTATTTAATTCAAGCTTAGTTTCACCCGAACCACGGTTAGCAAAACCACCGCTTGCACCACCAGAACCACGCTGTTGGTCTAGATTGTTTTCTGATGGATGAAGCCGAGGTAGTTCATATTGTAATCGAGCAAGTTGAACTTGTAGTTTAGCTTGTCTACTACGTGCTCGATTAGAGAAAATTTCTAAAATTAATTCAGTTCGATCAAGCACTTTAAGTTTTGTCATGCTCTCAATGTTTCTAATTTGAGTTGGCGAAAGTTCATCATTAATGACTAAAGTTTTAGCATGTAATTCTCGAGCCATATTTTTAATTTGATTAAGTTTACCAACACCAAAATATGTTCCCGCAACGATATTTTCAGCCTTTTGGCTTGCTTGACCAACAACATCTAGGTTGTTGGCAAGTGTTAATTCTCTTAGTTCAGTCATATAATAGTCAAAATTAGGATCATTTAAATTTACGCCCGCAATAAATGCTTTAGTTTTTTTTGGTTGATTGTCGATCAAATAATTCACCTGCTTTCAAAAAATAGTATTTCTACGTAGAGTTAATAACTTAAAAAATCATCATAACCATTCCTTTATTTGATAGTATGAAAATTATAATTTCTTTTTAAATAAAAATCAATTTTGACACAAAAAAGGCCACTCCGAAAAACGAAGTGACCTTTAGGATATTTGAACACGGTAATATCCGAATAGAGATAATTACTTTAATTAACCGTGCACATAAATATGAGTGGAGTATATAGTTGTTATCCTGAAATCATAATAAATTTTATACTTGTAAATGAAATTAAACTGACTGTATCAAAGGTAGTTAATTAAGAAAATCACTTAAGCCATACAATTATGGGGGAATAGGAAAGCTCACGACTTAAGGGTATATAGGGTGACAAATTTATTATCTTTGTAATACATAGTTTAAACTGAAGCTATACATTAAAATATATTTCAGCTTCCTGAAGAATTTAGTTAAACTGTATTTTTACTAACAATAACTTTCACTATTTTTAATTTTATTGAACTATAGATGGGAAAAAGTAGTGAAAATAGTGAATGATTATTATGATTCAGAATATCAAAAACTTCTTCTTGATATAATTACTAAATATTTATATAAAGTAACAGTAATAGATATATGTTATTTATTACTTCTCTATGAAGACTGCCTTCATTTATAAATATAAGACCTTAATACAAGAATAGCAAATAAAAGGCTTTCATACATTGTTATGTTATTAAACTATAATAAAAGCCAAATCTACTAAGGATTTGGCTTTTGTTTTAATTTTGTTTTTCTCTTTTTCTTTGCCACTTAGCAATTAATGGTAAGAGCACACCTAAACCGATCATCAAAAGCGGTTCAACAATATTTAAGATTAACATATGCCACCAAGTAGATGAGCCTGCTTTAGCATCGATTGGCACGATCCCAAAGGTTGCTCCGGTAACAGTAATGATTAAACACCACCAGCCGACAATAACAGCAAATGTTTTATTCTTAATGAAAACATATTGAGATGGGAATTTTTCTGGGTGAAGTCTAATTTTAATAAATGCCCAGAAGAGTAATCCAGTAACGTACGGAGAAACAATTCCGTTTAAGTTTAATAACTGATTAAAAATATCATTCACTGAAGGAAGAGTAGCACTCAAAAATAGAAGTACAGAACAAATTCCCGTTGTTAACCAATATCCGTTGATTGGTAAGCCATTCTTATCAGTTTTAGTTAATTGTTTTGGTAAGTATTTTTTGGCAGTATCTGATAAGAAAATTCTAGCACCACCATCAACTAAAACAGCTAGTTGGGCTAGCATATAAAGAGCTTGGGTAATGATGAAAGTGTATAAGAAAAATTTCCCCATACCGAATTTTTCACCCATAGCTTGGAAGGCATAATAAGAACCATTCATCTTTAAGTCGTCAGGTAAGTGATGTGCATTAAAGAAGACGCCTAGTGCAAATGAACCAAAGATGGTTAGAAAACCTGTCATGATTGCTAGCATGTACATTGCTTTAGGAAAGTTTCTAGGTCCATCTTTCATCTCAGTAACATAAGGAGCAACAAATTCAGCCCCGTTCATGGCAAAAATTAATAATCCTAGTGACATTAGGAATTTCATATCAAAAGTTGGTAAGAAATTCTTGAAGTGGAAGGGTTGAGTAGCAATTCTGCGGCCTTCACCCAAATATACGATAGTCATAATTACAAAAAGAATGGTCATGATAAACATGGCACCACCACCGATGATAGATAACCATTGTAGCGAGTTAGCAAATCGGTGTTGGAAAAAGATAAAGATGACAAAAATAATTGCCGTAAATAAAGCAAAAGCCCAATTACTCATTTCTTTGTCACTTAATGCATGTCCTTTAAAAAGCCATGCAAAAGAAACAACTGTTGAATTAGCTACATCAACTAAATATGGTAGTGAAACTACCCAGTAGCACCAAGCAGTAATATATCCCATTCGATCGCCAGAGGTGTGTCTTAACCAAGAAGATAAGCCTCCGCCATCATCTGAAAAAGTAGCTCCTAGTTGTCCGACGATTAATTCGTATGGAACTACAAATAGAATTAACAGTAATATCCAGTCACTAACTACAGCTAATCCTTGATTTTGAAAGTTATAGATAATGTCATCAAAACCAATAACTGTAACAAAGTCCATTAAGGCAATCACGGGCCAAGTTAGTTTTTTACGTTTTTGTGCCTCATCAAAAGTATCCAAAAATATTTTCCTCCTAAAAATCCTATACTATTATCATTTATCTAAATTTAGGAGGTGGGTTGAAGAAGTAGCTTCCCTGCATTCTGTACCTCATTTCATATTTTATTTATAATCACGATTTCTATTATACAAGAAGAAAAGATAAAAAAATTGAAAAACAAGCTTTACTTTTTTACACGGTGTCTGTATTATATAGTGTAACAGGTAAGTAATACACTATAACGAAAAGAGGAGCCAAAATGAGTGAAGTAGTTCAAGTTCAAAATATTACTAAGACTTATGGTAAAAAAGGTGAAAAACAATACCAAGCTTTAAAGGGCGTTAGCTTTGATGTGGAACGTGGTGAATTTGTTGGAATCATGGGTGCATCTGGTTCTGGTAAAACCACTTTGTTAAATATTTTATCTACATTAGATCAACCTACAACTGGAAATGTATACATTAATGGTCGCGATATTACTGGCTTAAATAAAAATCAAATGGCAGACTTCCGCGGTCAAGAAATTGGGTTTATTTTTCAAGATTTTAACCTATTAGAAAATCTAACAAATCGTGAAAATATTGCTCTTCCTCTTTCACTTCAAAATGTGAAGAGCAGTCAGATTAATCCTAAAGTGGATAAAATTGTTAAGCGACTAGGAATTGATCATATTTTAAATAAATATCCAGCAGAAATCTCTGGTGGACAAAAACAACGTGTTGCAGCAGCGCGTGCATTAGTTCATGAACCAGCTATTCTTTATGGAGATGAACCAACTGGGGCACTTGATTCAAAGAGTGCTACTGAATTACTTGAAACAATGAAAGGTCTAAATGAAAATGATAGAGTTTCTATTTTAATGGTTACTCACGATCCATATTCCGCTTCATATGCTAGTCGAATTCTTTTCATTAAAGATGGTAAGATCGGAAAAGAAATTAAAAAAGATGGTAAAAGTAGAGAAGAATTTTATCAAGAAATTATTGCAGAATTAGGTAGACGTTAAGAATAGAAAGGAAATAATTATGCTTTGGAAATTATCATTAACCGGGATTAAAAGCCGGTTCAAAGACTATTTAGTCCTTTTTTCAGGCTTAACTTTTGCTAGTGCCATTTTTTATATGTTCATGACTCTAGCTACAAACCCAGCTTTCTTAAAGGGTTCACTAAGCATTGCTTTTAAAATTACCCAAATTGTTTTTGGTTTTGGAATTGCATTACTTTCTATTATCACTTTTGTCTATATTGTATATGCCAATAGTTTTTTGCTTAGTATGAGACAAAAAGACTATGGGATGTATATGATGCTAGGAGCTAGAACAAGTAAAATTGGAAGATTAATCTTTACCGAAACTCTTGTTGTTGGCTTATTAGCTACCTTATTGGGTACAGTCTTAGGGGTTGGATTAACACAGGGAGTTTCTAGTGTGTTAATTTCCCAGCTAGGATTGCAAATTCATAAATTTGTTGGTTTTTACTTACCAGCCTTACTTTGGACAATAGCTTTCTTTGCGATTCTGTTCTTCCTAGTAGCTTTTTGGAATCGTCATAAATTAGTTAAGTCAAACGTGATTAACTTACTTCATGAAGATCAAAAACCGGTTAAATTACATAGAAATAAATTATGGAAATTTATTGAAGCAATTTTAGGAATTGCGTTACTTGCTGTTGGTTACTGGGCAATGATGCATGCAGCAAAATTAGGAAAAAAAACTATTCCAATAGCCTTCTTTACAATCGTTTTTGGTTCTTACTTTACTTTTGATTCCTTCTTTACAGCAATTATTGATTTACTTCGTAAGAACTTAGCTTACAAATATAAAAAATTACATTCCTTCACTTTAGGACAACTTAAGTTTAGATTAAGTGATTATACTCGAATTTTATCTACTGTCTCTTTATTATTTGCTCTTGCTTTAGGAGCAATTACTGTTGGATTGAACTTTAATAATATGACTGAACAGGCAATGCAAAGCACATATTATGATGTTGTTTTGTATGGTCATAATAAAAAAGTAGATAATCAATTAAAGAAAGTTTCTGTGAAATCTACTACAACGTTTGACTATAAGATGGTAGTAGAAGGTAAAGGAAAAGAAAAATCGAGAGTACTTTACATTCCAGAAAATCAAATCAAGAATAATCAGATCATGTATCAACATTATTCAAGAAAAAACGATATGAATCATTATGATACTAGATGTATTAAGGTAAGTGATTTTAAGAATAAGACTGATTTTAATGAAGCGCAGTATCAGTTAGTATCTTTAACTCCATATATTGATGCTCAAGCTAAAGTTGTGCCAGAAACTCAATATAATCAAGTTAAGGCTAAAGTAAATAAAATTGAGCTTTTAAGAGTTAACGATTTTAGAAGTAACTTTAATAATATTGAGAAACTCCAAAACTTATCCGCAACTCAAATGATGAGTTCACCAGAAGTTGATAAAGACGCAGTTAATGTAAATCTCTCCAATTCTAAATCAGCACAATATCGCTTAGTTTCAAGTATGACCTCTGGTTTTGAATTTATGGGCTTCTTCTTAGGGTTAGCATTTTTAGCAATGCTTGCTTCAACATTAATGTTCAAAGTTTTATCTGGAGCAAACAGTGATAAACCAAGATACCAAATGCTTTGGAAGGTTGGAACAAGAAAGAGTCTCTTAAAAGCATCTATTGCAAAAGAAATTGGAATTTTATTTGCTTTACCAGCTGCCTTAGGAGTAGTTGACGTTTTATTTGGACTTCAATTATTCAAGTCTATTTTAGGGATGAACACTTACGACAAACTTTGGATTCCATTTACTATTTTCGGAGTTCTTTACGTACTTTATTACTTATTAACGGTAGTTTTATATCAACATATTGTTTTACAAAAAGAAGATTAAGAAAAAAGGCTTATCAAAATGATAAGCCTTTTTTCTATACTGACATTTTATTATAGGAAGTAATCTTCATATCCTTGTCAGTCATATTCATAATTGTAATTGACGCATTTCTTGGACCATGGGCTAAATTATATTCTCCAGGAGCGAAACGAGAAACAATACTTCTGATTGTAAAGCCATGGGTAACAAGAAGAATATTTTCAGCACCATCTAATTGACTAATTAAGTCAAAACCTTTATCGACGCGATTCCAATATTCTTCTGCATTTTCAGCTTCATGATATGGATCTGCTTCTTTCATGTAGTCCTTAATCGTATTGATATCCACTTCTTTAAATAGTTCATCTCGTCTTGGATAACCGTGAGGTCCACCGATCATACGCCATGCTTCGTCTGAATTCATCCCTTCAAAGAAGCCATAGAATTGTTCTCTAAAAAATGGTGTTGCAATGTGTTGCAACTCATCTCGGTTACAATTTTCATTAATAATATAATCGCAAGTATCACTAGCTCTTTTTAAGTCACTTGAGATAGCAATATCAAAAGGAACTTCACTCAACGCTTTACCTGCATCTTTTGCACCTTGGATTCCTTCATCGGTTAGGGGTGTGTCACACCAACCCTGCATTTTATCGTAGCGGTTAATATAAGTTTGACCATGACGAACAATATAAATTCTCTTCATTTGTAAACTCCTTGAATAACACTAATTTACATTATAACAAATCTAAAAAATCAAAATTTTAAACGGGGTATATAAAAATAAAATCAGTAGAATACCTACTATAACTAATAAAATTGTGTTTCTTTTAGTTAATTTCTGATGTGTTTCTTCATCAATTTTATTATTTCTAAAATTACGACTTACATTAACTTGACGAACTATTAAAATGATAATTAATACTAAATAAATACTTAATCCAATAAACTCAAATATTTTCATTATGTTTTGTGTCTTTCATTTATAGCATAGAAGTATTGTATCAAAAATTTTGAATATTCGGTCTAAGTATATTAACTTAATAGGTGAAAGAAGAGGGGTTTTTATGAGAGTTACAAAATTAGTAATTGGAATTTTAATGATTGTCTATTCAGTTTGGCTATTTATTCAGGGACTACTAGGTGGATTCTTGGGGATAATTGCTGAGAAAAACATGGTAGCAGGAATTATTGGAGTTCTCCTTTGCGGTCTGTTTATGGCTAGCGGCATTGTTTATGTTTCAACTGAAAATAGTGATGGGCTAGGCGGTGATATTGCCGGCTTAGCGATGATGATTGTTGCTGGAATTCTAGGAATTATTGGCGGCTTTTATGCTGGTTTAATTTGGACCGGAATTTTAGCATTAGTAATTGGAATTGGATTCTTTGTTTGGCATTTAAAGACAAGATAAGAAAAGATCGGATTAGCTTAAATAGTTAATCCGATTTTTTAGGTCGAAATATTTCATCTATGGGGATTAAGTTTGTACAATTGAGTTGATAAGACCTATTATTTTGTGATGGAAAGAAGAATTATTATGAAATTTATGTCTTGGAATGTAAATGGTTTACGGGCTGCTTTACGTCATGGCTTTGTTAACACGTTTACTGATTTAGATGCAGATATTTTTGGAATACAAGATACTCGTGTTGAGCCAAATGAAGTAAAAATTGATTTACCAGGATATTATCAATATTGGAATTATGCTGAAAGAAAGGGCTATGCCGGCACTGCAGTATTTACAAAAGAAAAACCAATTACTGTGGCTAATGGCTTCGGTGTTCCAGAAGTTGATGGTGAAGGAAGAAGCATTACTTTAGAGTTTTCAAACTTTTACTTTATTAATGTTCAAGTACCATTTTCTGGAGAAAAGCTTCAAAGATTAGACTTCAGAGAATTATGGGCACAAACTTTTAGAAATTACGTTACTAAATTAATGCAATACAAGCCAGTAATTATTGGCGGAGATATGAGTGTTGCTCATGAGAGAATCGATTTAGCTGAACCAGATGATAACCACCACCGTCCAGGATTTACTGGTATTGAAAGAAAAGAATTTTCTGAATTGTTAAATGCTGGTTTTATTGATACTTTCCGTTACTTCCACCCAGATGAAGCTAAGTATACTTATTGGAGCTATCGTGATAAGGAAGCTCGGGCAGAAAATCTTGGCTGGAGACTCGATTACTTCCTAGTATCGAATAATTTGGAAGATAGATTAACTAATGCTAAGATTTTAAGTAACATTATGGGATCAGATCACTGTCCAATTGAATTGGATGTAGACATTACTACTAGATAAAATAAAAGAACATAAAAAATGTACTCAAGAAAATGGAAACTTGAGTACATTTTTTGTTTATAGAGGGATTAAAGTTATTTAGTAGTTACGGAGTAGACCTCATTATGTGCCTCGACTAATTGTCCACTTGTAACGATATCTTCGACTTGTTCAACTCTATCACTACTATTAGTAATAAGAGTCATAACTGTTGGATCTTTTTTAGCGGTTTCAATTTGTTTTAGATCCATTTCAATTAACTGTGTCTCTGGAGTTACTTGATCGCCTTCGTTTACCTTTAAGGTAAATGGCTTACCTTCTAGTTCAACAGTATCTATTCCAAGATGAAGCATAACTTCTAAACCAGATTCGGTTTTAAGGCCTACAGCATGTTTTGTTTTAAAGATTGATATGACTGTAGCGTTAACCGGACTATAAATTTTTCCATTTTCTGGTTTAACTGCGAATCCTTCACCCATCATCTTTTGTGAAAATACTTCATCATTAACTTGAGATATATCTTCAAAAGTTCCCTTGACAGGTGCCTTGAAAATAATCTTTTCTGACTTATGCACAGAATTTGATTGAGGATTAGAAACTTTATCCACTTGTGGACTATTTACGGGCTGCATATCTGGATGGGCGATAATGTCATTAATTTCTTGACTATATAGATCGGCTTTTCCACCAAAAATAGCTTGAACACCACCGGCAACTTTTAATACCCCAGGAGCACCCAACATTTTAAATACATCATCATTAACTAAACTATTATTCTTTAAAGAAACTCTCAATCTGGTTGCACAAGCTGAAACAGTTTCAATGTTTTCTAAACCGCCAAGAGCAGTGATAATCTCACAAGATTCATTGTATAGTTTGTCGTCAGTCTTGGGGCTGTTTGACATAATTTTTTCAGCATCTTGATTTTCTTCTACAACCATTCCTGGAATACCAACATGGAATTTTTTAATACAAAAAGTAAAAATAAAGAAGTAAAGGAAGAACCAGATAACTCCCATAATTAAGACATTCGGCCAATTAGTTTTATCTTTTCATTGTAAGACACCAAAGAGAAGATAGTCAATTAAACCACCAGAGAATGAATTTCCGATTCTAATATTCATGATATCAGCAACGTAAAATGAACATCCATCGAGAAAAGCATGGATAACATATAACCAAGGTGCTACGAATAAGAAAGTATATTCAATTGGTTCAGTAATACCAGTTAAAAATGAGGTTAAACCACCTGAAAGATATAGACCACCGTTAGTCTTCCGGTTTCTCTTAGGCAAGCAAAGGTACATTGCTAACGCGGCCCCTGGAAGACCAAACATCATAGTTGCAAAACGACCAGCAAAAAATCTAGTACCGTAAGTAAACAAACCATGGTGATTAGGATCAGCTAATTGAGCAAAGAAAATATTTTGAGCACCAACAACAGTTTTACCAGCTACATCTGCAGTGCCACCTAGGGCTGTGTACCAAAACATTGGATAAATTGTGTGATGTAGACCAACTGCTCCAGTTAAGCGAAGCAAGAAGCCATATAGAAAACTTCCCAAACTTCCCATTTTAGCTATTGCATAACCTGCACTGGTTAAACCGCTTTGAATTGGTGGCCAAATAATGAAGAAGATAGCACCAATAACAATCGCAGCTAAAGATGAAATAATAGGAATAAATCTTGAACCACCAAAAAAGCCTAAAAATTGTGGTAATTCTACCTTGCGATAATGATTATGTAGGTAGGCAACAACTGATCCAATAACAATTGCCCCTAATACTCCTGTATCAATAGTGTTTTTAGGTGAAAATAGTTGGAGTAGTCCTGAGATTGTGGCTGTATATACTAGATAGGCAACGCCACCTGCTAAGCCAGCTGTTCCTTTATCTCCTTTTGCTAAGCCAACTGCTAAACCAATTGAGAAAATAAGAGCTAAGTTATTAAAAACAGCACTTCCTGCAAAATTCATTATCTTTAGAATTGTTTGAAGCCATTCTTGATTAAGCCAAGGATAAGAGGTAACGGCAGCTTTATTGGTTAAGGCTCCGCCTAGTCCTAGGAGTAAGCCGGCTACAGGTAAAATAGCTATTGGAAGCATAAAGGCTTGCCCCAGTTGTGAGAAGGCTTGGCCAATATGAGAAAATTTCTTAGACATGATTACGCCTCGTTTCGTTACGCTCGGTTAATTTTCGAAAACTGAAGTAAAAGTTTTAGCAATTTGTAATGGGCGAGTGATTGCTCCTCCGACTACAATTCCTGCTGGGTTGATGTCAATAACTTGCTTTAATTGTTCTGGAGTATGGATTTTCCCTTCAGCAATTACTGGAAGACCTGCATCAACTAGAGCTTTAATTAAATCAAAGTCTGGGTGATCAGTTTTAGGACTTTCTTCAGTGTAGCCAGAAAGCGTAGTACCAACAAAATCAACGCCTGCCTCATAAGCATTTTTTGCTTCCTCAAAATTTGAAGTGTCAGCCATTAAAAGTTGATTTGGATACTTAGTTTTTATTTCTTTAATGAATTCATTTACTGTCTTACCATCATGTCTTGGACGCAAAGTTGCATCAATTGCAATTACTTCTACGCCAGTTTCAACTAATTCATCTACTTCTTTCATAGTTGGAGTAATATAGGGCTTTTCTGGTGGATAGTCCCGTTTGATAATTCCAATCATTAGAAGATCAACAATTTTTTTAATTTGTTTAATGTCTCTAACGGAATTTGCTCTTAAGCCTGTTGCGCCTGCTTCTTGAGCCGCTTTAGCCATTAGGGGCATAATTCCGCCTTCTTCTGTATAGAGTGGTTCGCCTGGCAAAGCTTGACATGAAATAATTAAGCCACCATGGATTTTGTTAATAAATTCTTCTTTATTCATTTGTAAATATACTCCAAATAAATATTATTTTGGAGTTTTCCTCCCAAAGAAATAATATAATGAATTTTATTTTTGTGCAAGCGTTTTCTTATAAAAGCATGATATAGTTATAATCAGGATGTGAGACAATGGAATTTATACAGCGATACAATCAAAATAAAGACAAGCTAACTAAGTCAGAAAATAAATTGGCTAACTATATTGCGAGTCATACTGAACATGTAATTTATGACACAATTAAGTCGCTCGGAACTGCAACTAACACTGGAGATGCCACAATTGTTAGGCTTTGTAAGAAATTAGGCTATTCCGGTTTCTCGGATCTAAAAATAGCTTTGGCACAAGATTCAATGATGACTACCTCAAAAGGTCATGACGAAGCTCAAACATCTTCAGAGTTAAGTAGTAAAGTTTTAATTTCTTCAATTGAAAAAACAGAAGAATTGATTAATCCTGCTGTTTTAAAACAAGCAGTTAGTTTATTAGCTAAAGCACGCCGAATCCATATTTTTGGTTTGGGTCACTCAGGCGAATCAGCTAGAGACTATGAAAGAACCTGGCTTAGAATTGGTTTGATTGCCAATGCGGAGTCTGATCCGCATATTCAAGTTCAAGTTGCGACCTTATTAAGTAAAGATGACCTAGTAGTTGGCTTATCACTCTCTGGTCATACTAAAGACACTTATGATTCACTCAAAGTTGCTAAAGAATATGGAGCTAAAATTATTGCTATTACTAACGATCTTACGTCACCGATTGCTCAATTAGGGGATGTAAGCTTGCAGACGTCCGTTAGTGAATTTATGAATATTGGTACCGTAGCTGGTCAGGTATCACAATTATATTTATGCGATGTTTTAGCGCGAGAATATGAAAAGCTTAATAAAGTTGATGTAGATAAAATTAAGGAGCAGGCACTTGCAGCAGTTATGAAAAAATCTATTTAGCATAATCTGACAATAAAAACAGCCAAACTACTCAAGACAGAGTAATTTGGCTGTTTTTATATTTAGAATGTGTTAGTTATTTGATTACAGAAAAGTAGAAAGCATAAAGTTAGTTATGCCTTTATGCTTATGTAAGTGTTAAATTTATATTTTCATTGTACAAGGTATTTGCTATTAAGTCTAAAAATATGCTTGCTAAAGTTCTATTAATATAATGTGCTAATCTGTGACTGATTCTAATGCTCGGCTTTGTTGACGAGCTTTAACAGATCGCTTGATTAGCTTCATTAATTCAACTTGTAAGATTGAGAATAGAGAAAGAATGATGACTACTAGCCATTGTCTTGATGTCAGGTTAGTCAAATGAAAGAGAGATTGTAAGTTAGGAGTAAAGAGAATAACTCCCATTAAAACTGCTGAAACGATAAAGGATACAATTAACCAAATATTAATTTTGTTTCCTCTAATCCAAATCGGATCAGTATTAGAATGTTGATTAAATGCGCGGAACATTTGAGATAAAGCTAGAACACAGAAGGCCATTGTTTGACCAGCAATCGGATTATCAAAAGTGTCTCCAATCCAGTAAGCTAATAGTGTCATTAAGGCAACAAAGATTCCTTGGCTGATAACACGCCAGACTAGATCTCTTTCAAATAAGGTTCCAGTCTTCACTGGTTTATGTTTCATAATATTTTTACTTGCAGGATCTACTCCTAAAGCTAGAGCCGGTAAGCTGGCGGTAGCTAAATTGACCCAAAGAATATGAACAGCAAGTAGTGGTGCATCCCAATTAAAGAGGGTAGCAATAAATAAAGTAGTAATTTCTGCAATATTACCGACTAGTAAAAATTGAATTACTTTCTGAATATTGCGGTAAACCTTTCGTCCCTCTTTAATGGCGGCAGTAATAGTTGTAAAACTATCGTTAAGTAAAATCATGTCTGAGACATCTTTAGCAACGTCAGTACCACTAATTCCCATCGCGACTCCGATATCAGCTGCTTTTAAAGCGGGAGAATCATTAACTCCGTCACCTGTCATAGCTACTACTTCTTCATTTCGCTTTAGGCTTTGAATAATTCTTAACTTATCATTAGGTGAAACACGAGCAAAAACTGTGGTTGACTTAACTGCTTGATCTAATTCGCTATCTGCCATCTCGTTTAGTTCAGTACCAGAAATAACAGTATTTCCATTAGCATAAATGCCTAAGTTTTTAGCAATAGCAACCGCAGTATTTTTATGGTCACCAGTAATCATAATAGTTTTAATGCCTGCTTCGCGAGCCATTTTGATTGATGCTTTAACTTCATCTCTAGCTGGGTCAATCATCCCAACAGCTCCTAAGAAAACTAAATGTTGTTCAATATTTTCATTTTCTTGCGGTAAATTCAAAATGGTTCTGCTGGCAAATCCTAAAACTCGCAATGCCTTGTCAGACATCTTATGTGATAAGGCTAAAATATTTTCTTTATCAGTCTTAGTTAATTTCTGCATTCCATTGCTTGTGGCAATGTAGTCACAGAGTGGCAATAATTCGTCCAGTGCTCCTTTAGTGTAGGCAACATATTCATTGTTTATTTCATGAATTGTAGACATACGTTTTCTAATTGAATCAAAAGGATATTCGCCAAGTCTTGGATATTCTTTTCTTAAGCTGGAAACAGAATATCCAAAATCTTGTGCTAGTGGAATTAAGGCCCCTTCTGTAGGGTCACCAATAATTTCTTCTGGACTAGCAGGACTAAGAGAAGCATCATTACAAAGACTAGCAGCATACATTAAGTCTTTATAAGCATTATTGTTTTTAACTGCTTTTTGAGCCTTTAAGATCTTTTTGTTAAGGAAATTATCTCCATTAGCTAAATGGGTTACTGTCATTTTGTTTAACGTTAGAGTTCCTGTTTTGTCAGAACAAATAACTGTTGCGTTTCCAAGTGTTTCAACTGCTGGTAGATTTTTGATTAAGGCATGTTCCTTAGCCATTCGCTGTACTCCAAGTGCCATAATGATGGTTGCAGTTGCTGGAAGTCCTTCTGGAATAATTGAAATAGCTAAAGAAATTGCTACTAAAAATTGTGGTAGAAGAGGACGTCCATAAAAAGCGCCGATGGCAAAAATTAAAACACAAATGATTAAACCAATAATTGTTAGAATTTTACCCACAGCGTTAAGTTTCCGCTTCAGTGGAGTATCACTAGTATCATCGTCTTCTAGCATTCCAGCAATTTGACCAATTTCTGTATTCATCCCAGTTTTAGTTACAATTCCACTTCCTCGACCATAAGTAACAATTGAAGAAGTGTAGGCCATATTTTTTCTATCGCCTAAGGGACAATCAGGAGAAAGAACAGCAGCTGCATTCTTTTCACTGGCAATTGACTCTCCGGTTAAAGAAGCTTCAGCAATTTTCAAGTTATTGGATTGAGTTAGGCGTAAATCCGCAGGCACCATATCACCGTTGGTTAAGATAACTAGGTCGCCGACTACTAATTCACTAGCTGAAACAATTTTTTCAGATCCATTTCTAATTACTGTTGCAGTTGGAGCACTCATTGTCTTTAGAGCGGCAAGAGAAGCTTGGGCTTTCTTTTCTTGGATAATACCAATAATAGAGTTGATTATCACAATGAAGAAAATTACACCAGCTTCTACCCATTCATTTAAGAGGGCTGAAAAACTGGCTGCTCCTAATAAAATTAAAATCATTGGATCAAAGATTTGCTCTTTGAGCATGTTTAAAATTGACTTAGGGGGCTTTTCATTTAAAACATTATGTCCATATTTTTTTAACCGTCTGTCAACTTCTGGCTCGCTTAAACCAGCTGAGCTTGTTTCTAGATTTGAAAATAACTCGTCTTTTGTTTGAGAATACGCGGGAGGTTGTTTCTGACTATCCATAAAGGATATACCATTCCTTTCTTAATATTAAAAAATAATGATTTGTATAGCTTTGATAAATATTGTTGCTTATGAACTCAAAGCTAATTATATTTATGCAATATAGTGTAAAATAACTAGTGATTTAAGTCTAAAAATATGCTTATAATAATATACCTTTGCTATAGTTAAGAGAGAAATAAGGGAAGGAACATGAAGCAACTTGATCAATCATTTATTATTGGAATTTTTGGCTTAATTGGTCTGTTTATTGGCTTATTTGTCAAAAATATTATGGTTTGGACTTTTGTTGGAATTGCAGTTGGCTATGTGATAACCTTTTGGATTCCATATTTTAAAAAGCAAAGTCAATTAAAAAAGAAAAACATGAAATAAGAGCGACTCTGTGTTGAGAGTCGCTCTTATTGCTCTTGGTATAATTTTTTAACATCTTGGACGTCACTTGGTTGAATTGTATAAAAAGATCCTTGGGGATACATAACTGAAATACTATCTTTATGACCTAATCCTATTGCATGACCTAATTCATGTTCAACTGTATTCACAATCCGTCCGTTATTGTAGCCGTAGCTTGGGTTTAAAAGATAATATGAATTTAAGCGAACTGTTGCCTTAAGTAAATGTCCAGTTAAAGAGTTGTATTGAGTATCCGTTAGCCCAGCCGCATTTGTTTCACCATCATTCATTGACTTAATAATGATTTTGGCATTATTTCTATCATTTGTGATTTTAAAATTAAAGGCACCTGTGTTATTCCAAACGTTAATTCCATCAAGCGCAGCTTGTTTTAGCGTTGGATCAGAAAGATCGATGTAGACAGTGGCTGTATTAGAGTCAAAAGTATGTCCTTTAGAATTATCTCCATCCTTATCATCATTTTGGATTTTTTCAGGTGAAATAAATTGTTGTACTTTTGCTGTTAGATAGGGGAGGGGGTTTCTAGTTCCAAATGTTTTTTCAATTTCTGGGGCCGCTTTTTGATAGGCAAACTCAAAGCCCACAAATAGAAGTGCTAGAACTAGAATTGTTTTAAAAAATCGTTTCACTTTCTCATCTCACAATGTAATTTTATTTAATTATAAAACTAATTATTTAAGAAAAGACTAAATAACGGTTGAGACTTTCTGAAAATTATAAATTCTTTTAGAAAGCGTATACATATGATAAAATAATATGCAACGTTTTTACTAATGCTAGAAATAGGTGACGTAATTTTGGTAAAAGAAACTGAACAACAAAAAGAACAAAAGCATTTAGATGATGTTCTTGGCTTAATTAAGAAGAAAGAAAAAGAGCTTGATCATTCAATCGAACATGCACAAAATGAAGCTCAAAATATCAACTCACATTTTTTTGATGATGTGAAATTAGATTATGATGGCTACTCCACTTCAATGGATACTGCACTGTCTATTCACCAGCAACAACAAATGTTAGCGGAACGACAAAATGCCTGGCAACATTCAGCTAAGCAATTATCGACCTTGCAGCGTTTAGAAAAGAAGCCATATTTTGCAAGAGTTGATTTTCAAGAACCTAATGAAGAACCAGAAACTATTTATATTGGATTAGGTTCTTTTGCAGATAAAGAAGATCATTTTTTAATCTATGATTGGCGTGCCCCAATATCATCTATTTACTATGATGGAAAATTAGGAAAAGTATCATATAATGCACCAGATGGTGTGCAAACTGTTGATATGACTAAGAAGCGTCAATTTTTAATTAAAGATGGCAAGATTACTAATATGTTTGATACCAATGAATCCATTGGGGATCAAATGCTCTTAAATGTCTTGAATGAAAAATCATCTACACAGATGAAGTCAATTGTGACTACCATTCAACGTGAGCAAAATAAAATTATTAGAAATACTAGTGCTGATCTTTTATTTGTTCAAGGAGCTGCTGGTTCGGGTAAGACTTCTGCCATTATGCAGCGTGTGGCCTACTTACTATATCGCTACCGTGGTAATTTGACTTCTAGCGATGTTATTATGTTCAGCCCAAATCAATTATTTAATGATTATGTTAAAAATGTTCTTCCGGAAATGGGAGAACAGAATATGGTTCAAATGACTTACTGGCAGTTTGTTTCTCGCCGTGTTCCCGGAATGAACGTTGAAAACTTATTTGAACAATTCGAAGATAATGAGCAAAACGATAAGATTGTTAACTTGAAGAATTCATTGCAATTCTTTAATGCAGTAACTCGCTATGCTAAACATCTTGAAAAGAATGGTTTGATTTTTAAGAACATTTACTTTAAGAGTAAGGAAAAGCCATTTTTTGATAAGGAAAAGATCAAGGAAATCTACTATGGCTTTAATGAAAACTACCATCTGAGAAATAGAATTGAAGCTACAAAAGAAGCTTTGATTAATAGCTTGAACCGCAGAATTGAACCAGAAACTAAGAAGGCATGGGTTGATAAAACTATTGAATCTTTGGATCAAGAACAATTAAATAAGCTGTATGATCGTCCAGATCAAGAATTTGAATCTAGTGCAAAAGAAGAACACTTTTTAGCTCGTAAGATTGTAATTAATCAATTAAAGCAAGTTAGTCGCAAGATTCGCCAGAATCGCTTTTTAAATATTCGTGCACAATACTTACGTTTTTTGCGTGCCGTTCCTAAGATAATTGACTTAAGTAAATGGGATATTACCCAAGAGGAATGGGATGCTCATATTGAAAATGTTAAAGAGCGATTTAAAGCTGGAAAAATCAAGATGGCTGATATTTCTCCATACCTTTACCTATATGATCTAGTAACCGGACGTAGAACAGATTATGAAATGCGCTATGCCTTTATTGATGAAATTCAGGATTACACTCCATTCCAATTAGCGTACCTTAAGTACAATTTCCCTAGAGCTAAGTTCACAATGTTAGGTGACTTGAATCAAGCTATTTTTACTAAAGATGAAAGTAAAACACTTTTGAGTCAAATCTCTAAATTATTTGATCCCGAGAAGACCGATGTTGTTCAATTAACGAAGTCGTACCGTTCAACGAAGGAAATAACTAACTTTACTAAGCAAATCTTGCGTCAAGGTGAAAAGATTGAAGCTTTTGATAGACGTGGTCCAAAGCCAGCCTTTTACAAGCGCGATAGCATTGAAAAAGAATACAATGCCTTGCAAGATATATTGGTAGAAAACGATGAACAAAAGCTAACAACAGCAATTATTACTAAGACATTGGCTGAAGCTCAAGAAGTTGCTAAAGTATTAAAAGAAAGAAATATTAAGGCAACTTTGATTGGGTCGGCAAACCAGCGTTTAGTGCCTGGTACTTTAGTAATGCCATCCTATCTTGCTAAAGGACTAGAATTTGATGCAGTAGTTGCTTGGGGCGTTTCAAAAGAAAACTATCATCAATTAGATGAAACTCAATTGCTTTACACCATTGCCTCGCGGGCAATGTATAAATTAGACTTAATTTATACAGGTGAGAAGAGTCCTTCGTTTGATAATTTAGATGAAAAAACTTACGTAAATAAGTAAAAATAAAATCCCTCTTGGATCTTGGTATCATTAAAACCTTGATTTAGAGGGATTTTTTATTATTAAGGTAAGCAGATAAGGATTTAAAGTTAATTCTATTTAATTCTTATGCATTTTGACAGACTTAATACATAATAGTTAAAATACTTAGCATGAAAAGATTAAATAGAGCTAGAAAATATCGGCGTAGAAGAAGAATTCTGTATACAGTTATATTGTTAATTACTGCTGGAGTAATCGCCTTAGGATTTAATTTTAAAAGATTTCAAAATGAATATGATTGGCTTACTTTAAAACCAGAACAGAAGTTAAATGTTCCCTTAGTAAACCAATTACCAGACTTACCAAATGGTTGTGAGGTTACCTCACTTGCGATGTTGTTGAAATACTATGATATTAATGTAAGTAAATTAGAGTTGTCATCGAATATCAAGCATGTATCGTCTTTTGTTGACAATAATTATCGAGGAAATCCACACGTTGGATTTGTTGGTTACATGAGTATCAAGAATGCAGGCTGGTGTGTGTATAATGAACCCCTATATAATGTGGCTAGAAAATACACAAAGCGAATCCGCAATTATACAGGTAATGATTTTGTTCAGGTATTGAAATTAGTTTCTAAGAGACATCCTGTAGTAATCATTACAACTTTGAAGTTTGATCGGGTAAATGATATGCAGACCTGGTCTACTAAGCAAGGAAAAGTTCACGTAACGCCGTCATCTCATGCTTGTGTGATTACAGGTTACAACAAGAAAAAGGGGATTGTGTATGTAAATGATCCTTATGGCGTTAAAAATAAAAAGGTAGGCTTAAAGAAGATAGAGGCAAGCTATAACCAGCAAGGTAAACAAGCACTTTATATTGAATAGAGCAGTAAAAAAGCATCCCGTTATTGGGATGCTTTTTATGATATAGCAGCTGTTTCTTTCTCTTTGACTAATTCAGCAAGCTTTTCAATTAGTAATTTATTACCTTCTTGATTTAAATGGATGCCATCCTTCTGAAGTAAATTATTCGGATGACCTGTCTTACACATTACTTTTGCAAAGTTTAAGAATGGAATATTGTTTTCGATATGACATTCCTCAACTACTAACTCAAATTGCAAAGTTTTAGGCCATGCTTGATCTGGAACAATTTTCCAATTAGTATAGGAAGGTCCCATTAATAATGTTTTATCAGCCCCAATTAAGTCAACTAATACTTGTAAGTTATGCGCATATCGTCCAGCGCTTAAGCCAAAGTGTATATTAGCATCATTAGTACCTAAAGAAAGAATAACTAGGTCATAATCAAAAGGCTTGACTCTTAGCTCGTAAAAATCAATTGCTTCTTCAGTAGTTGTGCCAGGTACAGAATTATTAATAATTGTAAAATTAGGTAATTTTTCTTGCAGTCCTTGAGTTACAATATTAGTTGCGTGTCCATCAATATAACCTGCAAGTAGGGAATCACCAAAAAGAATTAATTTTTTCATAGATATCTTCTTTTCTTTCTCTCAATATATATGATAGGCTGAACAATGTAAAAATACTAGGAACAAGGCAGAAGGAAGGCGGGCTTTTTATGCAAGAGCAATTTTTACACTTGACACCTGATAAGTGGCAGGCACTAATTCCTCCAAGTGATGAATTTAGTGCAGAAATTTTCATGATGAAGAATCTTCAATATATCATGAGTCAAAAAAATGCAATTTATCACACTCAACAAAGCTTCTACAATGAAAAATGGCCAAAAGTACCATTTATTATTGGAGTAACTGGATCTGTTGCTGTAGGAAAGTCTACTTTTGCAAAAAAAATAACCCGCTTGTTCGAACGTCTTGAACCAGAGAAAACAATTGATCAGGTTTCTGCTGATGGCTTTTTAATGTCGAATGCAGAACTTAAAGCTAAAAACTTAATGGATCAAAAGGGCTTCCCATCGTCATTTAACTGGGATGCCTTTTATACTTTTTTAGCAAGCGTTAAAGCTGGTAAAGAAAGGGTACCATACAGACTATACTCTCAGGAAATTTCTGATCTGGTGCCCAATGAATTAGGATATGTTAATGTTCCGGATATATTAGTAGTAGAAGGAATTAACTTGCTGGAGGTCCCTCCAGATGGCCAAGCTCCACCTAGTGATTTCTTTGACTATGTAATTTATTTGGATGCAAGCGAAGAAGATTTAGAGAAATGGTATCTTGATCGTTATCATCTAATGTTAGAGATTAATCGAAATAATCCAGATAATTTCTTTTATAAATGGGCTAATGTTCCAAAAGAACAAGCAGATAAATTTGCTAGAAGAGTCTGGCGAGATGTTAACTTGAAGAATTTACATCAATATATTGAACCAACTAAGAATAGAGCTGACATGATTATTAAAAAGCACGGTAATCATGAAATAAGTGATATGTATATTAGGAAATTTTAGGGAGAGAAAATGCAAGCAATTGAATTAAAAAAAGGTATGATTTTTAGTCAAGATGGTAAACTAATCGAAGTATTAAAGAGCAATCACCATAAACCAGGAAAAGGTAATACGGTAATGCAAATGGATCTTCGTGATGTTATGAGCGGTGCCGTAGTACATAAAACTATGCGTCCAAGTGAAAAGGTTGATTTAGTTAATGTTGCTTTAAAGAAGGCACAGTATCTTTATGACGATGATACTAATTACATTTTTATGGACACTGATACTTATGAACAATATTTAATTCCTAAGGAACACCTTGAATCGGAATCTAAATTCTTGCTTCCAAATATTGATGTTGATCTTAAGTTTACAGATGAAGGTAAACTAATTGGGATTAACTTACCATCTACAGTGAAGATGACTGTTAAAGAAACACAGCCTGAAATTAAAGGTGCAACTGCTGCTGGTGGTGGTAAGCCAGCAACAATGAATACTGGATTAGTTGTAACTGTTCCTGATTTTATTAAAGAAGGAGAAGAACTAATCATCGGGACTGAAAACGGAGATTATAAAGGTCGAGCAGATAGTATTGCGAGATAATATTACTAGATAAGTAGAAAGATAATAAGATAATAAGAATTACTGGTAGGAAAATTGACATAAGTTAATTTTCCTATTTTTTATATTTAAAATATGTTTTTTTGGAACAAGGCAACAATAATTAATTATATTTTTGCTATTGATTAAAAACAATATAGATATTTCTTGTTTAATTTTAGTTTTTTATAGAAGTGATTAAATAACACTTTTAAAAAGTAAATAATCAATATAAGTATAGACAAATAATAGTCTTAATTATGACTTAAACAAAGTCACTTTACTTGACATGCTAGCGCTTAGAATTACAATGAAAGGCGGAATTGAGCAAAAATAGGAGGATTAAAATGTTATCTAAAAATAATTATAAAGAGAAGCTCCGTAAAATGGAGCCTAGAAAAGAAAGATTCTCTATTCGTAAGTTTTCAATTGGAGCTGCTTCAGTTTTAATTGGATTTTTCTTTATGGGGATAAAAAGCCAAAATGTTCATGCTGACACTTTAGCTCCTAGCCAAAATAAAGAAGTTAATAAAGTAAAAACTCCTACTGTACAAAATGAAAAGATAAATTTAGGTAAAAATACAGAAGTTACCTTAAATAATGAAAAAACGTCTGATATAACAAGTAAAAAAATATTACATCAAACGATACAAACGTTCAAAATAATAGAGAAAGAGTAGCTGACAAGAACACAGTTTCTCTTCAAAAAGAAAAAGCATCTGATGTAACAACCGGAAAAAATGTAACATCAAATGCTTCAAACGCTCAAAGTAGTACTGATAAAACTACTAATAATCAAATAGCTTTAAAACAAAAGCAAGTAACTCCTAGCGTTGCTCCTTCTGTAAATACTACTAGTAACAAGTCTAACGTATTATCAAATAAAAATACACCTCAAATTAACAATCAGGTAGCTACAAATAATAAACAAGTTTTAGCTACCAGCAATGTTGCCCAGGTAAGTAATTTTGCTGATTTTACTAGTGCTTTGATAAATAAGGATATAAATGAGATTGATTTTACTAATGATATAAGTTCATCGACTGGTCAAAGTGCATTAAATACGTCACTTCTATCGGGTGAACTTTCAGCTAATTCATCCAATCCATTTAATAGCACCTATAAGGATATTGCACGTACACTAACTATAAATGGTCAAAATCATACATTAGATCTAGGAAATAATTACATTGCATTTTATAATCAAAATGTAAATAGTAACTTCTGGAATCTAACTTTAAAGAATATGACTCTTAAGGCTAATGATAATGCAGGTTACTCACCATTTTATTTCCAAAACATGGGAACTAATCAACAAAAGAATTCAAGTATTACGTTTGATAATGTAAATGCTAATTTGTCGAAGACGCAACTATTTTATGGTGAAGATACACCGGTTATATTAGCAGGAAATACTATTATTAAAGATGATCTTGGAAAAACTGGATTAGGAAGTCTAGGTGCTGGTTACTACAATGGTATTGTTTGTCGTAGCTTAACTGTAACTCCTGATGCTAATGTGACTATGACAGTAAATACTCCTGATTATGCAATGAACTTGTGGAAACCAACTCCTGGAGCCTATGTAGAAGAAAATAATAATGCCGTATGGCTAAATAGTGATGATGGAAATATTACTATTGGTAAAAACGCTAAATTTACTATTAATTCTACTACACAGGATATGCGTGGATTAGCATCAAGAGCTGCTGGATCTACAATGAAAGTAGAAGATGGAGCCCAAGTTGTAATGAATTTAGCTAATGGTCACTCAACAGCTATTTTTGCCGGTAATTTAGACGTTGGTAAGAATGCTTCAATTGACATTACTACTATGCAAGATAATAACTCTGAAGCAGCTAGTTTGCCAATAGCTGGTGCGACAGTTGTTAATAGTCCTCTAAACTGGACTAATGGAGTTTTAAATGCTAATGGTTATCACTACGCTCCAATTTCCATTGGGAGTTTTACGTTCTTACAACCTTTAACACATGAGACTCATGCTATTAATATGGAACAAGGGTCTACAATTAGAATCCACAGAGGTAAGGCTAATACTATTACTCCTTTAATTTCTTTTGGTTCGGGTTCTTCTAACAATAATAAGACCTATACGATGACTGTAGGTAAAGGGGCAACTTTAGATTTGCAAGATGGAGCATATGGTACTGTTAGAGCATATACTTCTTATACTATGGGTCTTGCTAATAGTTTTCCACATGCTGTAGAAGGACCATTAAACAGTCAACCTACAAGTTTTTATCCTTGTGGATTAATAACTATGTTTGGTGTAAATGGTGTTAATTCACTGACATTTAATTCACCTAAATACGTAAACTTGCAAAGGACTGATACCACTAAAACAGGTAGTTTAATTAGGCTTGAAGGTGGGACAAACGAAGTAAATGTAAATGGTTCAAGCATTAACAGTATCCCAACTTCAGCATATGATGTTAAGCAAACCATGTTAGGTAAAGATTCACAAAATTGGCAAATATCTCAATTAACTACCTATAATGGAATTGGAAATACTGGTTTAGCATTTATGCCAGCTGGTAAGAAGCAGAATAGCGTTCTTTCAACTAATGCTGAAACTTATACCATGGGCATGTCAAATGGTAAAGTTTTGATGAGTCCAACGCAAAGTGGTTTAAATACTTACCAGTACAATAATGGTGTAATTGCTCAAGGAGCTCCAACTCAAACTGGTGGTAACTATGTACAATCGAAAGATAATTTAAAGTCATTTTTGGATAACTTCAATTGGTGGACTCCTGCTTAAATTTCATTTACTTCTTTTGATTTAGATAATAGTAAATATATTCCTCAGACTGAAGGAATTGAGGTTACTTATTATTCTACTAAACCTAATGTGGTTAGAAGTACTAAACCAATTACATTTTTAAATGCAGAAGGTCAAGAAGTTACGAATGTTCCATTATTAGCTAATGGTCAGGCATTTACGCTTCAGCCATCAAGTTCATCATCTATTGCGACATATGCTTTAGATACACAGACAAATGATGAGATCCCAGAAGGAACTACGATTAATCCGCAAACTGGTGCAATCTCATTTATTCCAACAGCTGATGAGGTTGGTAAAACTTACAATGTTCCAGTATTAGTACGTTATGCCGACTTTTCACAGATGTCGGTAACTATTCCTGTAAAAGTTGTAGCTGCTACTGATGCTCAACAATATCCAGCAGTAGGACAGGACATTACTACTCCAGCTGGAATTGTACCACCAGCTGAAAAAGGAATTAAAAATACTGCAGAACTGCCAGAGGGTACTAAGTATAGCTGGGAAAATAAGCCGATTATTCCAAATGAATCAGGTAAAACTATTAACAGCACAGTTGTGGTAACTTATCCAGATGGATCACAAGATAAAGTAGATGTTCCAATTACTACAACTGAAAATGAGGCAGAAAAATTTGATAATAATAACAAGGATAATGCATTAATTTCGGGATTAACAGTCACTCAAGGAGAAAAAGTTGCTCCAAGTGATGCATTAAAGGCAATTAAAGATCCAGATGCCAATAATGTAAAGAGCGCAACATTTAATGAAAATGTGAACACTAATAATATAGGAAGACAGTTTTACCCAGCAACAGTAACTTTCAATGATGGTTCAACGACAACAGTAAATATTCCTGTTACAGTTCAGGCACCAATAACCGACGCCGATAAGTACAAGCCAGAGACTCAACCAATTGATGTGCCAGCAGGTGGACAATTACCAGATGCATCAACAGGCATCAAGAATAAGGATGACTTACCATCAGGTACTACTATTGATTGGGACAAGAAGCCAGCAGTACCAACCAAGCCAGGCGAAAAGACCGAAGGTACAGTTAAGGTAACTTATCCAGATGGTTCAAGCACCACAGTACCAGTAGAAGTTAACGGTACTGAGCCAAGCGGCAAAGAAACCGACGCAGATAAGTACAAGCCAGAGACTCAACCAATTGATGTGCCAGCAGGTGGACAATTAC
>CANRQR010000015.1 GCA_947641735.1 uncultured Lactobacillus sp.
CTTTCAGCAGATTGACGTAAAATATCTTGAGAAACAGCTACATCAGAAGTAGTATCTGCTCCAGCAACCCATAAACGAATAATCTCTGCACCCATTTGCTTGATGACATCATTAGGTGAAATTACATTACCTAATGACTTAGACATTTTATGTCCCTTATCATCTAACACAAATCCCTGTGATAAAACTTGTTTATAAGGAGCTTTTCCAGTAACCGCAACAGAAGTAATTAAACTTGAGTTGAACCAACCACGATACTGATCACTACCTTCAAGATATAAATCAGCTGGGAAACCTAGGCCATCACGTTCTTGCATAACACCAGCCCATGAAGAACCAGAGTCAAACCAAACATCTAGAATATCAGTTTCTTTTCTAAATTTACCGTTTGGTGAGTGTTCTGACTTAAAGCCTTCAGGAAGTAATTCTTCAGCAGTATGAGTATACCAAGCATTAGATCCTTCTTTTTCAAAGATTTGAGCAACATGTTCAATCGTTTCTGGAGTAACAATTGGCGTATCATCTTCAGCATAGAAAATTGGAAGTGGTACTCCCCAGGCACGTTGACGAGAAATTACCCAGTCACCACGATCTCTAATCATGTTGTAAAGACGAGTTTTACCCCATGAAGGAATGAAATCTGCTTTCTCAATTTCTGCTAAAATTTGATCTCTAAACTTATCAATCGAAGCAAACCATTGAGTAGTTGCACGGTAAATTACTGGCTTCTTAGTACGCCAATCATGTGGATAGGAGTGAGTAAAGAAGTCAAGCTTCAAGAGTGCACCTGCTTTTTCAAGCTTTTCAGCAACTACTTTATTAGCATCATCATAGAACATACCAACTAATTCTGGATCTGGAACTTCTTTAGTAAATCTACCTTGAGCATCCATTGGACTAAATACTGGCACTCCATAACGACGACCAACATTGTAGTCATCCTCACCAAAACCAGTAGCGTTGTGAACTAAACCAGTACCATCATCATCAGTTACGTAAGTGTCGTTCATAACTAGACCATATTCACCTAAGCCATTTTTACCATAAAGAGGATGCAGATAAGTCATACGATCAAAATCAGTACCTTTAAGAGTCTTAAGAACTTTATAGTCTTCCCAGCCCAAATCCTCTGCGACAGCTGACAACCGGTCACTACCGATTACATACTTTTTACCATTAACTTCAACTACTGAATAGTCAAATTTAGGGTTAACAGTAATACCTACGTTACTTGGAATAGTCCAAGGAGTAGTAGTCCAAATTACTAATGAGGTATCTGAATCTAAAATTCCTTTTCCATCTTTAATTGGGAAAGCAACATAAATTCTTGGAGATTTAATGTCGTGATATTCAACTTCGGCTTCTGCTAAAGTTGATTCACTAGACCATGACCAGTAAACTGGTTTCTTACCCTTATAAATGTAACCCTTTTTAAACATTTCACCAAAGACTCTAATTTCTTCAGCTTCAAATTTAGGTTGTAAAGTAACGTATGGGTGATCCCAATCTGCCATTACACCCAAGCGCTTAAAGTCGGCCATTTGTTTTTGAACTTGCTCTTCTGCAAATTGACGGCAAAGCTCTCTATACTTTGCACGATCCATTGTCTTACGGTCAACACCCTTTTTAGCTAATTGTTGTTCAACAGGAAGTCCGTGTGTATCCCAACCAGGAACATAAGGAGCATAATAACCATTCATATTCTTAAAACGAACAATGATGTCCTTAGAGATCTTATTTAATGAATGCCCCATATGAATATTACCATTAGCAAATGGAGGACCATCATGAAGATCAAAACGAGGTTTACCCTCATTAAGCTTTAATCTTTGTTCGTATAATTTATTTTCTTCCCATTCTTTTTGCCATTGAGCTTCACGCACTGGAAGATTACCGCGCATTTTAAATTTAGTCTTGCCCAAATTTAATGTATCTTTAACTCTCATAAAAAATCCTTTCTTAACAAAAAAGCCTCATCCTAATAGGACGAAGCTTATCGTGGTACCACCTAAATTGAACAGAATACAACTATTCCATTCCACTTGTTTCCTGTGTATCGTACAGATAAACGTTTAAGTCAATTGGCAGCTGATTAACTTTTGACAGTTGTTAGTCTTTCACCATCACTAACTCGCTAAATCGTCTACTTGTTGGTACTGTCGACTTAAATTTAATTATCTTTTAAATCATCCGGGAAAATAATCACTGGTCCATCACGCCGCTCAGTATTTTCTTCTGTAGCCTGCATGCTTTCTTTAACTGGACTATCTCCAGCTAAAACCTCAGGATTATCTTCCGTTTCTTGAACAGAGTTTACTTCATTTATTGCATTATTGTCAACCTCTGTATTAGATAGCTTATCATTTTCTTCAGTTGGTACTTCATTAGTCATCGGACCATCAGGAATTGGTTCATCTTCTAAAGGCTGTGAGCCATCGGCTGGATACAAACGTGAGCGGCCATAATACTTATCTAAGTAGTATTGCCAATCAGAATCACTCAATTCCTTTATTTGATCCTTGAGCATTCCTTGAATAGCTTCTCGGAAGTCTTCAACTTTAGCCTTAAGCAAATCATAATCTTTGTTTAAAGTATCATATTGCTTTTGAAGTTCAGCTTTCTTATTTTCGCCTTTATCTTGAGCCTTTTGAATTATCTCAGCAGCATCTTGATTAGCCTTTTGAATAATTTCTTTAGACTCTTTATTAGTTCTCTTTTTAATTTCTTCAGCATTCTCTTGTGCTGAAATTAGAGATTCATTAATTGAATCCTTAACCTTTTCGTATTTTTCTACTTTTTTCTTTAATTCAACATTTTCATTTTTTAAATCGACAATTTGATCTAATGCATCCCCATATGCATCAACAATTCGATCTAAAAAACTATCTACCTGTTTGGAATCATACCCCCGAAGTTTTGTTGAAAACTCCTTGTTATGGATATCCATTGGCGTTAATGTCATATTATCACCTTTTCTTTGCTTGCCATACCTTTATTTCAAGTCGTTTCTTACCTTTCTTCGTAGTGGTAAGATTGAGAATTTCATATCTACCGTAATGGCGAATACTTAGCATATCCTGTACAGAAACAATTATATTAGATTGCGCTACAATATGCCAATTTAATTTAACTTCTCCATCTTCAATAATTTTCTTAACTTGACTCCTACTTAGATTGGTAATTGAACTCACAATTGCATCTAAACGAAGTGAAATAGATACAGCACTCATTTCCGTACTATCATCTTCTTGAACTAATACTTTTGATAAAGGTAATTCCTTCAATTTTATTTTTGTTCTACCAACGCGATCAATCTGTTCAATAAAGTAATCGACTAATTCACCCTTAACTAAAAATTGCCAATTTTCATTTTCATCATTGATAATATCACCAAAAGTATCTAATTCAATTCCTAAATGTGTCAAAACACCTAGAATCTGACTATGTGTAAGTTTTGACCATTTTTTCGGATATTCAACTTCTAAAAGTGAGATCTTAAAATCAGCTTGTTCGTATCCCTTATCCCAATCACAAAGCAACATTCTCTTTTTCTCGGCATTAGGATATCCTCCGAAACTGTACAACTGCGCATAGCCACCAACAATTTCTTGAAAAATATATTGTTCTCTAGGATTTAAGAAATCTGTTAAGATAGATTCATTTTTAAATAAAAACTGATTAAAAAGACCGACGAAATAATCTACCGTCGGTCTTTCACTTTCATCAAAATGTTGATAAAAACTACTAGCTTGTCTTTTTTCCATTTTACCTAATAAATGCGTACCTAATTATATTTGCTATCCAATAAAGGACATAATTATTTACAAAATAAATTACTAATAAGGCTACCACAGGAGCAAAAGAAATTCCCGCAATTGGCGGAATAAAACGCTCAAATATTTCTAAATATGGTTCAACAATTTTCCTTAATATCTGTCCCACTTTAGTTGCAAGCAACCTTGGAATCCAAGTTAGCAAAGTATAAATTACAATCAGAAAGCTATAGATATTCAGCAAATCAGAAATAATACGTAATATCCAGCCTACAATTGAAAATATCATTAATCCATTTTATCTTTCTTTTCAACTAATTCGGCAATTTTACCGTCAGTTTCAAATTTTGGTGGAGTTGCTAAGAAAATTTTGTCACCTACACGTTGAATTTCACCGTTTAGAGCATACACTGTACCAGTAATGAAATCAACAATTCTCTGTGCTTGTTCATCATCCATACGAGCAAAATTAATAATAACAGCTTTGTTATTTAGAAGATTTTGAGCTACTTCTTTTGCATCGGAATATACACGAGGTTCATATAAAACAATTTTACTAGTAGCGCCAACACCGGAATTAATAGAAACAACATTTGCTCTTCTTTCATTCTTTTGAGGCTGAGGAACTTCTTCTTGTTGTTCATCTACTTCAGTATATGGTGCTTCATTCATTTCATCATCTTCAGCAATACCAAAAAATCTGCCTAATTTATCAAAAGCCATAACTTTTCCTCCAAAATACTAATCCTGACGACGATGTTTGAAGAATGGAATATCATTATCTGACTCATCATCTACACTAGTTTCAATTTGAGAGATACTAGTGGAGTCGTCTGAATTAAATGAATCAAATTCATCGTCATCTTTTTTTTCATTCTCTACAGGCTGTGGACGCTTGTTCTCTTTTCTATCTTGCTTCCAAACGCTTGTTGGGTCAAGTAAAGTATCTTGAGAATCTTTCTTTTCTGATTTTACTTCAGGAGTTGGTTGTACAGGAGATTCCTTTACAGCACTATCCTCAGTCTCGACTTCTGAAGATTCCGAGACTGAAGTGGGTTCGTTAGCTACCACATCTGCTTCTTTCTTAACAGGTTCAGGAGTAGTAACTTCTTGACGTGTTGGACGACGCATAGGTTGTCTTGAAGCTTCTTCTTCAGCCTTTGAATCAATTCCAGTTGCAATAACAGTAACAACCACTTCATCGCCTAAATTAGCATTAATTGATGTACCAAAGATAATGTTTACTCCGTCACCAGCAGCTTTTGAAACAATATCAGAAGCATCTTGAGCTTCAAATAAAGTTAAATCTGGTCCACCAGTAATGTTAAGTAATACTTGCTTTGCTCCATCAATTGATACTTCAAGCAATGGGGAAGAAATAGCTAGTTTTGTAGCTTCAACAGTTCTATTTTCACCACTTGCACGACCAATTCCCATTAAAGCTGCGCCTTGATTTTCCATAACTGTCTTAACGTCCGCAAAGTCAAGGTTCACATAGTCAGTTGAAGTGATCAAATCAGAAATACCTTGAACACCTTGACGAAGTACATTATCAGCTTCCTTAAAGGCATCCATCATTGGGGTCTTCTTATCAACCATCTCTAACAAACGGTTATTGGCAATAATAACTAAAGTATCAACGTATTGCTTTAATTGGGCAATTCCTTCTGCTGCATTCTTTGACCGTTTCGGACCTTCAAAAGTAAAAGGACGAGTAACTACTCCAACGGTTAATGCACCAGTTTCACGAGCAATTTTAGCAATTACAGGAGCAGCACCAGTACCAGTACCACCACCCATTCCTGCAGTGATAAAGATCATATCTGCGCCTTTTAATGAGTCTTCAATTGTTTGTTGACTCTCTTCAGCCGCCTTTTGACCAACTTCAGGATGAGAGCCTGCCCCTAATCCACGAGTAAGTTTTGGTCCAAGTTGAATCTTGTTTTCAGCTTTATTACTATTAAGAGCTTGCACATCAGTATTAGCAGCAATAAAGGAAACGCCTTGTACTCCTTCATCAATCATTCGATTAACGGCATTACCACCGGCACCACCAACACCGATTACTTTAATGACTGCATTCTTGTTGTCATCAGAATCGAAAGTAAAATCCATTTACTAAACCACCTTATTACTAATCAAAGAACTTCTTAAAGAATTCCTTGATTCCTTTTTTATTATTATTCTTATTATCATCATTCTCTTCAGACGTAGAGATCGTTGATGTAGCACTAGTCTTATTATAATCTTCTTTTTGCTCCATTTCACTAGGAGTTACACGTCTTTTGAAAAATTTCATATTTTCTTGTGCTGAAGATTGGGTAGAAACGGGCAAAGTAACCTGATTTCCATAAATAACACTATTAACTAAGTAATCAATATCAGCTAAATTATAGGCATAATTTACTACTCCGTAACCTGCTGCATACATTGGATTTCTTAATCCCATCTGATCTGGTTGGAAAATTCGAGCTTTAACACCAAAATCTTCCTTCACAATATCATCAATTCCTTGCAAAGCGCTAGTCCCACCAGTAATTACAACACCACCTGGCAAATTAAATGCCTCATGTGATTTTAATCCTTTACCGATACGACTAAAGGTTTGATTAAGACGAGCATTAATTATTTCACTTAAGTACTCCTCGTCAATCATCTTAGGTCCATTTTCACCTACGACATTAACAGGAAATTGATTATCACTTGAAGTCAGGCACGGATCTGCATATCCAAACTGTAACTTAATTTTTTCAGCTTCCTTTTTCGAAGTATTTAAAACCACCGAAATATCATTAGTAATATCGATGCCGCCCTCTAAATCAATAGTTGCATATTTGATTTTATTCTCATGAATTACAGTGGCAGTAGTCGACCCTCCACCTAAATCAAGAATAATCGTACCGAATGTTCGCTCACCTTCATCAAGTGCTACACTCGCAATTGCCAAAGGTATTGGTACAAAGAAATTATTTTGATAGCCAGCTCGTTCGATCGCCTTACGAATATTATGTAAATCAGCACTAGGAGCAGTTAATAAAATCCCATGTACTTCAAGAGAATGAGCGATCATTTTTCTAGGATCGTCTACATCAGTTTTCCCATCAATTAAGAACTTGTTAGGCAAGAAAGCAATAGCTTCTCGACCATCCTTCAATGCAGTATCGATTGCAGTTAATAAAACACGCTTAACATCGTTATCTGTAACTTCTCGACCATTCTCTTCAATGTTAATTAAGCCAACTGCATTTTCTAGCTGAAGTAAACCAACGGGAATTCCAGTGACTACTCGATAAATTTTAGAATTAGTCTTTTGCGCTACTTTCTTCAAAACAGCACTTATACTATCCGCAGTTTGATCAATATCAACAATTTTTCCATGGCGCATCCCCTTTGTGGGACCATTTGCAGCACCAATAATTTGCATTTCATTAGACGCAGTGTCAGCGACAACTGCTTTAACGCTTGTTGTTCCTATATCCAAGCCTACTAGTAAATCAGTTTTATCCAAGGTAATGCCCCCCAAAACATAACTATACAATAAATTTTAACATATGGTTTAAGTTCTCACTAATATCAAGTTAGTCCTAGTTTAACCTTTTCTGCTTGTGTTAGCGGTCGACTATAAGCACCAATTTCAAAATCAATTACTGATGGTTCTTTTAGCTGACTTTTTATTTTGTCATAATATCGTATCTTACTCTTAATAGTTGATAGATTTCCAATAACAATATTGTTATCTTTCATCACTAAAACAATTTGACTCGGCCTCCGTGTTTCACCACTTAGCATTTTTACTTGGTCACGTATATGCTGTGGTAGACTGGCATATACCTTGATATCTTCGCTCAAAGAAACCTTCTGATTATATCCTGTAAATAAAGGCTTACTTTTATCAATCTTGTCGCTAGCAATAACTTGGCTACCTACTTTCCCTGTGGCTAATATCTTTCGGTAACCTTCACCTTCATGAATATACCCAATCACTGGTCGTTCTTTGATATTTAAAACCAAATGATTTGTTTTTTGCACGCCTACCTGAACCTTTTCAATCTCAGGAAAAGCAGCTGATAATTTCTCAGTATATTTCTTTCCTTTTAATAAGCAGAATACCACTTTATTTTCTGGAGAAATACCTGCTGTTTTGACTAGTTGTTTACTATTTAATTCAGGCACTCCTTTAACTTGTACACTTGCTACATTTGCTTTAGGCGAAACATAATATCCTAAAGCTAAAATACAGCAAAGCGAAAAAAAGATTATAAATCCTAATCTAGTTAGTAAAGCATGTCGTCTTTCAGCTTGTAATTTAGTTAGTGAGGCAGAGACTCTTCTTTTTTCATTATTATTGGTTTTATTTTTATAATCAATCCAGCCTGATAACTCTTGTTTAGGATCTTTTTTGGTTATTTTTTTCTTAGCCATGTGCCTCACTTCCTTCCATTATTTTTTATTCTTAATTAAGTTCTCCATTACAGAAATCACTTGATCTGATGCATCAGGAACTCCTAATCTCTTAGATGCATCACTCATTTTCTTTGCATAATTTGTATCTAACAAAATATGATCAATCGATGAGACAAAATTATTTGGATTTAAATCATCTTCTGGAATAACTAAGGCTGCTCCGGCTTTCTCCATATCCATGGCATTTTTCATTTGATGATTATGAGTGACATTTGGACTAGGAATTAAAATTACTGGAACACCAAGAGCAGTAAATTCAGCTAAACTGGTTGCTCCAGAACGTGCTACAACACATGTCATTTGAGGTAACAACCCTGGCATATTATCAATATAAGGTACAATCTTTATATTTGAGTTAATTTCTTTACCAGCTAATTTTTCCTTAACGCTTCCATAATATAGTTGACCAGTAGCCCAAATAACTTGATAAGGCTTAGTTTCTAATTCTGAAAGGGATTTTTCTACAATTTTATTAATTGCTAGAGCCCCACGAGAACCGCCAAAAATCAAAACAGTAGGCATATTTGGATTTAGTCCCCATTTTTTAGAAATATCAACATTTTCTTTATTTAAGTCTAAAACTTGTTGTGAACGAGGATTACCAGTTTTAACTAATTTTTTCTTTTCTGAAAATTGCTTAGCCGCATCATCGAAGGTATAACAAATTTTATCAACATAGTGTGCTAAGAATTTATTAGCTAATCCAACAACCGAATTAGACTCATGAATAATAGTTGGAATATGCAGCTTAGCTGCTTCATAAACAATAGCACCTGATACATAGCCACCAGTTCCTACTACAACATCAGGTTTAAAATCCTTGATAATTTGTTTTGCTTCTTTTGTAGCCTTAATGAAAAGCTCAATTGTTTCGAAATTCTTTAAAGGATGTTTACGGTCAAAACCCTTAATCTTTAAAGTCTTAAATGGGACGCCCGCTGCTGGAACAATTTTAGATTCTAATCCTCGATCTGTTCCAACAAATAGAATTTCATCATTTGTAACTAATTTACGTTCTTTCAAACGCTCAATCAACGCCATAATTGGATAAATGTGGCCGCCAGTTCCGCCACCAGAAAAAATTACTCTCATTTTACTTAGTCTTTAATTCCTTAATAAATTTTACAAAAAAATCTCCACGTTCTTCAAAAGTATTAAATTGATCCCAAGAAGCGCATGCTGGTGAAAACAAGATAACATCCCCTGCCTCACTCAATTCATATGCTCGCGGAACAGCTTCTTGTAAGGTATTTACAATTACAATATCTTTAATACCAGCCTTACGAGCTGCATCTGCTAAAAGATATTTAGTTTCACCATAAAGCACAATTGATTTTACATGCTTTTTAAACAATGGAACAAGTGAATCAAACATAAAACCACGATCTAATCCACCAGCAATTAAAACTTCAGGTTCCTTAAATGAAGGAATAGCCACAGTAGCAGCTTCAATGTTAGTGGATTTTGAATCATTGTAGATTTTACGGTCATTATAAGTCATTACATACTGCAAACGATGAGTAGCTCCAGTAAAAGTACTTAAAGCATATTGAATATCACTATCATCTGCACCCATTAATTTAGAAATTGCAATTGCCACTAAACAATTTTGTTGGTTATGAATACCTGGGATCTTAATCTCACTGATTTTCATAATTTGATGATCGTCTTTACTTTCAAGATATTCATCACCAATAAAATAATCGGCCGTCTTATCTACTTCTGAAAATGTTTGAACTTTTGCTTTTGTTTTCTTTAATTCTTTTTCTAAAATGCCCTTTTGATCAAAGTTAGCAATGAAATAATCATTTTGATCTTGAGATTGAGTAATTCTAAGTTTGGCTTCAACATAGTTATCAAAAGTCTTGTGATAGTCAAGGTGTACATTATTGTAAATATCAACAATTGCAGCTACTTTGGGCTTAATATCTGTTACTCCAAGTAATTGAAAACTAGACATTTCTACTACAAGTAAATCTTTTTTTGTAGCCCTTTCAACTACTTCTGAAATAGGAACGCCAATATTACCTACTGCATAAGCATGACCGCCATTTTTAGATAAATGATGATCCATAATTCTTTGGGTAAGCATGACAGTGGTCGTCTTACCATTTGAACCAGTAACACAAACATATGGTGCTTCACTTACGTTAAGTGCGATTTCAGGTTCAGTTATAACTGGAATATTCATCTTCAATGCTTTTTCAACCATTGGATTTTCATAGGGTATGCCGGGGTTTTTAACAAGATAATCAAATTTTTCCTCATCAAAAATCTCAACTGGATGATAACCAGAAATAACTCTAACTCCTAATTTATCTAATTCAGCAGCTCGATCATCATTAGATAAATCCTTTTTATCATTTAAAGTGAGCTTAGCGCCAAGCTTCAAAAGGAGTTTAGCTACTGAAAAACCACTTTTTCCTAATCCCAAAATCAAAATGTTTTTATTTTCATATGTTTTTATTTGTTTCATTTTAAAATTAACCCCAGATAATTAAATAAACAATACTTCCAATTAAACCAACAATCCAAAATACAATGTCAACTTTCCACTCGGACCAACCAAGCATTTCGAAGTGATGATGAATTGGTGTCATCTTGAAAATTCTCTTCCCTGTAGTTTGGAAAGAAATAACTTGCAAGATAACACTCAAAGTCTCTAATACGAAAACAATACCAATTAAAAACAATGACCATGGACGATGAAGGAAAATTGATACAGTAGCTAATCCACCACCAAGAGCTAACGAACCCGCGTCTCCCATGAAGATTTTAGCTGGCTTATGATTAAAGATAAAGAAACCAACCAGTCCACCTATTACACTTAAGGTAAACACAACAATAACCCAATTTTTTTCTTGGTAAGCTATCCAAGCATATGTGGCGTATGCAATGATAGAAAGTCCAGTTGCTAAACCATCCAGACCATCAGATAAGTTCACAGCGTTAGAAAAGCCAACCAACCAGAAAAGCACAAATAAACTAAATAGGAATGAATTCCGCACCATTCCTGCAAAAGGAATATATAACTCAAATGCAAAGTGATCACTAAAAGCTAATGCAATAATCAAAGCTGCAATAATAATCTGACCTAATAATTTTTGCCATGCCTTTAAACCTAAATTACGTTTGAAATATAACTTAATTCCATCATCCAAAAAGCCGATAATGCCATAACCTAGGAAAGCGATTATTAAGATCCAAGCAGTTTTATTCAAATCTTTTTGCCAGATTAATACCCATAGAGTTGAAATAACACCAGCAAGCATAAAAACAACTCCACCCATTGTTGGTGTTCCAGATTTTTTTTCATGCCATTTCGGACCTTCATCTCTAATAACTTGTCCTTCATGCTTCATTCGCATGAAGCCAATAAACAACGGTAAGAAGATAACCGTAAGAGCGAAACTGCTTATAAACGGTATCAAAGAAAACTGCATTTTGTATTACTCCTTTAACTTTTTACTATTTTAGATTTACTGATAACTTACTATTTTTATCAATTACTTTTCCAGCTGGTATTGACTGCTTTGTAACTTTTCCTTTTCCATTAATAGAAATTGGAATATCAGTGGTAGTCATGAAACTAGTGACTTCTTCACTAGTCCATCCAATCATATTCGGACAAGTAACTTGACCGCCCGTAAACAAGAAAATCTTTGAGTCATTATCTTGCTTAACACCTGCTCCAACAGATTGTCGACTAATGTTCTTTCCAGTTCCTACTACTTCAACTGTAACACCGGCATTATTTGCATCTTCTTTAGCTTTTTCAACACTTTTACCAGTTAGAGCTGGAACAGTTACCTTTTCATTAACCTTAGCAGAAGAATCAGAAAGTGAAATTAGTCGATTCATAATTGGCTTAAAAATAGAAGAGAGAATAGTTTCAGCTGGCTTAGACATTTTTTGTGGTTGCTTCATGGTTAAGTACACACAGTAGCGAGGATTATTGGCTGGAGTTACGCCGACAACTGAGAAAATATAGTTGTTGTCGCCTGTTAAATATCCACCATGCGGTCCAGCAATTTGAGCCGTCCCCGTCTTAACTGCAATACTCTTTCCCGGCATTTTATAAGCCGCACCAGTACCATAAGTTGCATTTACAACGTCCTGCATCCCTTTTAAAACTGTTTGAGCAGTTTTAGCAGAATAAATAGGAGCTCCAACCTTAGTTCGATGAAACTTTTCGACTACTTTACCAGATGGAGAAACTATTTTTTCAACAAACTGAGGTTTTACCATTTGTCCGTTATTTGCTAAAGCACTGTAAGCCTGCATCATTTGCATGGCATTAACATTAACACCTTGACCAAATGCAGTAACGGCTTGATTTAATGGGGTTGTGAAGTTTAAAATTCCAGCAGTTTCTCCTGGAAGAGTCACTCCAGTCTTTTTACCTAGTCTGTATTTATTTAAATATTCTTTCCACGTCTTGGAGCCCATTTTTTGTTCAAGTTTTACAAAACCAACATTACTTGATCTAGGAAAAGCTTGACTAAATGGAATCATCCCCCAACCACTATTATTCCAGTCGTGAATTGTTGAACCTTGAACTGTTACTGATCCAGATTTATATTGCTCGTTAGGATTATAATTACCGCTTTGAATAGCACTTGAATAAGTTAGAACTTTAAAAACAGAACCAGGTTCATATGAATCTTGAACTAATATATTGCGCCAAGAGGTATCTAATCCCTTTTTAGTTTGAGGATTGAAAGTTGGACGTTGAGATGCAGCTAGAATTTTTCCAGTCTTTATATCTTCTACAACTGCTGTCAACGCCTTAGGCCTATATTTATCCTGAACCTGCGACATTAAAACTTCTAAATAAGTCTGCAATCGTGAATCAAGCGTCAGATAAATATTATCGCCGTCTTTTGTTGTACGCGTATTCTTTTGACTATTAGGTAATTGATTATTTTCCGCATCAACAAACGCTTCACGATATCCATCTTTACCAGCTAATTGCTTATCGAAGTATGCTTCAATTCCCATTGTACCAACTAGATTACTAGTTCCTTGACTCTTTTGCGGTTGAGCCAAACCAACAATATGAGAAGCAAAATTTCCATTTGGATACAGTCTAGATGGAGTTTCGATAAACTTAATTCCTGGTAACTTCATATCTTCAATTTTTTTCTTTTGAGATAAAGTTAAACCAGTTCCAGCCGATCCAAATTCGACCTGAAAGGCCTTATGCTTCGGATTTAAATATGAATATATTTTCTCTTCACTTAATGGAAGGACTTCAGCTAATTTTTGTGCTGTCTTACGTTTATTAGTTACATACATCGGCTTATTATGATAGTCAATTGAGCTCTTGTCTAAAATTGCATACACAGTAAAGACATGTGCATCTTCAGCAAGCGTCAATCCATTTTTATCATAAATCGTTCCTCGAGTTGCTTTTAAAACCTCATTTCGCCTATAAATTTGATTTACACGCTTATTTAAATTTTCACCAGCAACTCGATTTGAAATTCCTATATATAAAAATCTACCTATAAATACAAGAAAAACCAAAGCCAAGACTAGCTGGAGGATTCTCCCCACCGTAAAGCGGTAGCCGTGGGCTTTGGATCTATTTCTATTTAAGTTATTAAACTTTTTCATTAACGGACATTCCTAATGTTACTCTCAACCAAGTGCAAGCCTTGATCACGAGCAATTTTATTAATTCTAGTAGTTGACGTTAATTCACCAATCTCCTGACGAAGATCAGTGTTATGACTTTTTTGAGAAATTATTGTTTGCTCAACATTAGCTAATTGATGCTGAGCACTAGTAGCAGAAATACTAGCTGAAACCAATAAAATCATTAATCCCAATGTAATTAGTGAACCTAGGACGACTAAACTTTTTTCAAATGCTGTCCAAGGAACGCTTTTGGGATTAAGAACAATTGCTTTCTTTGGCTGCTCAGTCTGCTGTTGACTTTGTTGATAATTTAATTTTCTTGCTGAGCTATCAGCCATTTTCTTCTCCTTAAAATATTAAATAAAACTATAATTTCTCTGCAACCCTTAACTTGGCACTGTGTGAGCGGTTATTTTCCTCTAATTCATCACTACTTGCCATGATAGGTTTGCGACTAATCAATCGCAATGTTGGTTTACTGTCAGCCGGTACCATCGGCATTCCCCGTGGTATTTCGACTTCAGAATACTTTTTAAAGATCTTTTTGACGATTTTATCCTCATGAGACTGAAAAGTTATTACGCTGATTCGACCACCAGGCTTCAATAGCTTGATCGCTTCCTCAAGGGACTCTTGCAATACACCTAATTCATTATTAACTGCAACTCGAATAGCTTGAAAACTCTTCTTAGCTGGATGCCCGCCACTCCGTCTTGCATATGCCGGAATCGCATCCTTGATTACGTCTACTAAATCAAATGTAGTTACAATAGGTTTCTCTCTCCTTCGATCAACTATCTTTCTAGCAATCTGACGTGAGAACTTTTCATCTCCATCCTTGTACAAAATATCACTCAGTTCTTTTTGAGACCAAGTGTTTACTATTGTATAAGCATCTAACTCTTGGCTTTGGTCCATTCTCATATCTAATCGTGCATCAAATCGATATGAAAAACCACGTTCGGGTTGATCAAACTGCGGAGATGAAACTCCAAGATCGTAGTAAATACCATCTATTCCATCTGAAATTCCCAGCTCTACCAGATTTTCTTTCAAATGACAGAAGTTATCATGAACCAACATTAATCTGGGCTCAGCTCCTGATTTCAATTCCTCAGCAAAACTCTCTTTTGCCATTGAAATTGCATATTCATCTTGATCAAATCCGATAACAGTTCCTCGACTTAATTTACTGAGTAAATATTGAGCATGACCACCACCACCAAAAGTTGCGTCAACATAAAGACCATCATCTTTGGGATTTAAATTGTCTATTGTTTCGTGCAATAGCACGCTTTTATGCTTGAATTTCATAATTTTTATAACTCGATGTCATCCAAGTCTTCTGCGATATCGTCATAGTTTTCATTAGCATCTTCTGAAAAATCATTCCAGCGTTCTGCTGACCAAATTTCAATTCTATCAGAGACACCAACAATCACACATTCCTTAATGAGTGCGGCATGCTTTTTCAATGTCATGGTCAGATTAACACGTCCTTGCTTGTCGAACTCACTTTCCATCGCACCTGAGTAGAAAAGACGCGTAAACTTACGTGCACTTCTCTTAGTCAGTGGAAGTTTGGCTAACTTAGCCTCAATTTTCTGCCATTCTTCAATTGGATAGCCAAAAATACAGCCTTCCATTCCACGAGTAAATACCATCTTATCACCAATCTCGTCTCTAAATTTGGCCGGTATAATTAATCGACCTTTGCTGTCGAGATTATGATGATACTCGCCCATGAACATGGTCTAGCCCCCTTTCCAAAGAATAATTTACCACACTTCCCCACTTTCTACCACAAGTTTTCCACTTTTTATTTAGATATTACGTTATTTTATGATAATTATAATTTTATTCAAAATAAAATGCTTCCATCTATTGCGATAGAAGCACTTTATTTCGAATGAAAATGTGGGAAGAAAAATTATAATAAAAGCAAAATTACAAGACCAACATACCAAACAATTGATGACGCAGCTAAATAATGCCACAACATACCAAAAGTTTTAGCAACCGAAATATTTTTATCTTTAATTGCAGTATAAATTGAAACAATTACTACCAAAATGAAATATAATAAAAATCCATAAGGCAAAAAAGACGGTTGCTTAGTTTCTTGAGTCAATAATTGACATGCCACAATAAAGAAAAATGGTAATATGTCATAACCACTAAATTGCGCCTTAGGAAATAACTTCACCAAAAAAACAGCTACTACAATGCCACATAAAGGAATTAAAAAGATAAGCAAAAAATTCATAAAAACCTCCATTAGGTTTATTTTAAACTATTTCAATTAAATATAAAATTGTAATTAAAATCATGGTAAACTAGAATTATTAATTTAGGAGGGCATATATGAGAAAACGTAAGAAAAAATCTGGATTTCAGAAATTAACTATTGTTATGGCCTGGTTCATGGCGGTTATTACCCTTCTTGGTGTAGTAGCTACTGCTTTGATTGGAACTGGAGTATTTCAATTTTAGAAATTGTAAGCAAAAAAGGAGTTGTATAAAAACAACTCCTTTTAGTTTATTTAAAAATAATATTCTTTTTTCAAAAATGGATAGTCTTCTGCAAGTTTCACCCAGAACCAGTATGTACATATAGCTAAAATTAAACACCATAGTAAATTAGGTAAAATACTATGTGTAAAACTAGCAAAAGATAGTTGAATTAGGCCTGTCAGATTTAGCATTAAAAAGACATAGACACTTACACAAAGATAAGTAACTAAGCAGATCAACAGACGAAACCAGAATACTTCAGGAAGAAATCTAGCACTTTTCTCAATAAAAAAGCAGATCAAAGGAAAAGCAACAGTATAAATTCCGATAATGCCCAAATAATAAAGATCGGCAATAATTCCTAAACCCAAGCAAAGCCAAATATTTGCATCATTTTTATCATCACATAAAGCTATTAAAGTGATACCAACAACTGTTAGCCAGCAGCTTCCAGAAAAACTTCTATGAAAAATAAAAGTCTGTAAATTATAGGCTAATACCCCATCTAAGATTAGTGCCATAAATAAGGCAATAGCTACATACCATCGACGCAATATTGCCATTACTCTTCAACCTTTCTTTTAATTACAGACACAACAGACGGATCATTGAGATTTCCAGCAGGTTGAATTTCAACAACGTCAGATAGACCAAAAGTATCACGCGTTGTTTTTTTTACTGTACCTACTAATAATCCTTTTGGTGATAAACCACCCATGCCACTAGTATAAACGCGCGTACCCTTTTTTAACTTTTGGCCATCAACAACTTGAGTAAATGCCAATTGATTATTTTCCCCAACTGATATTACCCCATGAACCTTTTTACCATTAGCTGCATCCGCTTCTACAGCAAATTTATTTGTTGATTTATCAGTTGTAGTAATCAATTCAACTTTAGAGGTAGTACTGTTTACTTCTACTATTCGTCCGATGACACCTTTGCCCGACATAACTGGCATATTCTTTTTAACACCAGCTCTTGATCCTTGATCGATAATTAACAAATCGGACCAAGTATCTGCAGCACGTGAAATTACCGAGCCGTTAATAATAGTGTAGTCAGTTAATGTTTTCTTTAACTTTAATGCTTGCTTTAATTGCGTGTTTTCAGCTTCAAGTGAACTATTACGAGCTTTAGTTTGAGCCAGGTTATCAATTTGTTTTTTCAAGTGATCATTTTCAGCTTGAGCGTTAAATAGATCCTCAACATTGGCAACGCCATTAGAAACTAAATTTATGGGCCAGTTAACTACTCTAGTAACAATAGAGACTGTATCATTACCAATTTTCTGAACTAAGAAAGGTGACTGTCTCTTATTACGTAAGCGAACAGAAATAGATAACATACTTAAAACTAAAATAACTATCACAAAAATTGTCAGTAACTTTTTGTTTTTGAAGAATTTTCTCATCTACTACTATCTTCCTAATTTAAAAGTTAATAAAAAAGACCGGCTTTTACGCCGGCCTCTAAATTAACGTCTCTTACGCATAACTTCAATATTTTTGAGAGATTCACCGGTACCAATTGCAACACAATCAAGTGGATCTTGAGCAATAAAGACTGGAACTTTAGTAGCGTCTGAAATAACTTCTGGTAAGTTCTTTAAAAGAGCCCCACCACCAGTTAACACAATACCATGATCGATAACATCAGCAGCAATTTCTGGAGATGTTTCTTCTAAAGTCTCTTTAATAGCTACAATAATATTTTGTACTACTTCTTGAATAGCTTTTGCAACATCTTCCGCATTAATATCAATTGATTTTGGCAATCCTGTTACTAGGTCACGACCACGAATATTCATAGATTCAATTTCTTTTGCCTTTTCTACTGAAGCAGAAGCAATTTGAATCTTAATAGTTTCAGCAGTTCTTTCACCAATTAACAAGTTGTAATTTTGGTGAATGTAAGTTGCAATTGCACTATTGAACTTATCGCCAGCCATTCTAGTAGAACGAGAAGAAACAATACCACCTAATGAAATAGTTGCTACATCAGTAGTTCCCCCACCAATATCAACAACCATAGATCCTGTTGGATCCATAACAGGAAGACCAGCACCAATTGCAGCTGCAAATGGTTCTTCAATTACATATGCTTCACGTGCGCCTGCAACTCTAGCAGCATCAATTACGGCTCTCTTTTCAACTTCTGTTACTCCAGAAGGCACACAAATCATAGCTACTGGCTTTGAATTACCAACTGTTTTTTCCATAAAGTATTTAAGCATCACAGCAGTTGTATCATAATCCGCAATAACTCCATCCTTCATTGGACGAATAGCAACAATTGATCCAGGAGTTCTACCAATCATTTCCTTGGCTTCTGAACCAACAGCAATAACTTCACCCGTTTGAGTGTTTTTAGCAACAACAGAAGGTTCGCGTAAAACAATACCCTTACCTTCAATATAAACGAGTGTGTTGGCAGTTCCCAAATCAATCCCAATATTTTTAGATCCTAATCCAAACACGCAAAATCTCTCCTTAAATTTATCTCTTTAATTATTTTAGCCTAAATCGTATCTTTATTTAGTCTTAGATATTATAGCATAGAAACTCTAATGTAAAAATTTGCTTTAAGGAAATTTGCCCATACTTAAAGAAGACTTAAAGAAGTTCCATTTCCCGAAAACTTAAGTAAGTATTATCAGTCACAATAAAGTGATCTAGAAAGTCTATTCCCATACATTTACTTGCTTCTACCAATTTTTTAGTAAAACGCAGATCATGTTGAGACGGCTGCTCATCTCCACTTGGATGATTGTGTGCCACAAAAAATGCAGTACTATTATAAATTACCGCCCAGCGAAAGATGTCTCTAGGGTGCGCTACTGCTCGGTTCACAGTTCCTTGAAAAATTAATTTCTCAGCAATAATTTTATTCTTAGAGTCTAGATAAATACCATATAACTCTTCTTGTTGCCTACCGCATAATTTATCTGCTATATAGCAACCAACCTGAGAACTAGAATAGAAACTTTCGATCTTTTTATTATTTACGCTCTTAACACGTTCCAAAATTAGTTGAAGCAAAACGGCTATTTCATTATTACACTTAGGGCTAGCTGCAAATTGCCATAAATCCTTAAAACTATTTATTTCTATTTCATTTAACTTTTCAAATAATCCGTCAAATGTAATAATATCTTTTTTCTCTAGTGATCTGGCTAATTTCTTCACTAAATCAATATCTGTTTGCAATAATTCTTCTTTTTTCATAAATATCAAATACTCCTTTGATATTTATTACGAAAAAACTACTCAATTTTTTCAATAAAAGTATAAAAATCTTTGCAAATGAATGTAGCATTTTTTCTATCAATATTAGTTGGTTCTTTCAAATCTGGAACCATTATGCATTTTAGACCCGTAGCACTTGCTGATGCAACTCCTGTACTTGAGTCTTCAAACACTAATAAATTATTTTTTGAAAGCTTCATTTTTTCTGCAGCTAATAAATATATGTCTGGCGCAGGTTTCGCCTTTATCTTTCCCGCCTCTACATCCTTATAACTTAAATAAAAATCAAAGTAATCTCTTATTTTTAAAACATCTAAGTTATGAGTTACTACTTCATCATAATTACTAGAGGCAATGGCAAGCTTTACATTTCTTTCTTTAAACAAAGTCAAGGCCTCTTTTACTCCTGGTTGCAGTTTAAGCTTACCTTCATCAGTCCATTGCCATACCAGTTCATCAGTTCTTTTAATAAACTTATCTCGATCCGCGTCGGTTTTAAAATGTTTATGATAGAAATCTTCCATTTCTTTAACTGAAGAGCCAACCAATTTCAAATAACTATCATCTGGAATGTCTAAATTAGCTTCTTTTGCAGCGACAATATTTGCATCCCAGTATAACTTCTCAGAATTAACTAGCAGACCATCCATATCAAAAATTACACCTTTGATAGGCTCAGATATATTTTCAACCTTCATTATTTATCCCTTCTGCAATAATTTAGAATTGCACCTACTAAGTAAAAAGATCCCGTCACTAATAGCATATCATTTGAATTCAATTTATTCTTTAAATTAGTAAACGCCTTTTTAAAATTATCTTCATAGTCATATTTTTCTTGAGCTTCTTTTGGAAAATCTTCTAACCTAGCAGCTCTTGGATAATCAATTCTAGTCAATGTAACTTTTTCATCTTCAAATAGGTCAATAACTGGGCCTAAATCTTTATCTTTCATCATTCCCAGTAGCACATAAACTTTTTCTTTCTTCTTTTGTCTTACCAAATTTAGCAAATTAGACATCGCTTGTAAATTATGTGCACCATCAACAATGATCTCTGGCTTATTTTGAACTACTTCATATCTCCCAGGAATCCTAGTTTCATTAATAGCATTCTCAACTGTCTTTTTATTTAACCTAATATTCAACAATTGCACGGCTTTAACTGCAATTCCAATATCATAAGCTTCAACTAGTGGACGGGATAAAAAAGTATATTCTTGCTGTGAATCATTATATTTTATCGCCTTTCCAGTCAATTTCACCTGAAAATCTCGTCCTAATAAAAATGATTCTGCTGTTTCTTGTTTTGCTTTATTGAGCAATATTCCTAAAACATCTTTAGGTATATTTCCTAATACAACCGGTCTTTTTTCTTTAATTATTCCACTTTTTTCTTGAGCAATATCAGTTAAAGTAGGACCAATGATTTTTTCATGATCTAAACCAATAGTCGTAATCACACTTACTTCGGGAGTAATCACATTAGTTTTATCATGCTTTCCACCAATTCCTACTTCAATTACGGCATAATCACATTTCTCTTGAGCAAAGAATTGAAAAGCCAAAGCTACTTCATATTCAAACGTTACTAAAGAAAAATTGGGATCAACTTTTTTCAGAGCATCTATTGCTACTTCTATTTCATTAGCAACTTTAATTAACTTGTCATTACTAATATTTCTCCCATTTAGCTGAATTCTTTCGTTAAATTCATATATATAAGGAGACACAAAAAGGCCAGTCTTTTGATCGGCCTTTTGCAATAAATTACTCAAATAATAGGATGTTGACCCTTTACCATTAGTCCCGGTAACATGAATTGTCTTAACACTATCTTGAGGATTATCTAACTGTTTTAAAACCCTTTTGATATAGCTTAGATCATTTTTAGGATGAAGTTTAGGTAAAGAATATATTCTTTTAATTACTTGGTCAACATTAGTAAATTTCAATCTATTTACTTTCCTTCAATTCTTTCATACGTTCACGAACACCAGCAAGTTGACTTTCGTAGTCAGCCTTCTTTTCTTTTTCTTTATTTACAACTGCTTCTGGAGCATGAGCAACAAATCCTTGATTTGAAAGCTTCTTTTCAGCTCTTATAACTTCTTCTTCAAGACGTTTTTCTTCTTTTTCCATCTTCTTAATTTCATCGTCTACATTGACTAATTCAGTTAATGGAACAAAAATTTGAGCTCCTGGAATTACAGCTGTCTTAGCAAGTTTTGGTGCCTCAATATCTGCTGCAACTTGCAAATCTTTAGGATGTAAAAAGTTTTCTACGTAATCTACATTTTCATCTAAGATATGCTTGTTTGCTTCATCATCTAATTGAATCATGATATCAATTTGGGAAGACATTGGTGCGTTAACTTCCATGCGGATATTACGTACAGCTTTAATAACTTCAATTAAGAATGCCATATCATTATCTGCTTGTTTATTTTCAAATTCTACATGAGTTTCTGGATATTCTGCAGTCATAATCGACTTACCTTCATGTGGCATTGAAAGCCATAATTTTTCAGTAACAAATGGCATAATTGGGTGCATTAAACGTAAGATTTGATCAAGAATCCAAATTAAGTTTTCTTGTTTTCTAGTCTTTAATTCTTCATCATCACCATTTAAGGCAACCTTAGAAATTTCGATGTACCAGTCACAGAAGTCATTCCAAATAAAGTTATAAAGTTCACGACCAGCTTCACCAAACTTATACTCATCAAATAAACGAGTAACTTCAGCAACAGTATGGTTTAATCTATCAAAAATCCAACTATCCGCCAAGTCAAACTTAGTAGTATCTGGCATATGAGCAGGTTTTGCATCTTCTGGCAAGTTCATAATTACAAAACGGCTTGCATTCCAGATCTTGTTGATGAAGTTCCATGCAGCAGCCAATTTCTTTGGATCATAACGAGTGTCTTGACCAGGAGCAGTCCCATTTAACAAGAACCAACGTAAAGCATCAGCACCATACTTATCAACAACATCCATCGGATCAACACCATTACCAAGTGACTTGCTCATCTTACGTCCCTGTTCGTCACGCATCAAACCATGTAAAACAACATCTTTAAATGGACGCTTCTTAGTAAAGTGAAGACCTTGGAAGATCATTCTTGATACCCAGAAGAAAATAATGTCATAGCCGGTAACTAAAGTATTAGTTGGGAAGTAGCGCTTAAAGTCTGGATTGTCAGTATCTGGCCAACCTAAAGTTGAAAATGGCCATAAAGCACTTGAGAACCAAGTATCAAGTACATCTGGATCTTGTTCCCAGTTTTCAATATCCTTAGGTGCTTCTTCACCAACGTAAGTTTCACCAGTCTTCTTGTTGTACCAAGCAGGAATACGGTGACCCCACCATAATTGACGAGAAATTACCCAATCATGAACATCTTCCATCCAGTGATTTAAAGTTCCTTCAAATCTTTCAGGAACAAAGTTAACCTTACCGTCTGTCTTTTGATTCTTAAGTACTTCTTCAGCAAGAGGCTTCATCTTAACAAACCATTGTTTAGAAAGTCTTGGCTCAACCTGTACACCAGAGCGTTCAGAGTGACCAACAGAGTGGACAATTGGTTCTACTTTAATTAGATAGCCTTCTTCTTTAAGATCCTTAACTAAAGCTTCACGAGCTTCAAAACGATCCATACCAGCATATTTGCCAGCTTCTTCGTTCATTGTTCCATCATCGTTCATTACGTTGATTCTTTCAAGATTATGACGATTACCTACTTGGAAGTCATTAGGATCATGTGCTGGAGTGATCTTAACTAAACCAGTACCAAATTCTGGATCCACGTGTTGATCTTCAATAATTGGAATATGGCGACCAACAAGTGGAAGAATTAATTCTTTACCAACAATATTCTTGTAGCGTTCATCTCCTGGTGCAACCGCTACTGCAGTATCACCAAACATAGTTTCAGGACGAGTAGTTGCAATTTCTACAAAACCTGAGCCGTCTGCAAATGGGTACTTAATATGGTAGAAAGCACCCTTGTCATCTTTGTGAATAACTTCAATATCACTAAGAGCAGTTTGCAATTCTGGATCCCAGTTAATAATGTATTCACCGCGGTAAATTAAGCCTTCATTGTATAGTTGAACAAATACTTTTTTAACTGCTTTAGAAAGTCCTTTGTCTAAAGTGAATCTTTCTCTTGAATAATCAAGTGAAAGTCCCATTTTAGCCCATTGGCCTTTGATAATATTTGCGTATTCGTCTTTCCAGTCCCAAACTTGCTTAACAAAAGCTTCACGTCCCATTTGGTGGCGATCTTTGCCTTGTTTACGAAGCTTAGCTTCAACTTTGGCCTGAGTTGCAATACCTGCATGATCCATTCCTGGAAGATAAAGAGTATCATAACCTTGCATACGCTTAAAACGAATAAGTGTATCTTGAATTGCTGTATCCCACGCATGACCCAAGTGAAGTTTACCAGTTACATTTGGTGGTGGAATAACAATTGAATAAGGATGTGCCTTTTTATCACCAGATGGCTTAAATAAGTCTTCATCAAGCCACTCTTGATATCTTCCCTTTTCAACTTCATTTGGATTATATTTAGGTGCTAAATCTGTCATTAAAATTCCTCCAATAAAAAAGTCCTAGACAATAATTGTCTAGGACGAAATTTTCCGCGGTACCACCTACGATTAGATATACAAATATATCTCTCTTATAAGCGGTAACGGTGCTGAAGTATCCGGATTAACCTACTAAAGTTCAATTAATCAGCCAATCAAGCTACTAGTAAATTTCTTTAAGTCTCTCAGCATAATGACTTTTCTCTGTAGTACGAAAATTACTCCTCTTGATTCTTGCTTTGTTTATGATTATAGCATGAAAGAAAACAAGATAAAAGGTGAGAATTAACCTCTGTTTTCTCTAATTACTTTTACAACTTGAATTAAAATAGTTGGAATAATTGCTAAAACCACAATCAACCAAACTTCTTGTGCGCTTAATGGTTGAACTGCAAATAGGCTGTGAAGTGCTGGTACAAATAGAATCAAAGCTAAAAGTATAGTACCTAAAGCAAAAGCAGCTAAACTATACCAGTTATTTTTAAATCCAATTTTAAAAATGCTATGTTGTGAACGGCAGTTAAAACCGTGAAGCAGACGTGCAAATGTTAAAGTTGAAAAGGCCATAGTACATGCAATTGCAGGACTATCTTTCAAACCAATTAAGAAGGCTGCAATGACACTCAATGAAATTAAGAAGCCTTGCGTACTGATTTGAGTAACAAACGGTTTATCTAACAGATTAGCCTTTGGATCGCGTGGTTTACGCTTTAAAATATCAGGGTTTCCTGGCTCCATTCCGATTGCTAAAGCTGGAAGAGAGTCAGTCACTAAGTTAATGAATAAAAGTTGTACTGCAACAAATGGTACTGGCAATCCAGCAATTGAAGCAAATAAAACAGTAATAATTGCCGATAAGTTACCGGATAGTAAGTAACCAATCGCATTTTTGATATTTTCATAAACTGTTCTACCATTTGCTACAGCCTTAATGATTGTCGCAAAGTTATCATCAGTCAAAATCATACTTGCTGCGTCTTTTGATACTTCTGTACCTGTGATACCCATTGCCACACCAACGTCAGCCTTTTTAAGAGCGGGAGCGTCGTTCACACCATCTCCAGTCATTGATACAATATGGTCTTTTCTTTGCCATGCGTTAACAATTCTAATTTTATTTTCTGGAGAAACACGAGCATAAACTGCAACTTTTTCAATTTCTTGGTCTAGTTCTTCATCACTTAAAGCATCTAACTCCAAACCAGTTAAAGCAATATCTCCGTCGTTAAAAATGCCAATCTTCTTAGCAATAGCTACAGCAGTTACCTTATGATCCCCAGTGATCATTACTGTTCTAATTCCTGCTTCTTTAGCACGAGCAACGGCTGCTACACTTTCTTCTCTAGGCGGATCCATTTCAGAGACTAAACCAATAAAAGTTAAATCTTTTTCAGTATCAGCGGAGAGTTCTTCATCACTTTCTTTATAAGCAAAAGCAAGTACTCTTAAACCATTTTCTGAAAAATGATTATTTTGAGCCAAAATATCTTTTCTATCTTGCTCAGTAATTGGACGTACTTCATCCCCAAAACGAATATTTACACAGCGCTTAAGTAAAACATCAATTGCACCTTTAACAAAAATTGTTGGAATAGTATGAATTAGATGCTTAGTACTCATTAACTTACGGTCAGAGTCAAATGGTACTTCTTCTAAACGTTCCAAATGATTTCTTAATTCACTTTCCGATAAGCCTAACTTTCCATCTCCAAGATTAATGCCTGGAACTTTGCGATACATTTCAAGCAAAGCTGATTCTGTTGGATCTCCAATTTTCTTGCCATCAGATAAACTAGCATCATTATTTAAAACTACGTCATATAGTAAATAACGATGTAACTGATTACTCAAATTAAGCTCTTCAGGCTTAAGAACTTTACCGCCGATGTAAATATCTTCAACAGTCATCTTATTTTGAGTTAAAGTTCCAGTTTTATCAGAACATATTACAGAAACCGAACCCAAAGATTCAACAGCTGCTAAGTTTTTGATAATAGCATGTTCTTTAGCCATTTTTTGTGTACCCATTGCTTGTACAATTGTTACAATCGAACTCAAAGCTTCAGGAATAGCTGCTACGGCTAATGCTACTGCAAATAGTAATGCATCTAGCAACGGCTGACCACGCCACATTTGAAGACCTAAGATCAAAGCACAGAAAATAAGAATTGCGGTTGCTAAACGAGATGAAAATTGATCAAGTGAAACTTGTAGTGGCGTTCTACGCTCTTTAGTTTCATTCATCAAAGTCGCAATCTTACCAATCTCAGTATCCATACCAGTTGCTGTAACTAAGACATTTGCCCGTCCATACGTTACAAGCGAACTAGAATAAACCATGTTTACTCGATCACCCAAAGGAACTTCTTTATCAAATGTTGTATCTAACTTATCAATATTAGTTGACTCTCCAGTTAGAGAACTTTCATTAACTTGCAATGAAAAATTATCTAAAATTCTACCATCAGCAGTCACTAAATCTCCTGCCTCAAGTAAAAGGATATCCCCAGGAACTACGTCTTTTGCAGCAATTTCTTGTTTCTTGCCATCTCGTAAAACCTTAGCTGCAGGAGCAGATAAAGATTTTAAAGCCTCTAGCGACTTTTCAGCTTTAACATGTTGTACTGTTCCTAAAATAGCATTTAAGATTAACACAACAATAATAACTGCAGTACTTTCCAAGTTACCAGTAAATGCGGAGATAATAGCTGCAACAATTAGAATAATGACCATCAAGTCCTTAAATTGTTCTAAAAAGACCTCTAAAATGCTCTTTTTCTTACCTTCTACTAAGGCATTTGGCCCTACTTGAGCTAATTTTTCTTGAGCCGCTTTATTGGTCAAGCCATGTTGTTCATTAGCTCCCAGTTCTTTCAAAACCTCTTCTTTACTTTCACGATAGTATGCTTTCACAAGAACCTCCATCTAATAGGAAAACCAGACTCTGGCATAAAAAAAGAGACCATTGTCTGAACAAAAACGTTTAGCCAATAGTCTCACCATTTAAACTTACAGCGGAAAATTAATTTCGTTCTGACGCCATAAGTACATTCTCTGCCGGTTACTCCCTATATGTTGATTATAAGTTTATCATGTTTTACTTAAGCTAGCAATATTTTTATTGTCTTATCCATTGCGAACCACCCAGATTATAAGCAGTTTTTCCGGCGACTTTTTTCACTGCGAAATAATTCCAGGCACTATTAGCAGCTAATTTTCTACCAGAATTTTTCTCAAATGAAGGATCAGTATAGATAGCAGTTTTCTTTCGAAGTGTGATTTTTCCAGTCTTTGCTTGCGGCGCAGAATTATTTGAATTCTTTAAATCACTATAATTTATCCATAAATCTGGTTTAGCATGATAATAAAGCTTATTTCCCTTTAATTTAACCTGATCAGCATATACTCGTCTACCATTTTTCAATAATATGTCTCCAGAGATATTGTTGCTTGGATAAGAAACTGATTCATAGTATCTCTTAAAGGCATCATTTGCATGTAAAACAGTTGCTAGTTCAATAGGAAAATCAGTTAAAATTCCTGATACTCCTGCTTCTGGCTGCACAAATTGCTTCATTTGATCTACTGTATTAACGCCCCAGAGCAAATACCCTTTTTGATGTGCATTTAAATAATTTGCAGTTTTTTCAGAATAAAAATTATTTGCATAATATTTAGGCAAAGATATTGATTCATAATCTCCAGATAATTGCGTAGTTGGAATTTGAGGACTCACTCTTGAATAAGTTAACAGGGCTTCTTTAGAAAAAGATTCTAATAAAACACGCTTTTCTAACTGATATTTTTTTATTAATTGCAGTAACAATTTAGTATCATCGTCACCTTTAGGCTCAATCATAAACTTGACATTTGAATTTTGATAGCGCCTAAAAACAGCTTCAAGACTATGCATTGATTCATTATTTTGATTTATATATATGTTTAGTTTTCGATACGGATAATCTTTAATATTTTTATCAATTCCAAAAACGCGACTCATATTTTCATCATGACTAACAACCAAAATATTGTCCGCAGTCTTTTGTAAATCAAGTTCTAAATAATCTACATGTGCACCAACTGCACGATCATAAGCCACCCAACTATGTTCTGCATACTTACCATTTTCATTATCCCCTCGATGCGCTATATTTAAAAAGCCGCAAGAAAAAGGAAAAACAAGAAATAGTAAAAAAATAGCAAAAGTAAATCTTTTCATCTTAATCTTTCTAAAGTATGTCAATTATCGTTTACTTAATTTCAGCTAGACCAATCTCTTTATATTCCCCACGCTTTAAATCAGCAGGTAAATGCAATTTTCCCATTGAGATTCTATCTAGTTCCAATACTTTCATCCCAACTGCTCCAAACATTCGCTTAATTTGATGATACTTTCCTTCTTGTATCTCAATCTCAATTCGTGACAGATTATTATCTTGATCCTGTTCTAAAATCTTTAGTTTGGCCGATTTTAACTTAGTTCCATCACCTAAAATTAATCCTTGAGCAAATTTTTCAACAGTTTTCTGATCTGCTACACCAGCAATTTGAGCTTGGTATACTTTAGCAACGTGTTTATTAGGAGCTAATAATTCATGTGCTAAAGGTCCATCATTTGTTAAAAGTAATAAACCAGTTGTATCCTTATCTAACCTTCCGACAGGTGCTATATTTTGATAACGATCTTTAGCCTTAAGTAAGGAAATAACAGTTCTTTGACTTCTATCTTCAGTTGCCGAAATAACTCCCTTGGGTTTATTCAATAAAAAATAATGATACTTTTTATATGTGATTTCATTACCATTAACAGCAATTTCATCAGTTTCTTTAACTTGCTTTTTAGGTACAGTTACAACTTCTCCATTAACAGTAACTACGCCCTGTTTTAATATGCTGTGAACTTCTTTACGCGAACCAACATTCATATTGGCTAAATATTTATCAATTCTCATTTATTTTATCTTTCTTAAATAAAAAAGCGCCGGCGTCTGCCAGCACTCCTTTTATAATAATTCTGCGTCTTCTTCAGCCTTGTCATCTAAGAATTTTTGATTTGGATAAATTGGAGTAATTTCCATTCCATCAATAGCACGCTGAATCATTCCTTCAGTATCAAGTCTATTTTCTAATTTACGTGCTTCATCTAGCTTCGGCTTAGTCTTAGGACGTGGTGGAGCAAAAATTGTACAACAATCTTCAAATGGTTCAATTGAAAGGTCAAATGTACCAATTTGTTCAGCCAATTTGATAATTTCTGTTTTATCCATTGTAGCTACAGGACGAAGAACCGGTGTTGAAGTTACATCATTGATTGCAACCATAGATTCTAATGTCTGAGAAGCCACTTGTCCAACCGATTCGCCGTTAAAGATAGCTAGACCGCCACGCATTGCGCGAATACGATCCGCCAATTGAAGCATAAAACGACGTTGAATAGTCATCAAATAGCCTTCTGGTAATTTCTCCTTAATTTGTTCTTGAATTTCAGTAAAAGGTACTGCAATAAAGTTAATCTTTCCAGAATAATTAGCTAAAATTCCAGTAAGTTCTTTTGCTTTAGCGAGTGCCTTTTCAGTAGTATATGGTGGACTAAAGAAGTGAACCATATCAATTTCAACTCCACGCTTCATTGCTAAATAAGAAGCTACTGGAGAATCAATTCCACCAGATAGCATCATAACTGCTCGACCTGCTGTACCAACTGGCATTCCACCTGCACCATGAAGAAGTTGATTTGAAATATAAATAGCATCTTGGCGAACTTCAATTCTCAAAACCAAGTCAGGTTTCTTCATTTTAACCTTTAAGTTATCCATATTATCAAATAGATAGTCACCAACCATGGCATTTAATTGATTCGTATCGTATTCAAAATCATGATCGCTACGTCTAGTATTAACTTTAAAAGTCATACCATCTTTAAAAGTTGCTTGCATTAATTCTAAAGATGCCTTTTTAATAGCATCGAGATTTTTTTCAACTTTTACAGTTGGCGAATATGTTTGAATACCAAATACAAGTTTCAAACGTTGATCAATCTTGTCAAAAGGAGCACCGTTTAAAACAATATGCATTCGATCATGTTTCGGATGAATTTCAATTTCTGGAAAATCTTGCAATGCTCGAGTTACATTACCAGCCAATCTTCCAATAAAATCTTTACGATTTTTTCCTTTAGTGGATAGTTCGCCATAACGAACCATTACTTCTGTATATTGCATAGTTTCACCTTATTTCAAATGATTAATTTCAGCGAAGTGCTTATATATTTTATCAAAGACTACAATAAATTGCTCGGCTTCTTCGATTGTATTACTTGGATCGAAACTTAATCTAATTGCTCCAGTAGCTAAATCATCCTCTACTTTCATTGCATTTAAAGTTCCACTTTCAACACCACTTCTTGAAGAGCATGCACTAGTAGTAGATACATAAATATCATTCGATTCAAGAGTATGAACCAATGTTTCTCCGCGAATTCCTTCTAAGGAAAAACATAAAATACTAGGAATAAACTTCTCAGATATTGGTGAAAAAACATGAATTCCCGGTTTTCCATCTAGGTAAGAGGTGATCTTTTCTTTTAGTGCTAGTTCTTGCTTTGCATTCTTTTCTTCATCAGACAAGTATAAACGCATTGCCTTGGCGGTTGCAGCTATTGCTGGTAAGTTTTCAGTACTAGAGCGTAAACCTTTCTCTTGTCCTCCACCATCAATTAATGGCTTAATCATCTTGCCTTCTTTTTTATAAAGAATCCCTACACCACGAGGAGCATGAAACTTATGAGCTGACAAGCTCATTAAATCTACTCGATTGGTAAAAACTTCATCCCAAATATTTTTTCCGAGTGCTTGAACATTATCAACGTGAAAAGTAACGTTTGGATAATCTTCTAATATGTCACTAATTTCTCTAATTGGCTGAATTGCACCAATTTCATTATTAACACCCATGATAGAAACCAAAATAGTATCTTTATCAAGAGCAGCCTTTAAATCATCTGGACTAACTTGACCATTTTTATTTACAGGTAATACAGTTACTCTAAACCCCAGATTTTCAAGTGCACGCACCGAGTTAGAAACGGCTGCGTGTTCCACACTTGAGGTAATAATATGGTTTCCAAATTCTTTTTTTGCTAAAGCAGTTCCCTTAATTGCCCAATTATCTGATTCACTTCCACTTGAAGTAAAAAATATTTCATAAGGCTTTACATTTAACAAAGTAGCAATTTGCTTTCTTGATGCTTCCAAAAGTTGATGGGAACGATCTCCCATTTTGTGCAAACTTGAAGGATTTCCCCAGATATTTTTTGTTACCTTATCATATGTTTCTAAAGCTGCAGGATAGACAGCCGTTGTAGCACTATTATCAAAATAGATCAATTTTTCTTTCTCCCCTAAAAAACGACCATCAAGATGGTCGTTCGATAATCATATAAAATATTAACTTAAAAACTCTATAGCTTCAATGATTTACTCTTCTTCGTCTTCTTCTTGTTCACTATAGTATTCTTTTTCAATTCTTTGATAGCTTCCTGGCTCTACTTTTTCTAAAGCTGTAGCAATAATGTCTAAAGCTTCCTTATATTCATATTTATTTTGATATAAGTCATATGCCTCTTTACGAGCACGCTTAATCTCAGGATTTGAAATATATTTATTCGAATACTGCATAGTCAGCTCAACTAAATCAGCCGAGTTTAGAATTTCATCAGCTTCTTTCTTCAGACGCTTAATATCTTCTTGAATCTGGATTAATTCACTAGAAATTTTTTCCATATTTATTCGAACTTGATTTAATTCATTGTCTGTATGCTTAACTTCATTTAAGACCAAAGTGTACATCTGAATAAAGCTTTCAGGTTTGCCCGGCAATTGACGTCTTTCAACTTTTCGATAAATTAAAGAAATTTCTTGTTTGAAGTGAATAATAGAATCATTAGCAATCTTCTCTGCATCAAACAATCCATCTACATCGCCTGATAATCTCTTTTCAGTTTTTTCAATTTCTTTCAAGTTATTCAACATTGTCAGCCATTTATTTTCAATCTGAGAATAAACCCCATTGCCGTCTGCAATTTTTTGACAATCAACATCAAAATCCGTATTCATTCGATTAACTTGACTTTTAAGTTGTCGAGCTTCAGCTAATTCACCATGAGTCAATTCATAACTCTGATCAACATGTTCTAACTTAGCCACAAGTTGATTGGATGCATTAGCTACGTGAGAAAGAATTTGAACAATCTTATCTTGATTATTATCAACAAATGGTCGAGCTTTAAATTCTTTAGTTAAAATATCATACAAACTGTCAATACGTGTACTAATTTCTTTGTTATTCTTTTCAACTGTTGTTAGCTCTAATTTATTTAAATCTTTTTTCGTATTATCAACTAGCTCACGTAAGTTCTTAATTTCTTCTAAGACATCAATTTCCTCAATTTTATACTTATCCTTTATCATTTGACGATAAGTATTGCTCAATTCATTTAATTGATCTGGAAATACATTCTTTAATTCTTGATCAAATTTTTCTACTTTTGGTAAATCTTCTTTTAATGAACTAAGTTTAGTATCAATTTTAATTAATACTTTCTTAGCTTCCTCATGATCCCCTTCACCAGAGAGATTTTTTACTGTTTGAAAATCACTTTCTAAGGTCGCCAAATCTTCTTCAATTTGATCAATTGCATTTCCATAATTAAAGGATTGAGACAAAATCTGCTTACGTAATTGTTGATAATCTTTAGATAAAGCAGCGTAATGTTTTTGATTATCGCGATTTGCTTCTAACAAATTAGTAAATATCTGCTTACTGTGTTCAACATTATCTTGATTGGTTTGCAATAATTCTGTTGCTTCTTTAATCAATTGATGTGTCTTTATCAAATTGAATTTTGCATTGAGTCCAGCAGCTTGCTCAAGTATATGCTTTAACTCGCCAACATCCTTAGTATCAACTTTCTGATATACTTTCTGCCATCTTTTAAAAGTTTCTAAACTTTTACCAGCTAATTCCATTTTTTTCAGGCGTTTTATATCTTCTTCGACACTAAGGTTCCTCAGTTCATCAGTTAATGCATCCAGTTCTGCAATCTGGTGATTAAAATATTTATTAAAGATTACAACTGTAGCAATAGCAACAATTATAGCAATTAATAATACAATAATAAGAATAGATAACCCTGATGACATAATACCCTCCATATTTTATTTTAATTATACCAGACTTCCCCTTAATGCTAGCCAGAAAATCCTTATTTTTACTTGCTTTAAAGTATATTTCTTACTATAATAGTCTTCGTGTAAAATATTTGCAGCAATAAGTGACAAG
>CANRQR010000016.1 GCA_947641735.1 uncultured Lactobacillus sp.
GTTGTCGTCAGTTCGAGTCTGACAGCCGGAGTAAAGTGATGAGTTAAAGGAAGAATGAAGAATTATCTTTGTTCTTCCTTTTTTGTATAGTTATTATTTTTCATGAAAAAATCCTCTAGTTTTCTTAACTAGAGGATTTAATATTAATTACTTTTTTTCTGTATAAAGTGAGTTAGACATACTAAAACTGTAAAAATTATTCCTGCACTTATCATTGGAATTCGATAATTTGGAAATATTAGTAACACAATAATCATTGCTATAAAAAATATTAGTACTGCTATATCTGATATTGGATATAACGGCATTCTAAATGTTGGAAGTTCATTCTTTGGTGTCTTTTTACGGTAAGTCATATGAGTCACGATCATAATTGACCAAATTAATAAAAACATACTCGTTGCAGTGGCAGAAATAAAGGTAAAAGCATCCTTTAAAAAGAGATTTAAAAGAGGTGCTAATGCAATTAAAACTGTTGAGAATACTAAAGCATTTTTAGGTAATTGTCGATGATCCAACTTACCTAAATGCTTACTGATTTTGTTTTTACCATTGTAATTTATTGAAAATAATAGACGGCCCGCACTATAGATAAAGCTATTAGTTGATGAAATGGCTGCACTTATAACAACAAAGTTAATTATTGAACCTGCATTTTTAATTCCTGTTGCACCTAATGCTTGAACGAATGGTGAACTTGAAGTTGAAACCTTTGTCCAAGGAATTGCTAATAAGATACTTAGAATTGCAAGCACATAAAATAAAATAATTCGAACAGGCAGTTGGTCAATAGCCCGTGTAATAGTTTTCTTTGGTTCTTTTGCTTCAGCAGCAGTTAAACCAATTAACTCAACACCGATGAAACTAAAGATTACCATTTGAAAACCTAATAAAAAACCTTTAGGACCTTTGGCGAAAATACCGCCATCAATCATCATGTTATTCCAGCTAACATGCCCATACTTTGTTGAAGAATTTGTAATTAATAGGTAGAAGACAAGAATAACAAATGCAATAATTGTTACAATTTTAATAATTGCAAAACTAAATTCTAAGTTTCCAAATACCCGTGCTGAAATTAGATTAATACCTAATAGTACTAATAAAGTAATTAATCCGGGAATCCAACTTTGCAGGTTGGGCCACCAATATTGAAAATAAATTCCTAGGGCAGTAATTTCTGCCATAGCGAGAGTCAACCAACTGAACCAATATAAATATCCTGTTGTTGTTCCAATACTTTTTCCTAAGTATTCTGAAATAAAATCAATATAGGTATTTTTCTTAATATCTGAAAGTATCAGTTCTCCGAGTGCTCTCATTAACAGAAAAAGAAAGAATCCAACTAAGCAATAGATGAAAATTACTGCAGGACCAGCTAGCTCAATACTATTTCCAACTCCTAGAAATAGTCCTGTTCCAATTGTTCCCCCTAATGCAATTAGTTGAATATGGGCATTTGTCAAACTCCGTTTCATAGTTTTAACCTCAGATGATTCTGAGCTATTTTTTGACATTAAAATATAAAACTCCTTTCATAGTTTATTAAAATTTTAACATAAAAATCTATAATAACTGATAAAACGTATAGTGTTTAAGATTTTTTATAAGATTATGAATAAAAAAATTACTTGATATTTTTGTGAAATATTTTTCAATATTATAAAAATGTAACCGATAACATTATTGAAAACAATTATTTCTTACTTTTTATCATATTGTGAATTTGTAAAAAGATGCACAAAGTCATTTACAAGTGTTGGATATAAGGACTATACTGTCATTGTTCAAAAAAATATGCCTAGATTTCCGAGTAGGAGGCCCAATTAAATGGTGCAAGATAAAAAGGCGACAAAAGAAGAAAAAGCAATTGATGTAAATAAAATGATTGATGGCTATGTAGAAAAAGCCCATGTTGCTTTAGATGAGATGGCCAATTTTGATCAAGAACAAGTTGATAAAATTTGTGAAGCTATCGCAAGTGCAGGGGAACAGAATAGTTATTTACTTGCAAAAATGGCTGTTGAAGAAACTGGTCGTGGAGTAGTAGAAGATAAGACTATTAAAAATATGTTTGCCAGTGAAAACATTTGGAATAGTCTTCGTCATGAAAAAACTGTTGGTGTTATTGAAGAAGATAAAGAAAAACAATTAGTTAAAATTGCAGAACCTAAAGGCGTAATTGCTGGAGTAACTCCCGTTACTAACCCAACCTCAACTGTAATTTTTAAAGCTATGCTTGCTTTAAAAACTAGAAATGCTATTATTTTTGGCTTCCACCCACAAGCACAAAAGAGTTGTGTAAAAACTGGTGAAATTATTCGAGAAGCAGCAATTAAAGCTGGTGCTCCTAAAGACGCAATTCAATGGATTGAATATCCAAGTCTTGAAGCAACTAGTACATTAATGAATCATCCAAATGTTCAAACAATTTTAGCTACTGGTGGTCCTGGAATGGTTAAGGCTGCTTATTCATCTGGTAAGCCTGCAATCGGTGTTGGTCCAGGTAATGGTCCCTCATATATTGAAAAGACCGCCAATATTCCAGAATCCGTTTACGATATTGTTCTCTCCAAGACTTTTGATAATGGTATGATTTGTTCCTCCGAAAATTCTGTAGTAGTTGATGAGGATATCTATAACGAAGTAAAAGATGAATTTAAGTCTTGGAATTGTTATTTCTTAAAACCAGATGAAATTAAGAAGTTCGAAGAAAAATTCATTGATCCTAAGAGAGGAACTGTTGCTGGTCCAGTTGCTGGTCGTTCGGCTTATCAAATTGCAAAATTATGTGGAGTAGATGTACCAGAAGATACTAAGGTAATTATTGCCGAATACAAGGGTGTGGGTAAAAAGTATCCTTTATCTGCTGAAAAGCTTTCTCCTGTATTTACCATGTATAAAGCTAAGGGTCATGAAGATGCCTATAAGATTTGTACCGACCTTCTAAATTATGGTGGACGCGGCCATACTGCGGGGGTTCATTCTCAAGATGAAAAAGTAATTGATGAGTTTTCAATGAAAATGGATGCATGCCGTATTTTGGTTAACTCTCCAGCTTCAGTTGGTGGTGTTGGTGACTTGTACAACAATATGCTTCCTTCCCTTACTTTAGGGACCGGTTCATATGGTGCTAATACTTTTTCACATAATATTGGTGCTAGAGACCTGCTTAACATTAAGACAGTTGCAAAACGTCGTGATAATATGCAATGGATCAAGGTTCCAAAGAAGACATATTTTGAACATAATGCAGCAAATTATTTAAAGCACATGCCTGATGTTGAAAGATTCTTCATTGTGACTGATGAAGGTGTAGCCAGCAAATACATTAATGAAATTACTGATATTATTAGTCAACGTCGTGGTAAAAAGAGCTATGAAGTCTTTCAAGCAGTAACTAAGGATCCGGATACTGATATAATTGCTGACGGTGTTCACCGAATGAATATCTTTAAGCCGGATGTCGTGATTGCTATTGGTGGTGGATCTGTAATGGATGCTGCTAAGGCAATGCGATTATTCTACGAAAATCCAGATATGAGTTTTGAAGATGCTTATTCAAAATTTTTAGATATTAGAAAAAGAACAGTAAGATTTCCAAAATATAATGCTATCCAATTAGTATGTATTCCAACTACTTCAGGAACTGGTTCAGAAGTATCACCATTTTCAATTATTAAAGATGCAAAGACCGGAATTAAACACACTCTTTGTGATTATTCTTTAAATCCTGATGTTGCCATTGTTGACGATCAATTTGTAGAAACTATGCCAAAGGAATTGATTGCTCGCTCTGGTTTTGAAGCATTAGCTCATGCAGTAGAAAGTTATGTTTCGACTATGGCTACTGATTTTACTCGTGGCTGGTCGATGGAAGCTATCAAGTTGATTTTTGAAAACTTAGAAAAATCATATAATGGTGATCAAAATGCTAGAAGCAGAATGCATAATGCAGCTACTTTAGCTGGTATGGCATATGCAAATGCATTCTTAGGTGTAGGACATGCAATTGCTCATACAGAATCATCTGAGTTTGGTATTCCAAGTGGCTTAAGTGATGCTATTGCAATGCCATATGTGATTAGATTCAATTCTAAAAAGCCTAGAAAGCTTGCAATGCGCCCACATTATTCAATTTTTAGAGCTGATAAAGATTATGCAGAAATTGCACGTAGTCTGGGACTAAAAGAAAATAGCGACCAAGAACTAATTGATGCTTTAATCAAGAAAGTTGTTGAATTAGGACATGCTGTTGGGATGAAGTTAAGCCTTAAAGCTAATGGAATTAGTGAAGCTGATTTTAATAATAAGGTAGAAAACATGGCTGTTGAAGCCTATGGCGACCAAAACGTTGTAACAAATCCTTCTGCGTTATTGATTAGTGAAATTAAGAATCTAATGAAAGAAACATACACTGGAAAGGGTATTGAAGCTTAATTTTTTCGTATCTCTCTTGAAATATTAATATGAATTCGCACGTAAAAGGGGAAGCAATGTATTGCTTCCCCTTTTTTATTTTGATCAAAAACAAAAAGAATGATAATTCTTTACCAAAGAGGGTAAGGAATATATCATTCTTTTCCTGTATGTATGTAAATTAAACTATAAAACTATTACTATAAATTAGACTAATTTAATTTGCCGGCTTTCTTCAAGATGTCTTGAGCCTTTTCAAGATAGTGGTGTTCAGTTCTGAAAGCATCAATATCTCCACCGTTGAAGTCATTTAACTTAGCAAGTTTGTCATCTAATTCTGCGAAGTCCTTCTTTAGATCGTTGATAACAGGTTCTTCTTCTTCTTCATAGACGTAGTGGTTTTCGGTTGAATCTTTAGGACCTTCACCTTTGAACTCTTCGATTTTGTCTTCGTCTTTGTCGACTTTTCTTGCGTGCTTAAGAATTGATTTAATATCCTTAATTGTTTCGTGTTGAGCGGTGCGATGTTTCTTATCATCAATACTATCTTCAATCTTTGTTAAGTGACTTTCTGCATCTGAAATCTTCTTAGCAATTCTGTCTAATGCTTTCATTTCTCTTTTTGCATAATCTGTCATAACAATATACCTCCTGAAATCTTTCTATTAACTTAATCATCTTTACTATAAAATTTAATACTTATAGTTTCAAGAAAAAGATGTTATTTTATAAAAAAAGCGTATAGGTTTGAAATAACTAATGGTTTGATAAATATATATGTGAACATATTAGATAAAATGATAACACTAGTTACTATAATGTTATTTATAAATCTATGCTTTAATAGTATGTTTTTGCATGCATATAAAGTAGTTTTAAAGGCAAATGATCCTGAAGGTTGGGAAAGAATTAGTCATTTTACTTTTGAGGAAGTACAAGATGATATAGACTTACCAAATAAAATAAAATTATTATCTAATTTAGCCTATTTGTTAGGGATGCAGGGCCTAGAAGAATATCGTTTAATGCTTCCAGTTGCTCTTGATAATGGAGTAAGTCCGGTTGAAGCAAAAGAAGTAGTCTATCAAGCAGTTGATTATTTAGGATTGGGACGTGTGATACCATTTTTTGAAGCAATAAATCAAGTTTTGCTCAATCGTGGTGTTAAATTGCCATTACCTAGTCAAGCTACCACTACTATGAAAAATCGTCTTGAAAAAGGTGAAGAAACTCAAATTAGATTATTTGGATCACAAATGAAAGATTTTGCTAAAAAAGGAACTATTAATAAGTGGTTAATAATTGCTTTGGAGATTATTACACCCGAAATGGCCTAGATGATAAAGAGAGAGAAATGGTAACTTTCTGTTATTTGGCTGCTCAAGGAGGGTGTGAACCACAATTGTTGGCCCACGCCAAGGCTAATGTAGGTCTAGGAAATGATCAACAATTTTTAACTAAGGTTGTTTTAGCTAATGTTCCCTTTATTGGCTATCCTCGTAGCTTAAACGCAATTAATGTGATTAATCAAGTAAAATAGTGAGGCTATTTAATAGCGTTGAAATCATTATGGTTTCAGCGTTTTTTATTGTACCTTCGTGGCTAGATAAATAAAAATATAGTAGAATATATGTTCGAAAGGAGCGGGGACCATGAATACCGATGAATTATTAAGTTATGCTATACGACATTTTGGAAAAAACAGTATTAGTGAAGTTAATGACAATCCTAATTTGGTAGCTTTTAGTTCACCGATTACTAAAAATTGGTTTGCTCTTTTAAATTTAGATCCTAAAAATAAAAGTTTAAACATTAATTGTGGAGATTTTGCAGCAACAATTAAAGACTTACCCGGCTTTTCAGCTTCATCCCTAATAAAAGAAGCTAAGTGGGTTGAAGTTAGCTTAGGGTTAAGTAATCAAAAAATAAAAAAAGCATTGGAATATGCTTTTAAAATCGCTCTCATGTCCAATAAACGACCTAATCCTGAAAAATTAATTTATATTCCTGATACTATTCAAAATGGTGAAGAAAGGGTCTATCAGGAACAAGAATTAAACTTTAAAAATTGGAAAAGGTCATCTAATATACTTCGAAAAGAAGAAAAATCTACAGAAGAAATTAATCTAAATTTTGAAGATACCCAGCTTGTTCCTAAAGAAATAAAAAAGATGATTGAGTCCTATCAATATTCTTTACCAGGATCGGTTCGTAGAGAACAGAATTTTTATTTACAGGGTAAATTAGTGGCTTCATACGAAGATCACTATGAAGGAAAACAATCTTTCTTACGATATTATCCAACTTACCATGACTTAACAGTGGGACAGGCAAGGACGTATTTCACTTGGCGTACGAAAATTAGACAAAATATCTATGAAAAAATTTCAGATTCATATGCTTACATTTATTTGTATGAATTACTAAATGGAATTGGAATTAAGGATCCAGAAGAAGGATTAGATAAGTTAATTACTTTTAATAAAAATTATGCTCAAAAATTTTCACCGGAAATGAGTGCTTATCTTGAAAGATGGATTCGCGATTATATTATTTTTTATAATATAAATAAAACAAATAATACGTTTTTTGTTAAAGAACAGACTAATGACAAAAAGTATGAACAATTGTTATACCCAGATCAATTTTCTAACCACGAAGTTGCAGAAAACTTAATGAAGTTATCTAATTATAAGATTAGCAATTGCCCCTTGTATAAAAAGAGTATAGAAAAATTTGAATATCTTTTAGTTCTAATTTGGCACAAAATTTTAGATTTACGTAATGATGGATTTGATTTTTTTACTAGTTATATTGCTTATAAGAATCAGATGACAATTCAACTATTTTCAGCTGCCGTATTTAATCATCAGCTAGAGCCAAAGACAACTAGCTATGAAATTGATCAAATTAGAAAATATTTTTATGATGAAGAAAAGAATACCTGGTATTGTGAGTCTTACTGGGGATTGACTGGTCAAAAAAGTATTATGGGTAATTTTTTGCATGAAGTAGATCGCGAAATAAGATTATGTTTTAATTTGGGACGAAATTTAAAACCTAGAAAAATAGAAAAGCATTATCTTAAGGCTATTAGGGATGGAATTAAGGAATATCAAATAGAGGAACAAAAATTAAAACAGCCTAAAATTGAATTTAACCTGTCACAGTTATCTACAATTCGAGAGGATGCAGCGGGAACTCGAGACAGTTTATTAACTGAAGAAGAACTTCAAGCTGAGCAAGAAGAAAGGGAGCAAATTGAAGAAACTGTTGTAAACGATGAGCAGGAAGACTATGGGTTGAGCTCAGAAGAAATGGCCACCATAATTTTGCTTTTAAAGGGAAAAGACCTAAACAAATATCTTAAAGAGCATCATTTAATGGCTGCCGTTATAATTGATAACATAAATGAAAAACTTTTTGATGAATTTGGTGATAATGTCATTGAGTTTATAAATGATATACCTACAGTAATTGAAGATTACCAAGAAGATCTAGAAGATATGTTTTTGAAAGGAACAAACTAAAGTATGGCTATTAATAAAAATAGAAAAGTGCCTAAAAGAATAGCTCAAACTATTTTGAATTCTTTAAAAGGTGGAGTAGTACCTAGAATCGGATTACCATACATTACTGTTGGAAGAAAAGCCGAAGTTGAAGCTTTATTACATGATGTAGAGCTAATCAAAGACGGAGGAGCTTCTTTTAGATTTATAGTGGGTCGGTATGGCTCGGGGAAAAGTTTCTTACTTCAAACTATTAGAAATTATGTAATGGATAAAAATTTTGTTGTGGTTGATGGTGATTTATCGCCAGAAAGACGGCTGCAGGGTGGAAAAGGGCAAGGATTAGCAACTTATCGAGAACTAATTCAAAATCTTTCCACCAAAACTAGACCGGAAGGTGGAGCATTAACCTTAATTTTGGATCGCTGGATTAATTCGGTTCAAATGCAGGTTAGAACAGAGACAGGATTAAATGATGATACTCCCGCCTTTGAAGACGCAGTCAATAAGAAAATTTATGCAGTAATTTCTAATCTTTCTGAATTAGTGCACGGGTTTGATTTTGCAAAGTTACTTGAAATGTACTATCAAGCCTATATCAATGATGATGAAGAAACAAAAGCCAAAGTTGTTAAGTGGTTTAGAGGTGAATATGCCAATAAAACACAGGCTAAGAAAGAATTAGGAGTCGATATTGTAATATCTGATGACGATTGGTATGAGTATTTAAAATTATTCGCATCATTTTTTAGACAAGCTGGATATGCGGGCTTGATGATTATGATTGATGAGTTAGTAAATATCTATAAAATCCCGAATAGTATTAGCCGCCAATATAACTATGAAAAGATATTAACAATGTACAACGATGCCTTACAAGGAAAGTCGAAGTATCTTGGAATTATTATGGGTGGAACCCCGCAGGCAATTGAAGATAAGAGACGCGGAGTATATTCATATGAAGCATTGCGCTCACGTCTTGCTAGTGGAAAATTTTCTGAAGCTGGCAATAGAGATATGTATGCACCTGTTATTAAGCTTGATCCTCTTACCCCAGAAGAAATGCTTGTCTTAACTGAAAAACTTGCAGAGATGCATGCTAATCTATATGGGTATGAAAAAACAATTACAGAAGATGATTTACAAAAGTTCATAAAAATTGAATATTCACGTGTGGGAGCATCAACAAATATTACGCCACGTGAGATTATTCGTGATTTTATTGAATTATTAGATATTGTTTGGCAAAATCCAGAGACTGACGTTGAAAAATTACTTAATTCGGATAAGTTTTCTTATGCCGAATCAGAGGCGGTTTCTAATGAAAAGTCTGATGATTTTGCTGAGTTTAGAATTTAAGTGAAAAATGGATATTTTTACACGTTTTGCTCCCTTTATTCAAGATTATATTTATGAACATGGATGGAAAAATCTCCGTTCAATTCAAGTTGGAGCAGCAGAAACTATTTTTAATAGTCGAGATAATGTCTTGCTAGCTGCGTCGACTGCTTCTGGTAAGACGGAGGCTGCATTTTTCCCAATTTTAACTGATCTCTATGAAAATCCTCCTCAATCAGTGGGTGTACTGTACATTTCACCACTAAAAGCATTAATTAATGATCAATATGAACGTTTAAACGAACTTTGTCAGGATGTTGATATTCCTGTATGGCGTTGGCATGGCGAAGTGACCCAGACACAAAAGAGAAAATTACTTAAACATCCCTCTGGTATTTTACAAATCACACCGGAATCTTTAGAGTCATTGATGATTAATAAACATATGGATATTCCTAATTTGTTTCATGATCTGAGATATATTGTAATTGATGAATTGCATTCTTTTTTAAGATCTGACCGTGGAGGACAAACTTTTTGTTTAATCGAGAGATTATCTAAAATGGCCGATGTTGATCCTCGTCGTATTGGACTTTCTGCAACAATTGGTGATACAAAATCTGCGGCTGAATTTTTAGGGGCTGGTTCTAAACATAAAACTACTGTTCCTAAAGTAGAAGGAAGTGGACAAGTTTGGCGGCTATCAATGGAACACTTTTACGATAATGGCCCACAGGCTGATAGTAATGATTTTGATCCCGCGCAACCAGTTTTAGATGAGAAAAGTGATCAAGCTCCAAACACAGCTGATCCATCAATGGCTTATATTTTTGAACATACACGCGGCAAAAAATGTTTAGTCTTCACTAATAGCCGTGAAGAATGTGAAGCAGTTTGTCAGATATTAAGACAATACTGTGAAGTAGAACATGAGCCAGATCGTTTTTTAATTCATCATGGTAATCTATCCGCTGCTTATCGGCAAACTGCTGAAGTAGAAATGAAAGATGAAGATTCTTTGATGACTACTTGTGCTACCGCCACACTTGAATTAGGTATCGATATTGGAAAATTAGAGCGTGCTTTTCAGATTGATGCACCATTTACTGTATCTGGCTTTTTACAAAGGATGGGGAGGACAGGACGTAGAGGCAATCCTTCGGAAATGTGGTTTGTAATGCGCGAATCACATCCTGAGTCCCGTGCGATGCTTCCTGAGATTATTCCATGGTCTTTATTACAAGGGATTGCTTTAGTTCAACTATATTTAGAAGAAAGATGGGTAGAACCTCCTGAACCAAATCGCTTACCATATAGTTTGCTCTACCATCAGACCATGTCTACTTTAGCTTCGAATGGTGAAATGACGCCTGCAGAGCTAGCGTCGCGAGTATTGACACTGCATTATTTTCGGAATGTTAGTCAAGATGATTATCGAGTATTACTTAGACATCTAATTAAAGAAGATCATATTCAGCAAACTGAAAATGGTGGTTTAATTGTAGGTCTAAGTGGTGAACGCATAGTTAATAATTTTAAGTTTTATGCTGTTTTTCAAGAAAATGAAGAATATTCTGTTAAGTCAGAATCAGAAGAGCTGGGAACTATTGTTAAACCGCCGCCCGTTGGGGATAAAATAGCGATAGCGGGCCGTGTGTGGGTAGTAGAAGATGTAGATCGTAAACGACATCAAGTCTATTGCCATCCTGTTAAAGGACGTATTCCGGCATATTTTGGGGATGTTGCAGGCGATATTCAGCCTGAGATTTTACAAAGAATGAATAAAATTTTAACCGAGCAAAAGCAATACTCCTATCTAATGAAGCATGCTATTGCGCGTCTTAAAGAAGTGCGTGATACTGCTAAAACTTCGGGTATGCTAGAAAGTAACTTAATTAACTTAGGTGGAAAAATGTGGTGTCTCTTTCCGTGGACAGGAACATATGCATTTTTAGCTTTAGAAAGATTAATCAAAATTAAGTGTGCTAAGCGAATTGGTTTGCGTGGCTTTAATTCTAGTCGTCCGTATTTTATGCAATTTGCAATGGATGTAAATAAAGAAGAATTTTTGAAAATTTTAGTAGAAGAAGCTAATAAAGATTTTGACCCATTAGAGCTAGTGTATCCAAATGAAGTACCGGTATTTGATAAATATGATGAATATTTACCCGATGAATTAGTGAGAAAAGAATTTGCTCATAGTATTTTAGATATTGAGGAAATGAGAAATTGCGTTAATCAATTGCAATAAAAAAATCCATTCAGTCGTGAGGATTGAATGGATTTTTTTGATTTATTTATCTTCGTAACCCTTTGGGTGACTCTTGTGCCAGTTCCAAGCAGTGGCAATTACGTCATCAACATCTTCATGTTTTGGCTTCCAGCCTAAAACTTTACGAGCTTTGCTTGAGTCAGCAACTAAGGAATCAGGGTCTCCGCCTCTTCTTGCACCAATAGTGTAAGGAATGTCGATACCAGTAACTTTCTTAGCGGCTTCAAGAATTTCTAAGTTAGAGTATCCTTGTGCAGTACCTAAGTTAAAGACATCAGATTTATTAGTGTCCATCACGTGCTTAAGAGCTAAGATATGAGCATCAATTAGGTCCTCAACTTGAACATAGTCACGGACGTTAGTACCATCTTTAGTGTTATAGTCATCCCCAAAAATAGTGAAGTTACCATCGCCTGCAATAGCACTCTTTAAAATGTTAGGAATCAAGTGAGTTTCAGGTCCGTGATCTTCACCGATTGAACCATCACTTGAAGCACCAGCTACATTGAAGTAACGAAGGGCGATTGACTTAATACCATTAGCCTTGTCAGCCCAGTGCATAATCTTTTCCATCATCATCTTAGTTTCACCATATGGGTTAATTGGATTTAATGGAGTGTCTTCAGTAATTGGTAATTTTTCAGGAATACCATAAGTAGCAGCACTAGAAGAGAAGACTAAATATTTAACTTTAGCATCTTCCATAGCTTGAAGTAGTGAAATCATTCCAGAAACATTATTATCGTAGTATTTCAAAGGTTTCTTAACTGATTCACCAACTAATGAGTAAGCAGCAAAGTGCATTACTGCGTCAATATTTTCATCACGTAAGATTTTGCTTACTAAATTAGTATCTTCAATGTCACCTTGATAGAATTTAGCTCTCTTGTCGACAGCTTTTCTGTGACCAGTGTAGAGAGAATCAAGGACAACAACATCGTTTCCTTCTTCAATTAATTTTCTAACAGCGTGAGAGCCAATGTAACCAGCTCCGCCGATAACTAATACTCGCATTAACGTTACTCCTTTTTAAATAAATAATAACCGAATCAAGTTAATTTTATCATAATAGCTTAGTTTGAAAATTCTGATTTGAAAATTTGTGCATTATTGCTACCGTGAATATCGATAACTGCAAAATCTACTTCTTTTATTGAAGAGGGATGAGAAAAAACATCATGCCACATTTTAGCAACTTCTTTTGAAGAAAAACCAAATGCTCCTGCTCCCCATGCACCTAAAACTAAATAATCTATTTGTTGATCTTTAGCTATGTTTTTAACAAAATACATTCGATTTTTTAAAGTCATGCAAGCCTCTTCATAAGAAATGTTATATAGTTGGGCTTCCCTATAATAGGGGGCTGCGCAGGTAATTACATTGATTGTATTTATCAATTACCATCAAGATTAGTAAAGACGACATTGGGACTATAGATAGCACGATTACGATAAAGATGATAATTTATATGCTGATTATTCCATTCATAGTATTTATTAAAATTACTTATTATTTGATATAGGTTAGATTGATGACATAATATTTCCTCTTGAGCAGTTGCTCCTTGTAAATACCTGCCACCAGGTGAAAGATAATCAGCAAAGTTTAAGAGGGCAATTTTACAAGCAAAATATTTTTCTTTTAAATCAACGGCCGCATGGGCTGAACTTAAATTTACAAATTTAAGTTTAGAATAATGATGATTAGTGTATAAAAAAGCATCTTGACCATCATAAATCTTACTTTGTTGAATACTCAACGTAGTGTCATCAGAGTATTTCTCTTTCATTAGTATATTATGTTGATTAGCCATAACTGTATAATTGTGAAACAACTTTGTATCCTCATTTTTTCGTATATGTAGATATTTATATAAAAATTTATAAGCATAAAAGATGCAAATTAATATTTTATGTATAAAATAATAGTTAAAAGAATAAACTTGTAAAAAGTAAGAGGAAAATGATATGGAGACAATTAAAAACATAATTATCGGCTTTGGAAAAGGTGGGAAAACCTTAGCTAAGTTTCTAGCACAAAAGGGAGAAGAAGTATTAGTAATTGAAAAATCTAATAAGATGTATGGAGGTACTTGTATTAACATTGCCTGCCTACCTTCAAAAAGATTAATTATTGAAGCAGCTAACGGCGTTTCTTATGTGGATGCGGTAAACGGTAAAAATGAAATGACTGCACAATTGCGGGAGAAAAACTATCATATGCTTGCAGACGAAAAGACTGTAACTGTATTAGATGGAGAAGCGCATTTTATTGCTGATCATGAAATTGAAGTAAAACTTTCTAATGGTAAAAAGGTTCAGTATAAAGGAGACCGTATTTTCATTAATACTGGTGCAGTTCCAGTGATGTTACCAATCCCGGGCTTAAAAGAAAGCAAGTATATCCTTGATTCAACTCAAGCCATGGATGAAAAGAAGATGCCAAAGAATTTAACAATTATTGGAGCGGGATATATTGGATTGGAATTTGCTAGCATGTTTGCAAAATATGGTAGTAAAGTTACAGTGCTTGATCATAATAAGGAATTTTTAGCTCGTGAAGATGAGGATATTAGTAATGCAGTAAGAAAAGATATGGAAGATGCTGGTATTAAGTTTGAACTTGGTGCTGATATTGAAAAAATTACTGATGAAACAAGTAATGCAAAAATTACCTATCAAATAAATGAAGAAAGAAAGACGATTAGTGCAGACCGAATTTTGGCAGCAACTGGTCGTAAACCAAATACTGAAAACTTAGGTTTAGAAAATACCGCGATTGAAACAACTGATCGTGGCGCTATAAAAGTAGATGATTTTCTAAGAACTACTGTGGACAATGTGTGGGCAATCGGGGATGTTAAAGGCGGTCTTCAATTTACCTATATTTCTTTAGATGATTTTAGAATTATTAAAGATCAACTGTTTGGTACGGGTGCTCGCATGGTTAGTGACCGAAAGGTAGTTCCTTATAGTGTATTTATTTCACCCGCCTTGTCTCAAGTTGGTTTAAATGAGAAGCAAGCAAATAAATTAGGAAAAGAATACAAGTTATTTAAGTTGCCCGTTACAGCAATTCCTAAAGCAAAAGTTGCAAAAGATAATAGAGGTTTATTTAAGGCACTCGTTGACCCAGAAACTGAAAAAATTCTAGGGGCTACACTTTATGGAATTGAGTCATATGAATTGATTAACATGATTTCTTTAGCGATGAAGGCCCATTTATCCTATACGGTTTTAAGAGATCAGATTTATACGCATCCGACAATGTCTGAAGCTTTTAATGACTTATTTAAATAAATTAATTGTAAAAATCCAAATTTCATGAAAAAAGCAAAAATTACTTTTATAATGTAAGTAATTAAAGAAATGAGGAAAAATATGAAATTTAATTCAGTTGAAGATACATATACATTGAATAATGGTGTCAAAATTCCGATTATTGGTTTTGGTACTTGGCAAACTCCAGACGGTGATGTGGCAAAACATGTAATTGAAGCAGCATTGAATAGTGGCTACAGACATATTGATACTGCTGCAGCTTATGGAAATGAAGAAAGTGTAGGAGAAGGAATTAAGAATAGTGGCATTAACCGCCATGACTTATTTATTACTACTAAACTTTGGAATGCAGATCATGGTTATAAAGAGGCAAAAGCTGCAATTGATAAAAGTTTGCAAAATTTAGGGACAGATTATTTAGATTTATATTTAATTCACTGGCCTAATCCATTGGCTCTTCGAGATCACTGGGCTGAAGCAAATGCAGAAAGCTGGAGAGCCATGGAAGAAGCAGTTAAGGCGGGTAAGATTAGAGCTATTGGAGTTTCTAATTTTAGAAAGCATCACCTAGAGGAATTGCTTAAAACTGCAGAAATAAAACCAGCCGTTAACCAAATTATGCTTAATCCAAGTGATTTACAATCAGATGTAGTGAAAGTAAATGAAGAGTTAGGATTATTAAGTGAAGCATACAGTCCCTTAGGCACTGGTGGTTTGTTAGGAAATGAAGTTGTTAACGAAATAGCTAATGAAGTTGGAAAGTCACCGGCTCAAGTTTTAATTCGTTGGTCTCTAGAACACGGATTTTTACCTTTACCTAAATCAGTTCACGATAAATACATTGCAGCCAATATTGATGTATTTGATTTTGAATTAGATGATGAGCAGATGAGTAAATTAGATAGTTTACATGGAGTTAGCGGCTTAGCTACTGATCCAGATACAGCTAACTTTTAATAAAAAAAGTCGAAGTAGTGGTGCTTCGACTTTTTTTATTTGTAAAATTTACTGATGCTTTACAGGGGAAGAAGATCTTTGTTATAATTCTAGTGTTAATGCTGAATTAGCTCAGTTGGTAGAGCGCTTCCCTCGTAAAGAAGAGGTCGCCAGTTCGATCCTGGCATTCAGCATAAGAAAAGTTAATAAGCATTTCAAAGTCTTTCAAAGAAGTTTAATATAGCTAAATTTGAAGGGCTTTTTACTTACTTTTAAAAGATATGAAATCTTTTAAAATAGTTTGAATTAAAATGAAATTCACACATAGTAAACACAAAAACAAATTTAGTGTGTTTTTGTGTGTTTGAGCAAAATTTAGGAGTACTAAATATAGTGTTAAAATGGGCTTTTTGCCCATTTTTTTGTGTTTAAATTCTATTGTATAATTTATCTATTAGAGATGTTTGTATTTGAGGAGTTTTTATGGCTACACAATTTAATGAAATGACAAGAGTTCAATTTCCTGGGCTGATTCATTTATTAAAATTAGGATATGAATTTATTCCCAAACATACAGTAGAAAGTAATAAAGACCCAGAAAATAATATTTTGCTTCCTATTCTCAAGGAACAATTTTTAAAGCTAAATCCTGGCGCTACTGAAAAAGAATTCGATGATGAATACAAAGAAATAAAAATCGAATTAACAAATAATGATTTGGGAAAAGAATTCTTTGATAGGATTCAAAACAAAGGAAATTCAAAATTTAGATTAATTGATTGGGAAAACTGGAAGAATAATATTTTTCAAATTTCCTATGAAATACCTTGTGAAAATGGTGATGATGAATTTAGACCAGACTTAACAATTTTTATCAATGGTCTTCCTTTGGCATACATAGAATTTAAGAAGCCTAATGCAATTCGAAATGGTCAGACTGGAATGATCTCTGAATTTTCGAGGATGGAAAAAAGATTTCAAAATAAAGCTTTTAAGGTCTTTCATAATATCACTCAAATAATTGGCTTCACCGATAATATGGACTATTCTGAAGATTATGGTATGCACACCACAGGTTCATACTATTGTACTTCAAGTTATTCAAAAGCTTTCTTTAACTCAATGCATGAAGAAAGACAAGATGAAGTATCTAAGCAAGTTGGCGAGGTGACTGAAGAACAAATAGTAGAAGTTCTAAAGGACGCTAATAAAATTGCTATTAAGGATACTCCTGAATTTAAAACTAATTGTGATCCCAACACTCCAGCAAACTCATTTTTAACTTCATTGTTTTCTTTAGACAGATTGAAATTCTTTTTAAGATTCGGTATTGCATACGATAAGAAGCGAAATGATGATGGAATTATAACTTTCCAAAAGCAAATAATGCGTTATCCTCAATATTTTGCAACCAAAGCTATTGAAGACGCAATTAATTCCGGAGTTAAAAAAGGTGTTATTTGGCATACTCAAGGTTCTGGTAAAACGGCCTTAGCCTTCTACAATATTGAATATTTAAAGTATGTTTTTCAAAAGAAAAATATCATCCCTCAATTTTTCTTTATTGTTGATCGTATTGACTTAGCGAATCAGGCAGAAAATGCATTTTTAAATAGAGGGTTAAAAGTTAAGCGTATCAATTCTAAACAAGAATTAAATAAACCATTTACAGAAGATGTGGCTGTTGTAAATATTCAAAAGATTAATGAAGATACAAATTTAGTAGATAAATCTGGTTATGAAAGTTTGAATAAGCAAAATGTTTATTTTATTGATGAGGCCCACAGATCTTATAACAATAAGGGTTCATACTTGCCAAATCTCTATAATGCGGATAAAAATGCAATAAAAATTGCTCTTACAGGAACTCCTTTAATTAATCCTGACCACAAAGCTAATGAAAAACATAAAACCACTAGAGAAATCTTTGGTGATTATTTAAATAAATACTATTATGACCAGTCCATTCAAGATGGCTTTACTTTGCGTTTAATGCGTGAAGAAGTTAGAACTGAGTACAAGAAAAAGTTTAAAAATATAGTAGATAATCTTCAAGAACAAGTACAGAAAGGTACCTTAAAGAAAAAAGATATTCTTGCTCACCCTGCTTATTGTTCCCCATTATTAAATTACATTTTGAAAGACTTTCAAGAATCTAAAGAAATATATGGAGATAGGACTATTGGAGGAATGATTGTAGCCGATTCTTCTGACCAAGCACGTGAATTATACAAACTCTTTCAAGAAAAAAGTAAAGATGGTGAAACTAAATTTACTGCTTCTTTAATTCTTTCAGATGAAAATGATAAAGAAACTAGAAATAGTGAAGTTAAGAATTTTATTGATGGAAAAACTGATTTCTTGATTGTTTATAATATGTTGCTTACAGGTTTCAATGCTCCTAGATTAAAGAAGTTATATCTCGGTAGAGTTATTAAAGCCCACAACTTATTGCAAGCTCTAACTCGTGTAAACCGTCCATATCATGATTTTAGATTTGGTTATATTGTTGACTTCGCTAATATTTCTAAAGAGTTCGATAAAACAAATAAGGCTTACTTTGAAGAACTTAACAATGAATATGCAAAATCTGGAGAAGATTTAAATAATATCTATGGTTCATTATTTGTTCCTGTAGAAGACATTGAAAAGAATTTGCAGAATGCTGAAATAGTTTTAGCTGAATACAACACCAGTAACCTAGAAAGTTTTTCACAACAAATTAATGACATCCCTAAAAAGAGTGAGTTAATTCAATTAGCAAAAACTTTACGGGAACTCAAAGAAGATTACAATGTTGCCAGACTTCTCTCTTATGATGAATTAGTTGAAAAGATTAAGGCTAAAAATATCGCTCAATTATTAAGTATTGTTCAAGACAGAATTCGAACAGTCAATTTAATTGAAGATACAAGTCAAGAATCCGGAAAAGATATTTTAAATATTGCTATGAAGAATTGGACTTTTAATTTTGAAAAGGACGGTTCTGAAGAATTGAAGCTTGTAGCTGACGACTATCGAAAAGCCGAAGAAAAAGCAAAGCATGCATTCAATCAAAATTGGGATCAAAAAGATCCTGATTGGATTTCTTTATTTGAAGAATTTAAACGTATTATGCAAAAGCAACATATTAAGGAAATCACTCCTGAGGAAACAAGAGAGAATACTCATAAGATTCAACAAATTATTATTGATTTAAGAAATTTGAATTCTAAGAATGAACGTTTTGCTAATGCATTTAATGGCGATAAAAAGTATGTTAGAAGCTTCAAAAAAGTTATTTATGATTTCACTGGTCAAGAACCTGACACTGTTAAAGATCATACAAGTATCTACACAGTAATGAAAACTTCTAAAGAAAGTATTGATGATGAAATAGCCAAAAATAGTGCAGTGTTGGAAAATGAACCGTATGTAAAAAAAGCAATTCTTAGAATAATAATTAAACAAAGAAAGGATCTTCAAAAAATGGATGTTCAACCTGGTGAAATTAAGGAACTATCTGACTTATTAACCAAAGAATATCACGATGAATATGAAGGAATTAAATAATGGAAAATACAAATTATGTTGAAACTGTTGAAAATTTAGTCGACAGCATTAAAGGAATCTTAACAAGTGCCGGTTTAGGAGGAGAAGCTGGCGAATATAAGTTAGTTACACAATCTTTCTTATATAAGTTTCTGAACGATAAATTTCTCTATGAGGCTAAGAAAGCTGATTCACAAAATGATTACCAACATTTAATGGATTTAAGTGATGATGATTATGAGATGCTTCAATGGAGTCTTGGTGAAAATTCTGCACAAATTCAACGTAAAGATTTAATTGAAACACTCTATAATCAACAAAATGTTGATAATTTTAGTGAAGTTTTTGATACAACATTAAATGATATAGCACTTGATAATAATGATCTATTTTCTGTTGAAACGGCGGGAAATACTCAGGTTAGATTATTTGATGCACATCTGATTGCTGATAATGTTCAAGATGGCTCCCAAAGAAATCATGTAGCTAGAGAATTGATTAAATTATTAGCTTCAACTAAGTTTGATAGGTCAATATTTGATGAAGGATTTGATTTCTTCTCTACCATCTTTGAATACATGATTCAAGATTACAACAAAAATGGTGGCGGTAATTATGCAGAATACTACACACCGCGCACCATTGCGAAGATCATTGCTGATATTTTAGTTGGTAAAGAAAGTCCTGAAAATGTTAAGGTTTATGATCCTGCTGCTGGTTCAGGAACCTTATTGATGAATATTGCTAATAAAATTGGAGTAGATAAGTGTACTGTATATAGTCAGGACATTTCTCAAAAATCTTCAAACTTGCTCAGATTGAACTTAATACTAAATAATTTAAGTCACTCTATTCATAATATTGTTCAAGGAAATACTATCTTAAATAATAAACATCCCGAAAAAATGGATTATATTGTATCAAACCCGCCTTTTAAGTTGGATTTTTCTGATTGGCGTGATCAAGTAGAAAGCGTTCCTAATTCAAATGAATTATACTTTGCCGGAATTCCAAAAATTCCTAACAAGAAAAAGAGTGCGATGGCCATCTACGAGCTATTTATCCAACTTATTATTAATTCTCTTAACGATAAGGGAAAGGCTGCTGTAGTCGTTCCGACCGGATTTTTAACGGCAGGAAGTATAGATAAAAAAATTAGAAAATATTTAGTTGATAATAAGATGATTGACACTGTAGTTTCGATGCCAGCTAATGTATTTGCAAATACTGGGACTAATGTTAGTGTGATCTTTTTTAATAAGAACAAGCAAGGTGATCAAGTTCAATTGATTGATGCCTCTAAATTAGGTGCAAAAGTTAAAGAAAATGGATTGCAGAAAACTACTTTGTATAAAGATGATATTAGAAAAATTGTAGATTCTGCTGTTGAAAGAAAAGATGTTGAAGACTTTTCAATTGTTGTTAGTCTTTCTGAAATTAAGAAAAAGAACTATTCATTTAGTGCAGGTCAGTATTTTCCTATAAAAATTGAATATGTTGAACTTACTAAAGATGAATTCGAAGAGAAAATGCAGGAGTATCAGGAAAAGTTGAGTGAGTTGTTTAATCAGAATAATTTATTAGAAGAGAGTATAAAAAAGCAATTGGGAAACTTGAATTATGAACAAAATAAAATGGACTAAAAAAAGATTAACTGATTTAGGCAAATTTGCGAGAGGCAAATCAAAACACAGGCCTAGAAATGATAAAACTCTTTTTAAGAATGGTCACTATCCTTTAGTTCAAACCGGAGATATAAAAAAGGCAAATTTATATATTCAAAAAAGTGAAGAATTTTATAATGAAAAAGGGTTAAAGCAGAGCAAATTATGGCCAACTGATACTTTATGTATAACAATAGCTGCAAACATCGCAGAAACAGCTTTGCTTGGTCAACCTATGTGCTTTCCTGATAGTATTGTTGGGTTCAATGCTTTCCCAAATAAATCAAATAACTTGTTTGTACATTATGTTTTTGAACTATTAAAGCAACAAATTCAAGATAATGTTAACGGAAGTATTCAAAAAAACATTAATTTGGAGTTTTTAGAAAATTTTGAATTAATGGTGCCTCCTTTAAATTATCAAAACAAAGTAAGCAAATTACTTAAAGATATTGATTCCAAAATCACTAACAACAATGCTATCTCCAAAGAGCTTGAATCAATGGCTAAAACCATCTATGATTATTGGTTCTTGCAGTTTGAATTTCCTGATAAAGATGGCAAACCATACAAGTCAAATGGTGGTAAGATGGTTTGGAATGACCAACTTAAACAGGAAATTCCTGAGGGATGGGAAGTTTCAATAGTAAAGAATATTTTAGGAGATTATCCAAGAACTAAGACCATTGAAAGTAAAGAATATAATTCAGGATCTCTTTATCCAATTATTGATCAAAGTAAAGATTCGTATATTTGCGGGTATACCGATAACAAAGATTATGTTTTAAATTTAGATGATGCTATAGTATTCGGAGATCATTCTAACAAATCAAAATACGTTAATTTTCCATTTGCTCGAGGCGCAGATGGAACACAAATTTTAAATTCCAACAATCCAAGATTACCTAATTATCTTTTATACCAGGAAATAATTGCATTACCTGAGATTGAAAAGGGATATTCACGACACTTTAAATTCTTAAAAGCTCAAAACATAACTATTCCAACCTTGGATATAACAAAAAAATATATGAGTATTGTAAGCAACATGCTTCTACAACAAAGAAAAATTATCAAGGAAAACCAACAACTTCAATCTCTCCGGGATTTCCTTTTACCAATGCTTATGAATGGACAAGTTATAATTGAAGATTAAATTATGGTAATTACTTGTTTAAATGCAATTTTTTCAATATTTGATCTGTTAACTCTATCCTTTTGAAGAGAATCTTTTAAGCGTTGCATAGCTTGTTTAATAAATAATGAATCTGCCAAAATCATATATAATTGGGGATGCAAATGGCCGAATATTCTATCTTTATAATGGTTAAAGTTAGGTTCTATATTTGAAGTATTAGAGAGCAAAGCTTTATTGTATAACTTCAAATAAACTTTCGTAATCAATATAGAAGCTAGTGTTTCTTTGGTTACATTTTTTCTAGTGAATCCTGTATATAGAGGAACTAAATCTCTATTTTCAATAAAAGTAATAATTTTTGAAGAATTTAATACTTTATACTGAAAGAACAATTTGTTGAATAAATTTTATGGAAGGAAAATATAACTCCTTCAATTTTTTATATCATTAAAATCTATTTCTTTTTTGATTTAGTGAATTTGATCAAACAAATCGCATCTAATTCGAAACCAAATGGTATATTTTTTCTGGCAAATTCCTTAATTCTACTGACACTCATTTCTTTTTGGCTGCCAAGTTTCTTCATATAATAACTAATATCACCTGCTAATTCAGTATATGATTTTTCCAAGTTTGTTAAAAATAAGTTATATCGTTCTTATAATTAATAACCTTTTGTTTTGTCATCGTCCAATTTAATGGACGGGCCCGTCTACAACCTTTCTTTTTTGATTTATCATGATAGATAAATTTTATTTCAAAGATTTTTCTTTAGGTGAAATGCTCAAAAAACGAAAAATTCTATCAAAAAAATTTAAAAGTCAGTCAAAATTAGTCAAAATTAATTATTTCATAAATCAAATCCCCAAAAGTAATGGTTAGAATACTTTTGAGGAATTTTTTTGTATCTAACAAGAAATGCTTAAGTATGGATAATAAAAATTGAAAGTTAGTTAACTTTTAAGACAAATGTTATTGGATTATTATTTATCTTGGATACTGGCATGAGGCCTCAAGAAGTTCAAATGGTTAAGTGGGGCCAACTATTAATAACGGTGATTTTAAAGTCTTTGAAATAAATGATTCTTGTAGTGAAAAGAATCATGCGCCAAACCATCATTTAAAAGGCAGAGCTAAAGAAAATTTTCTAGAAAGACATTACCTTTATCTGCTGAAACTTTAGATATATTAAATGCGTTTCGGAAACAATCTGAGTTCTTAAAAGGTACTGATCAATTAAATAAAAATGATTATATCTTGTTAAATTTAAGAGATAACCGATTAACTTCTTTAGGGATGCCAATGGACAAGCAAGTATGAATTTAATAATTAAGAAAGTTGCTAAAAAGGTAAGAGGTAATAATGAAAGTAACTAGATTAGTTGTTATAACTGTAGGCATACAGTAGCAAGTAAATGGACAAATACCTCTGGGATAGCTTTATCATTTTTAGCTTTTCATCTAGGTCACTCGGTCCAACAATTACTTAAAACATATGTCCATGAAAATGCTGATTGTAGTCAAAATATGATGGACTTAATGAAGAAAAATAATAACAAAAAGATAATAAATTTAAAACGTGCATAAACAAATACATTGAAAAAATTCGAATTGCGTTTAAACGTTGATAATAGGAAGTTTTCTATTTAACTTCGATCCTGGCATTCAGCACTCAGGGTATTAACTAAGAGTCTTTCAAATAAAGTTTTAGAAAACTTTATTTGGCAGGCTCTTTTTTACATTAATATTCAATATAACCTAAAAAGCAGGGCTGAGGCTCTGCTTTTTTAGGTATACTAGTAGAAAAATGAAATGAGTGAGATTATGACTTTAATTTATACACGCTATGCCACTAACGCCGATTTATCAAATATCATGGGTATTATTAATGAAGCAAAAGATTTTCTAAAGCAGAGTGGTAGTAGTCAATGGCAAGGAACCTATCCGGACGAAGATACAATTTTAACTGATATCAAAAACAAAAGTGCCTTGGTTTTAATGGTAGATGATAAGGTGGCTGGCTATGCGGCAAGTGTTGTTGGGATAGAGCCAACTTATCAGAAAATAAATGGAGAGTGGGAAAATACTAAAGATGAGTATGCTACTTTTCATCGTTTAGCTATTAGCAGTAAGTATCGCGGGATGCATTTAGCTAATTTTATGTTTTCAGATTTGATTTCAATTATGGTAAATCAAGGAATTAAAAATTTTAGAATTGATACATCACGTAAAAATCAAATTATGCAACATTTAGCTTTAAAAAATAATTTTATTGAACGTGGGATTATTATGGTTGATGAAGATCCAGAGGATCCTAGTCGTTTAGCCTATGAATTAAATCTATAATTTGATATGTTTGTTTAAAATTACTACTCCAATAATTAGCAATAGGGTTGCTACTGCATGAATTAAAATTTGCATTGGTTCACCATGCGCAGTAATTAAATTTCTTAAAAGGGCTGTAATTCCTAGACTCATTAAAAAGTTTAAGCTTGTATGACCCATATGCTTTAAGGCTGCTACAATCATAGCCGAAAATTCAAAAAATAAGAAGAAAGTGACTATTTCATCTAAAACTTTCGTAGGTATGTTAATTAAATTATTGCTAATCATAATACGACCTATCGCAAATAATTGACTAAACATCAGGATAAGCATTAAAGTCCCTAAAATTCCTAAAGCAATTATTGTAAAAAAGCGTAGAATGTTAGCATATTTACTAGCTGTTTTATTAAGTTTCTTCATTATATATGTACCTTTCAATTACAGATAAGAATATTTTTACGCTTTTTAGTTAATTTTTCCAGAGGTGTTGTACGCCTTAATTTCATTAAAGAATGATATCTTTAATATAGAAGAGTCTAAAAATTACTTATGAGGTATTAAAAATGCCGTTTACTTTTTCTGAAATTATTGTTTTATTTTTTACATATTCTGTAATTGGCTGGATATGGGAAACAATCTATTGTTCGATTAAGGATCATCATTATGATTATCGGGGATTTTTGTTTGGGCCTTATTGTCCCGTATATGGCTTTGCAGTAACAACGATTTTAATCTGTACCTATCGCATTCAAAATAATCTTTTCCTATTATATATAGTCGGTGTAATAGTAGCGACAATTTTTGAGTATTTCGCTAGTGTATTTTTACAATATGTTTTCCATATGAAGTTATGGGACTATTCACATTTATGGGGCAATGTCCAAGGTAGGATTGCACCAATTATTTCTTTATTTTGGGGGATAGGGGTAGTCTTTCTTGTAAAAGTTATTCAGCCATTTGTTCAAAAGTTAATTACTTGGGAAGAAATAAAAACGCATGGCTATCTTGCTTTAATAATAGTAATTGTGATGGGAACAGACTTTATTCTTACTATCTTTAGTGTAGAGAAACTACATATGAGTACTAAAAGTTGGAATGAGCGTTTAAACACTCGTATGAAATTAGATGAAGGTAAATTAAACCAGGCTTTTGATAAATTAATGGAAACATTATCCTGGAATCAGAAGCGATTCCTTACGAGTTTCCCGCAGTTAAAGTTTACTGATACAAAGAAATTTAACCAATTTAAGAATAGATGGATAAAGAAAAGAAGAGAGAGTTAAGAAAATGACTCTCTCTTCTTTGTTTTGCTACAGAAAGATTACATCGTTACATTATTGTAACTTAAGGCGCAAATATTACAGGAATGTAACAAGATGAAATATATCCTTAATTTTCTAGGAACTATTCTGCAATATTGGCCATGTATTATATAAGCTGTAAATAGAAATGACGAAATAATGATTCAAATCAAATTTATCAAGGAGAGAATTTAATTTTGGATATGCTTAATAAAAATTTGAAATCTACTTTAACTAAAACTGCTGCAGCTGCTGCCCTTACTTTAGCAGGTGCTGCAATTGTAAATAACACTCAAAACACTGTAAAGGCTGCAGAAGTTACTGTTGGTCAACAAGAAAAAGTTGTTACAATTAACTACCTTCCACACAAGAGCATTGCTGTTTGGAATTCATACGGTCCTGATAAGCAAATGACTGGTCAATACTTACCACATGCAACTGCTTGGAAAGTTATCAGAGCTGCGTATGACGATGCTGGTAACAAGTGGTACGATCTTGGTGCAAACCAATGGGTAATGGCTAAGTATACTCGCTTAGGTAAAGATACTGTTGATCCTAATGTTGCTTCAGAATTGTTTACTTCACAAGCAAGTTCATACAATACTGCTGCACAAACTCAAACTACTCAAGGTTCATACTCAGCACCTAAGACTTCTGTAGGTACTTACTCTTCAGTACAAAGTACTCAACCAGCTCAAAGTACACAACAAACTCAACCAGTACAACAACAAGCACAACCTACACAATCTCAATCAAGTTACACTTCAAATGTATCTGGTTCTGAAGCAGCAGCTAAAGCTTGGATTGCAGGTCGTGAATCAGGTGGTTCATACTCAGCAAGAAATGGTCAATACATTGGTAAATACCAATTATCAGCATCATACCTTGGTGGAGACTACTCAGCAGCAAACCAAGAACGTGTAGCAGATAACTACGTAAAATCACGTTACGGTTCATGGTCTAACGCTCAAAGTTTCTGGCAAGCAAACGGCTGGTACTAAAAGTTAGTGAATATATATAAAGAGAGATGTCGTAATTGACATCTCTTTTTTGCGTTCATAGTTACAAGTCAGGTGATGTATGGATTTATTTTTATCTTATTACTAATAAGTCAAACCTTAATTAATTTTGAATTCATAATTAAGAAGTTTTGGAGTTCATTTTTTTAACCGTCTAGGCACCTACTAATCATTAAAGGGAAAGAAAGGTATGATATGGCTAACTCATAAGGCATAGTAGTTTTATATAGGAATATTACAAGAAAGCGTGTTCAAGTTACAAATATTACATGAACTGTAACATAAGGCACTTTTATTTAATAATGTGGTAGCATTCATGTCATGGTTTTGACATTTTGAGGCTGTATTATGTAACTTGTAAATTAAATGACTGATAAATATGAAAGGAAGAATTTCTCTTGAAATTTCAATCTATCTTAACTAAGTCACTCGCAGCTGCTGCCCTTACCGCAACTGGTTTGGTAGCCTTAAATTCACAAAATACTAATGACGCACAAGCTGCTACTATTGTTCAAAATGATACTAATGTTGTAACTATTAATAATGCAAATTCTACTGTTGCTGTTTGGGACGGTATTGAAAGTGCCCACTTCACTGGTAAAGAATTAACCCATGGTACTACTTGGAAAGTAGTTAGAACTGCATATGATGCTATGGGTAACAAGTGGTACGATCTTGGTGCAAATCAATGGATCATGGCTAAGTACACTGTAGAAGGTGGAAATGCTGCTACTGCTAGTGTTGCTACTCAAGCACCAGCGCAAAGTGCTACTGCTGTACAACAAGCACAAACTACTCAAAGTGCATCAGTACAACAACCAGCAAAACACGTTACTCCAGCTGCTTCACAAAATGTTCAAGCACAAGCTTCAACTCAAACTAAGCAAGCTCCGGTAGCTCCAGTACAACACCAAGTACAAACTCAAACACCAGTACAACACCAAGTACAAACTCAAACACCAGTACAACATCAAACTGTTGCACAAACTCCTAAGACTAACTACAACTACAGTGCACAACGTACTTACTCAGCACCTGTACAACAAAGAACTTACAGCTACGCACCTGCACAAAAGCAAACTACTCAAGTAGCACAACCTGCACAATCAAACTACACTTCAAACGTATCTGGTTCTGAAGCTTCAGCTAAGGCATGGATTGCAGGTCGTGAATCAGGTGGTTCATACTCAGCAAGAAATGGTCAATACATTGGTAAATACCAATTATCAGCATCATACCTTGGTGGAGACTACTCAGCAGCAAACCAAGAACGTGTAGCAGATAACTACGTAAAATCACGTTACGGTTCATGGACTGGTGCTCAAAAGTTCTGGCAAACTAACGGCTGGTACTAAAATATCAACTGAATTATGCTTAAAAAGATCGCCAAAAGGCGATCTTTTTTATGCTCCTAATTAATTTTAAAAATAATAAATATTTTTTAGAGGATTTTGTTGACAGAGGTTCGTATTTATAATATGATATTAATCGTTGAGTGATTAAGTTCATTCAAATAGAGCTAACAAGTAAAAGGCTTGAAGGATGGGTTATAGCCAAGTGGTAAGGCAATGGTTTTTGGTACCATCATGCGCTGGTTCGAATCCAGCTAACCCAATAGATTTGCCAGGTTTTACCTGGCTTTTTTTGTACATAAATTTGGATTGGAAGAGATCATAATGGAAACAAGGCATGGACGTAATTCTTTTTTTGATGGGGGCTTAAGTTCTTTTATTGGTTGGCATATCTTAGGAACACTTATTACTGTTTGTACATTAGGGATTTGCTATCCTTGGGCTGTGTGCATGATTTATGGTTGGGAAATTAACCATACTGTAATTGAAGGACACAGGATGAAATTTACTGGAAGTGCCTTTGGATTATTTGGGAATTGGATTAAGTGGCTACTTTTAACCATTATTACAGTCGGCATTTATGGCTTTTGGGTAGGAATAAAAATTCGCGATTGGAAGGCAAAAAATACAATTTTTGTTAACTAATAGAAAAGACTAGAGATGATACAAAAAATGCACCATCTCTAGTCTTTTAATTTACAAAAAATTGTTTTTCATCAAATGGATATTTCATTCCCCACGAAGTACGAACACTCGTTAAGATATGTGCTACATCTCTTGAAATACTTAATTCACCATCATCATGGCCTTGTTCGATATAACGCTCCATGTCTTGTATTTCATATTCAAGGGCTTCAGAAGTTTTACCCGCTGTTATTGTCTCATGACTTTCTTCATGGGCACTTGCAGTATAAGTAATCTGAGCTTCAGTTGCTCGAGGATAATTAGATATTTCTATATAGCCTTTAGTTCCAGAAATCACACCTCGTTTAGGCTGTTTTGCTCGCATTGAAAGAGCCATAACCGCCATTTCGTCATGAGTATTTTTTAGGATAATTCCTGATTGTTCATCAACACCAGTTTCAAAAAATTTTACTGTTGTTAAAATGCTTTCTGGTTGTTTTGATAAAAACATTCTTGCAAAAGCAGTAGCGTAGCCACCAATATCTAGAAGAGCTCCGCCGGCTAAAGCTTTATTAAAAAATCTATTGCTTGGATCATAGTCTTTAAGACTACCAAAGTTTACTTGGACTAGCTTAATTTTGCCTAATTTACCATTATCAATTAAATTCCTAACTTTTTGGTAAATAGGCATGTGGTAAAGTGTAAATCCCTCTGATAGGATCAAATTCTTTTCCCTAGCAAGTTTTTCTACTTCATCAAATTGATCTGCATTCACTGTAATAGCTTTTTCACAGAGAACGTGTTTACCAGCATTTAAAGCTTTTTTGATGTAGTCATAGTGAAATGTATGTGGAGTAGCAATATAAATGATTTGGATATTTGGATCCTTAATCATTTCGTCAGGGTTAGTAAAGATATGTTTGACCCTTTTTTCAGCAGCAAATTTTTTTAATTCATCTTCATTTGGATTGGCTGCTGCGTACACTTCACCTTTGCTAGCTTGCAATGCACCCGCCATTTCATGCGCAATCCATCCTGTACCAATAATACCCCAATTATATTTTTTCATAATTATTATCCTTTCTTTATTTCAACTGCTTTATTTTTAGTTTCGGTTATAATGCTGGTAACAATTCCTTTAAAATATGAACTACTTACAACCCCATTTTGTTTTAGAAGAAAACTGTTCAGTTTTTTTATATTATGCCAAGAAGTTTGAGGATAAATATCAATCAAAATATTACCCAATGGTGAGCGCGCAAAGGATGCTGCTGCTTTACCCAGACGAATTTTATAGTCGTATTCTTTAGGAATAGTTTTTATTACATTTTCAAGACAAGCGGGGACTACTTCAAGACAGAGTGGAATAGTAGGGGATAGTTCATCTCTAAAGCGTTCTGCTGGAAGCAATAAGATGTATTCTTCTGTATTTTCAGCGGCTAGCTTTTCAAAGAGATGAATACCACCACCGCTCTTTAGAGCATTGAAATTTTTATCAATGCTATCACATCCATCAAAAGCTAAGTCTAAGTGAGGTGAGTTTTCACTAAAAGGTAATACCTTTAATCCAAATTGCTTACATTTAGCTTGAGTTATTTCAGAGGGAGAATAGAGTGTTAGATTCGAAATGTGTGCTTGAGATAGATCTTTTGCGAGATTCAGCACATTGCTTCCACCACCCAAACTAATACTCATATTGGGTTTAATCTTACTAAGTGCTTTTTGACTAATTAATGACATTTTAGTTCTCCGTAAATTATTTTTATAAATATAATTTTGTGAAAATTATTTACACAATCAATAATACTTTTAAAAATTATTTTCGTCAAATGTAAAAATATGAAAATAATTTTATAGGAATGGTATAATTTTTATGAAATGAGGGGAAATTTTTGGAAAATATTATTGATAAAATTTATGCGCAAATGAATAAAATGTCCGCTTCTGATCAAAAAATTGGAAAAACTATTCTCGAAAATCCGGCTGAAGTTATAAATATTACAATTTCTCAATTAGCTAAAAAAGCAAAAGTAAGTGATGCATCCATAACAAGATTTTGCCGGAATTTATCTTTATCAGGATTTCATGAATTGAAAATTTTACTTGCACAAAGTATGGGGCAAAAGGAGAGCGAATCCTTAAGAGAACTACCTAAGGATGATATACAAGCTGCCTTAGCCCAAATTGAAAAAAATAAAATTAATGAAATTCAATCTACTTTAGGTCATATTCCAACTGATCAATTAGAGCAGATTCTTTCTCTAATTGAAAAAAGTAGAATTGTTCAAATCAGTGCCGAAGGAGATACCTATCCTGTAGCTGCAGATGCAGTTTATAAATTTAATCAAATTGGTATTTTGTCGTTTGCTTCTGGTGGAAATGTTGAAACAGCTGATGCACAAACAATGAATTTAAACAATAAGGATTGTTTGATTGTAATTTCAAATTCCGGAGAATCGGCAGCTCTAATAAAAGAGATTGAGTTAGCTAAAAAGAATAAAATTAAAATTATCAGTATTACTAATAATCCAGCTTCTCCAATTGCCTTAAATAGTGATTATCATTTAAGGACCGGGGTAAGACAAACAGTTTTACAAAATCAATATTACTTCTCTCGTGTAGCAGCTTTTACAATTATTGAAGCCTTATTTTTATTACTTATTAAAAGAGATGAGAAGCGAATTGAAAAAATTAAGCAACATGAAAAAATAGTTTCTAGTCAAAAGATATAAAATGAATTTAAAACTTAGCTCAAATGGATTATCCTTAAGGTGTAAGAATTTTTATAGAAAGTTTTTATAGAAAGTAGGAATTACAATGAGAAATGTAGCCGTAATTGGTATGGGACATGTTGGTGCGACAGTTGCTTTTACTTTATTTACTCATGGAATTGTTGATAATTTATACTTATTAGATAAAAACCAAGCTAAAGCAGAGGCGGAATATAATGATTTGCGTGATACTTTAGCTAGGAATGATTATCATGTTAATGTGTTTCTAGGTGACTATAGCGATTTAAAGGATGTTGATATTATTGTAACTTCCTTTGGTAATATTGCTGCGACAGTTAAAACTGGAGATAGATTTGGTGAATTTGAAATTAATGCTAAGAATGCTAAGGAAGTAGGAGCTAAAATTAAAGAATCTGGCTTCAATGGCATTTTAGTTAATATTTCAAATCCATGTGATGCAATTTCGACTATTTTGCAAGAAACTACTGGTTTATCGAGAAAACAAGTCTTTGGAACTGGAACTTTCCTAGATACTGCTAGAATGCAAAGAATTGTTGGGGAAGCACTTAATGAAGATCCAAGAAATGTAGCAGGATTTGTTTTAGGTGAACATGGAGCATCCCAATTTACTGCTTGGTCAACTGTCTCAATTAATGGTAAGTCGGCTAAAGAACTGTTCACAAAAGAACAAGAGGAAAAATTAAGTGCACAACCTAATAAAAATTCGATGAAAGTAGCATTTGGAAAAGGATATACCTCATATGCAATTGCAACTTGTGCTGTTCGCTTAATTCAAGCTGTATTTAGTGATGCCAGATTATTTGCACCAACTTCTGTATATTTAGATGAAGTACAAACATATATTGGATATCCAGCAATTATTGGAAAAGATGGGGTAGAAAAAGTTATTCCACTAGAGTTAACTTCTGAAGAAGATGAAAAGCTAAGGGAATCAGCTGATATCATTAAGAAGCATATCGCTCAATTAAAGTAGGTAATACTAAAATAAAAAATTAGATTTTTTTCTAATTTTTACTTGCTTTTTGCTAGGCAGTTCGTTATTATAATTAAGTAACGTTTCGGAGGCCTAGCGAAGTGGCTAAACGCGGCG
>CANRQR010000017.1 GCA_947641735.1 uncultured Lactobacillus sp.
GATAAGTACAAGCCAGAGACTCAACCAATTGATGTGCCAGCAGGTGGACAATTACCAGATGCATCATCTGCAATTAAGAACAAAGATAAGATGCCAATTGGTACTAAATATAGTTGGAAAGTAACACCAGATCTATCAACTGTTGGTACACATACTGGTGTAATTACAGTTGAATTTCCAGATGGTTCAAGTGTCGATGTTATGGTTAAAACTTATGTTGATTCAGGTTTAGCTGCTAAGACTGATAATAAGTCTATTACTACTAGTAACACTTCTTATAAATTAAGAGAGGAAAATAGTAATACACATATTGCTGAAGCTGCTACAATAGCTAAAAATAAAGCAGCTCAAACTAATAAGACTTTACCACAAACCGATTCTAAGTCTGAAGAAATTGCAGGAATTTTAGGTTTGGCAATTGCAGCTATTGGTAGTTTGTTGGGATTAGGTCTAAATAGAAAGAAGCGTCAAAAGTAATACAATATTTAATAGCTACAGTTTAATAAATTAGATTAGGTAGTAAGTGCTATGTATGTACTTACTACCTTTTCTTTTTAATTTGTTAATTAAAAAAATATTGGCATATAAGCATGTAAGCGCTATTATAATTACTGTAAATAAGCGGATTACTGATGCGATCAGGTCTTAGCTACTACGACTAATGATGATATACTAAATAGTTAGGTATATTTTAGTTTGTGGTACCTTTTTTCTATATAAAGGTGATTCGTCGGATGATATTTCTTAAAACATTTAACAATAGTGCGGCTTTGGTTCAGGACGATCAGGGTGAAGAGCAAGTAGTCCTAGGTAAAGGCGTGGGTTTTGGCTTAAAAAAAGGCGATAAAATTGATGAGAGTAAAATTGAAAGACGTTTCATTGCTAACTCTCATCAAGATGAAGTTAACCAAGTAAAAGAAATAAACGCTTCGACCATCGATTTAACCAATAAGGTGATCCAGATGGTGGAGCCACTATTGAATGTAAAGTTCAACGATTTTCAATATTTGGCTTTAGCTGATCATATTGATTTTGCCTTTTCAAGAACTGAAGATAATATTGATATTAGTGCTGCCAATACACGCTGGGAAGTTAAGAATCTTTTTCCAAAGGAATATAAAATTAGTGAAAAAGTTATTGCTTTAATTAATAAAGAAATGAATGTTAACTTGCCAGTAAGTGAAAGTATTTTTATGACCTATCACTTTGTTAATGCAGCATCTGATAATGATCAAGTGCAAGAAACAGTTGAAATAACTGAATTGATAGGGGGGAATTATTGATATTATTCAATACCAATATCAAATGACTTTAGATACAGAGTCATTTAACTATAGCCGTTTTATTACCCACTTGAGAGTATTATTAGTAAGACTTTTAAGAAATAAGCATCATAAGAGCGGAGAACTTGATGGTTCTCTATTAGGATTTATGAAGATTAAGTATAATCATGCTTATGATACGGCTGAACGAATCGCAACTTATTTACACAGTAAAAAAGGATGGACTTTAAACTCAGACGATGAGTTCTACCTTGTTTTACATATTTGGCGGGTAACGAGTCGTCAAGAAAAATAAATATTTCATACTTAGGTATATTACTAATTCGATTAGGCAAGAACCCAAGTTACTGAAAGACACTGAACAGTTATGTTCTTTAGTTTTTGAGTAGCTTGGGTTTTATTATTGGGAGGAAAGAGCTATGGCTAAGAATTACGATGGTCTAGCAAAAACAATTATTAAAGACGTTGGCGGAAAAGACAACGTGATTAGTGTAGTTCACTGCACGACCCGTTTACGTTTTAAGTTGAAAGGTGAGAAAAAGGCAAACGATGATGCCTTAAAAGACACAGATGGTGTTGTAACTGTTGTTAAAGCAGGTGGCCAATACCAAGTGGTTATTGGCAACGAAGTAGCTGATGTTTATGACTCTATCTTAAAAGAAGGCGGCTTTTCTAGCGGTGGTCAAGTAGCCGATGATGATGGTAAAGGTACGTTAGAAAGAAGACCGAAGGATTCATTCTATTGGTATAAGAAAGTTATTGAATCCAATGGAAAAGATTTAGATTAGTTGAATTAAAAAAATACTGCTCGATTTTTCGGGCAGTATTTTTATGAAGCGAGAAATAAGCTCTAAAGTGCTAAAATATAACTAGCAATTAAAGTATGTTGAGCAGGCGCGCGACAAAGGTAAGCTGATTACTTGCCAAAAGACGTCTTGTGGGTGGTCATAGAACCACCTTTTTTGTTGCAGAATTTTCTTCATTAAAATATGTGTGAGTAATCACTTTAGAGAAAAGTAAATTCACAGATTAAGTATGTTATGATGATTTAGATCAATTTTAATTTGTGAGGAAAAGTTGGATGGATAAACAGTCAAAAAGCAGGCTATGGACAATTTTAGCTGCTTTAGCAGCAGTAATGTGGGGAATCTCTGGATTATTTGCCGAATCTTTATTTAAAGTGAGTAGTAAGATTACACCGATTTGGTTAACACAAATCCGATTAATTATCTCCGGGATTGTTTTATTAATTATTGCGACAGTCTTACATCAAAAGCCATTTTCAGTTTTAAAAGATAAGAAAAATACTCTTCATATTATTGCTTATGGAGTTTTTGGCTTATTACCAGTACAAGTCTTTTACTTTATTGCAATTGAGATTGCAAATGCATCAATTGCCACAATTTTGCAGTTTATTGGACCATTTTTCGTCCTAACATATTTGGCTGTCACTCATCAACAAGTATTAAGAAAATTGGATGTATTAGCTGCTATCCTAGCTTTTATTGGCGTATTCTTATTATCAACTCATGGTAATTTTAATCAACTAGCAATTACTCCACTGGCTCTATTTTTTGGATTGCTGTCGGCATTAGGAGAAGCAAGTTATACTTTAATCCCAGTTAAACTTGTTAAAAGAGTATCAAGTTTGGTTGTAACAGGCTGGGGGATGCTATTTGCAGGAATTGGGCTGATGCTTGTATATCCGCAGTTCACATCAATTCCAAATACACCTAGAGTATGGCTGGACGTAAGTGCAATAATTATCATTGGAACGATTATTCCATTTCAAATTATGGCTAACGCTCTACGCTATGTGAAACCATCGACTGTAAGTTTACTAGATGCCTTTGAACCATTATCAGCTACAGTTGGTTCAGTTTTAGTTTTTGGGTTAGTAATGTCGGAGATGGATTGGCTAGGAACCCTCTTAGTTATTGGGGCGGTTTTGGCTTTAAATTTTACTCCTAAAAGAAATATTAAAAAATCTTAATTAAGAAAAAATATATGAAAAAACTGCTATGCTTTCTGCTTTAAAAAGGAAAATATAGCAGTTTTTATTTGCTTGAATTTATTTTAGTAGTGTCTAGCCTTGATAGACTACATAAAGTATATATTTTATTGTAATTTTAATTAAAGCAAAAAATATCAAAAAATATTTTAATTTTATATTGCTTTTTTCATTTTAATATCATATAATCAAAAACAAGAAATTTAAGTCATCTCATAAAGGGGGAGAAATTATGAAAAAAGTTAAGTGGTTAGGAGCAATTACAGTATTGTCCGGTGCGGCATTAACTTTAACTGCTTGTGGGAATAACAACAACAATAATGCAAGCGATAAGAAAGTTAGTTTTAAGGAGGCAGTTCCTAAGAAACAAGTTAAAAAGGGTGGAACATTAAAGTACGCAATTGAAAGTGACTCACCTTTCACAGGTATCTTCTTACCAGAATTATCTGACACTTCAACTGACAGCGAAATTCAAGGGCCAGGTTTAGAAAGTTTATTTGCAACTGATGACAGCTACAAGATTAACAACAAGGGCGCAGCTACCTTTAAGTTAGATAAGAACGCTAAGACAATTACTATCGAAGTTAAAGATGGCGTTAAGTGGTCAGACGGTAAGCAAGTAACTGCTAAGGATCTTGAATATGCTTACGAAATTGTTGGTAATCCTAAGACCAAGACTTCAAGATATACGGATTCTTTAGCTAACCTAGTTGGTTTAGATGAATATCACAAAGGTAAGGCCGACAAGATTTCCGGTATTGAAATGCCAAATGGTGAAGATGGTCGAAAAGTTGTACTTCATTTTAAGGAAATGAAACCAGGTATGCTTCAATCTGGTAATGGTTACTTCCTTGAAAGTGCAGAACCATACCACTACTTGAAAGACGTTCCATTTGATAAACTTTTATCAAATGATAAGGTTCGTAAACAACCACTTTTCTTTGGTCCATACAAGGTTCAAAAAGTTGTTCGTGGTCAATCAGTTACTTATGTACCAAATGAACATTACTGGCGTGGTAAGCCAAACTTAGATAAGATTACTATGGAAGTAATCGGAACTAACTCTGTTTCTCAAGCTATTAAGAATCACAAGTTTGATATTACTGGTGTGCTTAACTCTCAATGGAACAACGTTAAGGATACTAAGGGCGTTAACTTCATTGGTAAGATTCCTCTATCTTACAACTACTTAGGCTTTAAGGTAGGTAAGTTTGACAAGAAGACTGGTAAGAACGTTGAAGATAAGAATGCTAAGATGAACAATGTTTCATTACGTAAGGCGATGGCTTATGCAATGAACATTGATGCCGTTACCAAGCGTTACAGCAATGGCTTGAGTTTCCGTATTAACACTTTAATCCCAGCACAATTTGGCGACTTCTCTGACAAGAGTATCAAGGGATACCCATACAACTTGAAGAAGGCTAATGAATTGTTAGACAAGGCTGGATACAAGAAGCGTAAGGGTGAAAAATACCGTCGTCAACCAAATGGTAAGAAGTTAACTATTAACGTTGCTGTTCGTAATACACAACCAAACGCTGAAAAGATCTGGACTAACTACATCCAACAATGGCAAAAGATCGGCTTAGATGCTAAATTTGTTGGTGGTCGTCCAATGGAATTCAACTCTTGGGTACAAGATGTTCAAGCAGATAGTCCTAAGATTGATGTCTTTGAAGGTGGTTGGAGTTTATCAGCTGAACCATCACCAATGGACCTTTACAGTGAAGGTGCTCCATACAACATGGCTCGTTTTGTTTCTCCAACTCAATCTAAACTTCTTACTAACATTGATTCAACTAAGGCCTTCAACCACAAGTACCGTGTACAAGCATTTGATAAGTGGCAACAATGGATGTATGACAATGCCTATGTTGTACCTACCACAAACAGTTGGTCAGTAACTGCAGTTAACAACAAGGTAACTGGCTGGTCACTTAAGCCATCAGCAAGCAGCTGGTACGATGTTGGCTTTACTAAGTAATTAAAATAAATTTTCCTATAATCCTCATATATCAACAAAAATTAAATTCTTAAATAATATTTCATTAAATAAAATTTTCATAGTTATATTCCTTCAGAAGACTCTACTTTTGCCAAGTAGGGTCTTCTTTTTGTATCAACAATGATAACGATTACAAGCGCAAAACAATAGAATTGAACTATACCAATGCTGAATAATCAGCTGTAAACACCACTATATTTAGCTTTAATTTATATACCAATTAGGATAAAATATAAACATTGTGAATTCTGGAGGAATTAAATGTGGATAACTTTTTAATAGTTAGTCATGGTGAATATGCTAAGGCAACTCTAGCTAGCTGTGAAATGATTGCAGGAAAATTATCAAATGTAAAAGCGATTGCTTTTAAACAAACAATGAATCAAGATGATTTACTTGATGAGATTGCTCAAACTGCCGAAGGTTTTGAACAAGTGCCAACTATTATTGTGGATATTGCCGGAGGAACTCCTGCTAACGCTGCATTACGCTATCAGCAAGAACATCCTGAAGTAAAAGTATACAGCGGTCTGTGTTTGCCACTTTTGCTAGCAGCAGTAATGGGAACTCCGATGGAGGAAGCAATCAAACAAGCTAAAGAAAATATAGCGCCTGTTGGAAAGCCAACTGAAGATAAGGCCACCTCAAACAAGAAAGAGTCTCATCAAAGTAACGAATTAAATAAAAATGCGGAAGTAGAACCACAAACTATGCATAACGTTCGAATTGATGAACGACTTATCCACGGACAAGTTGCGACGATGTGGACAAATGCATTGCGATTAACGCGAATTATGGTAGTTGGAGATGATATCGTAAAAAATGATATTCAAAAAACAGCCTTAAAGACCGCATGTCCGCATGGCGTTCACTTAAGTATTTTGACTGCTAAAGGTGCAGCCAGAAGAATTAATGAAGGAAAATATAAGGGGCAAACCGTTTTAGTGTTAGTTAAAAATCCTGGGGTTTTACGCCAAATGGTTGATAATGGGGTGAATTTACCTGAAATTAACGTAGGAAATATGTCTACTAAGGCTGATTCACGTCAAGTTGCGAAGAGTGTGGCTGTTACTGCAGAAGATGTGGATAATTTTAACTACTTAAATGAGCATGGTTGTCATCTTTATCATCAAATGGTGCCGGCAGAAGACAAAGAAGAATTTATGGAGTTATTAGAAAAGTAAAGGGAAGATAAGACAATGACAATACAATGGTGGCAGATTTTATTACTAACTTGCCTAGCATTTTGGGCAATTATTGATCAATTAACTGTATCAATTGTGAATAATCCTTTAGCAATTGGGATGATTTCAGGAATTATTATGGGTGATATTACAACTGGGCTAGCAGTTGGGGCAACGCTCCAATTAATGGTCTTAGGGGTCTCAACATATGGAGGAGCCTCAATGCCGGACTTTATGACTGGTGCAATTGTTGGTACAGTTTACGCCGTTATTTCAGGAAAAGGTGTGCAGTTTGCAATTGGTTTGGCCGTTCCAGTAGGACTCTTAATGGTCCAACTAGATGTTTTAGCCAGATTTGCTAATACTATTTTTCAACATCGAATTGATACTTTTATTAAAGAAAATAAGCCAAATGCGGCAGCAAGAAATGCATTGTGGGGAACTTTTACCTGGGGCTTTTCACGTGCAATCCCAGTTTTTATCTTACTTGTAGTAGGAAATGATGTTGTTAAAGCAATTCTACGAATAATTCCAGCTTGGTTGACTGATGGGTTAAAAGTATCGGGGCATATTTTGCCAATTGTTGGTATTGCAATTTTACTTAGATACTTACCAACTAAAAGATTTATTTCTTATTTAGCAATAGGCTTCATTGCAGCGGCTTACTTAAAAATGCCAATGCTAGGGGTAGCGTTGCTGGGAGCCGCTTTAGCTTATCTCCACTACACTCGTGAAGTAGAAAAATTAAATACAAAACAAAATAGTTCAGAAAAAGTAGCTGAGAGTGAAGAATATACAAATGAAGAGGGAGAATATGAAAACTAATTCAAATAAATTAACAAAAAAAGACCTTTTTCGAGCAAATTGGCGTTGGCTCTGGGCTAGTCAGTTATCTTGGAACTATGAGAAAATGATGGCTCCCGGTTACTTTTACACTGTTTTGCCATTTTTAAAGCGCTGGTACAAAGATGAAGAATTAGTTGAAATGATGCAGATGCAGTCCCAATTCTTCAACGTGAATGCATTTGATGGAAACTTTATCATTGGAATGGATTTAGCAATTGAAGAAAAGCAAGGAAGTAAAGCTAAAGAAACAATTGCTGGCTTAAAGACAGGATTAATGGGACCCTTAGCTGGAGTAGGAGACACAATTTTTGGCGCTATTATTCCTACAATCTGTGGATCAATTGGTGCATATATGGGATTACGAGGAAATCCTTTTGGAGCTTTCTTGTGGATAATTGTTAATTTGATTGTTTTATTCACAAGATTTGGCTTTTTAAACCTCGGGTATTCACAGGGAGCAAAATTAATTGATTCTGCTTCAGGTAAGTTAAATGCAATTACCGACTCTGCTATTTTACTTGGGGTTACCGTCGTTGGGGCTTTGATACCAACCGTAGTTAACGTGAACGTACCTTTTGTATATCGAGCAGGCAAAGTAACATTAAAGATGCAAACAATTTTAAATCAAATTATGCCATCCTTAGTACCTGTCTTACTTGTAGCTTTAGTTTACTGGTTGCTAGGAAAGAAGCATGTGACCTCCACTAAGATGATCTGGTTTGTTTTGATTTTAGGAATTGTTTTAAGTTACTTCCATATCTTAAGTGCCTAAAGCCAGCTTTAATATTTTTAATGCTGAAATGGAGGCTATTGTTCTATAATTAAAAGAGACAATAAGATTGATAAAGGGACTTTTATGAAAGAAAAAGAAAAGAACACCATTGTAGGACAATTGCTTACTTTAGATTTATTTGCAATGATTTGTGGCTACTATTTCATTGAGACGATAAATATGTTTGTTAAGCGGCAAGAATGGTGGTATGACTTACTGGTAGTATTAATCGTAATTTGTGAGATGGTCTATAATTGGCTTCAGTTGCTAAACTATAAGAAAAAAATACCAAATTTAGTAGTTATCTTAACTAGCATTACATTAAGTGCAATTCTAAGTGGAATATATATTGGTGTGATTTGGGGTAATATTCAAAATAAACAAAGTTACCAAAACAACCTAGTTCTAGCAGCTATTTGGATATGTATGCTAGTAATTGGCAACATAGTTTTGTGGAATAGATATAAGAAAAATAATTAAAAAATGCATTATTACTAGTTTGAGATTAGTAATAATGCATTTTTATATTTATTCAGAAAAATTATTCTACAACATTTCTTTCAAATGGATCGTCAGAAATTCCTTTTTCTAAAATATCTCTTGACCACTGTTTAGCAGAAAATAGGGAGTGATCCCGATAATTGCCACAAGATTCAATAGTAGTACCAGGAACGTCTTCCCATTGAATCTTGTCGCGAATTTCTTCAAGCGATTCTTTAAGTGCCTTAGCTACCTCTGTAGTGGATGGAGTACCCCAAACTAAGAGGTGGAAGCCGGTGCGACAACCAAATGGTGAACAATCAATATAACCATCAATGCGGTCACGTAATAATCCAGCTAATAGGTGTTCAATGGTATGCAAGCCTCCAGTAGGAATTGCATTTTCATTAGGCTGAACCAAACGAAGATCAAAATTACTAATTTTATCGCCTTTTTGTCCTTCTTCAACAGTAATTAAACGAACGTAAGGTGCCTTAACTTTAGTATGATCTAATTCAAAACTTTCAACTTTACCCATAATATTTCCCTCCGTTAAAAACTTTTCCAAATATTATTTGCTATCTTAACAACAAATTTAATCTTTTTCCATTGATCAGCTTCACTTAAAATGTTTCCTTCTTCAGTAGAAGCAAAGCCGCATTGGGTACTTAGAGCCAGATTATCCAAGGGTACTAATTGGCCGGCTTCCGTGATGCGTTTTGCGATTGCAACTGGATCTTCTAATTCGCCATTTTTTGAAGTAATCAAGCCAAGAACAATGGTGACATTATCACGATTATTCCAAATTCGCTTAATTGGTTTCAAATCACCAGCACGATCACTGTCATATTCTAAGAAAAAGCGATCATAGTTTAACTGACCAAGATATTTTGCAATTGGTTCATATCCACCAGAAAAAAGAAAAGTAGACTTGAAATTTCCACGACAAATATGTGTAGCAATTGTTAGATCAGCAGGCAGATTTTCTATTGACTTATTAATTACATAAACAGACTCTTCTGCTAATTGAACATATTTTTCATGTTCTTTGGGATCATTTTGCGTTTCATTTAATTTACTGATCAAAAAAGCCCAGGTAGTATCATCAATTTGAATATAGCGACAACCTAAATCATAAAAATGTTTGATTGTTTTATTGTAGGCTGTAGCTAGGTCGTCCAAGTAATCTTTTTTATTATCGTAGAAGTTAGGCCAATTATCAGAGCGATTGTCCCTAAATAGGAGAGTTGGGGAAGGAATAGTTTGCTTAGCAATTGCATTTTTTACATTAGCATTAACAAACTTAAATGCATCAAAAAATGGATGGTCAGGATTATAGGCAATTTTTCCAGATAGTTCTGCATTATCGGTCCTAGTTTTAGCTCCGTAGAACTTATAGCTCTCTTTGTAATCATATTTGGCAACGCCATTTAATCCCCACAAGAAGTCAAGATGCCACCAACTACGACGAAATTCACCATCTGTGACTGCTGTTAATCCTAATTCTTCTTCTTTTTGAATTAGCTTTTTAATTTCTTGATCTTCAATTTTAGTTAACTCTTCTTGTGAGATCTTTTCCTGGTTGAAATTCTTTCTTGCTTCTTTTAATTCTTCTGGTCTTAAGAAACTACCAACAATATCGTAATGTGCTAATTTTGTCATCAAATCTACCTCTTGATTCTAACTAAAAATGTCTTTTAAATATTATCTGAAGATCCGCTGACAAGAGGGATCATAGAATGTAAGCTGCACATTCGATTAAATACCTGTTCACTAAAATATTCTTTTTTGATATGCAAAATAATCCCTCCTTTGAATTTAATAAACTAACTAAGCAAAAGAAAAAGCGCCCCAAGTATAGTTATTACACTACACTAGGGACGCTTAATAGCGTGTTACCACCCTGCATTCGAATTAATCTTACAATTAATTCCTCACTAAGTACTCCAACATTTGGAAGACTCGGACATGATAACGAACGTCAATCGTAAATTGCTTACTTAAATTAGCTTGCACTTTAATTTAGCTCCAAGACCATCTTCATTACATCAGCAACATCGACTTGCACCTAATCCGACTCTCTGGGGGATGCTTTAAGTAATTACTCATCTTTTCTAAGCTTTAATTAATTTTGTTGTCATAATATTACAACGCTTAAAAAATAATGTCAATAAAAATTTTTAGTAAGCTATTCAACTTCAGCATCTACATCAGATTTTTCATTATTAAAAGTATTCCAGTTTAGTTCTCCGGTACGCTTAGCAGTGATAACACCAGCAACCATTGAGTCGTTAACGTTAAGGGCAGTTCTAGCCATATCAACAACTGGGTCAATAGCAATTAAAACACCTAAAACTGTTACTGGTAGGTTAAGAGCACCTAAGACCATTAGAGTAGTAAATGTAGCACCGCCACCAACACCGGCAACGCCGAAACTAGAAATAACGTCAATTACAACTAAACTTAAGACAAATTGCCATGAGAAAATGTTAACTCCAACAAGTGGGGCAGTGATTGCTGCTACCATTGATGGATAAATACCTGCACATCCATTTTGACCAATAGTTAAACCAAAGCTAGCGGCAAAGTCGGCAATGGTATCACTTACTCCCATTGATTCACGTTGAGTACGTACGTTAAGTGGTAAACTACCACCACTAGTTCTAGAAGTGAAAGCAAAAACTAAGACAGGCCATGCCTTCTTGAAGTAGGTGATTGGATTAATTCCGTTAATTAAAAGTAGAACTGCATGAACAATGAACATAACAGCAATTGCAAGGTAAGCAGCAACGATAAAGACAAGTAGTTTACTCATTGTTGCAAAACTGTTAGTTGCAGTGGTTCTAGCAATCAAAGCAAAAATTCCATAAGGAGTGAGTTCAAGTACAATCTTAACTATGCGCATGATAACTGCACGTAAGGCTTGAATACCGCGTGCAAATGTAGCAGCTACATCTGCTTTTTCTTTCTTAATTTGTAAGAAGGCGATTCCAACAAAAATAGAAAAAATTACTACTGCAATTGTGCTAGTTGAGCGCATTCCAGCAAAATCTGCAAAAATATTTTGTGGGAAGAAGGATGTTATTTGTTGAGGAAGGGTCAAGCCTTTTAATTGAGCTTGATGATCTTTAATAGAGGTAAGAGCAGTGGAGGATGCAGACATTCCTTTAGCAAAGCCAGCCCCACCTAAATTAAAAATAGCTACACTACTGAAACCTAAGAAGGAAGCAACAGCTGTAGTTCCTAACAAAATAGCTAAAACACTGGTAGCAATTTTTCTAATCTTAGTAGTCATTTTTAGTTGAGTGAATGCACCAACTAAAGAAACAAAGATTAGAGGAATTACTAGCATTTGTAGTAAGGAAACATAGCCATCTCCAACAATAGAAATCCAGTCGATACTATTTTTTACAATATTACTATTAGCACCGAACATTAATTGAAGGGAAACTCCAAAGACGATTCCGACGATAAGGGAGAGGAATACTAATTTAGTAAATCCCCAATTCTTTTTATGTAAGTAAGCCATACCAGCTAGAATCGCGATGGCCACTAAAACAACGAGAGTAGTTTGCACTATATTCAACTCCAATTCTAAGCAAACAAAAAAGAGCCATTGGCCTAATGCCAACAGCTCTTGAGAAAAACCATAGTTATAACTTTGAAAAGCTAGTTTCTAACTAGAGAAATTCTTGAACGAACTAATGACTGTACGCCAAATAATTGCCAAATTTTTTGACAATTGCAACAACAAGAATTTGCTTGACGTACATTAAACATAATCATTAGCTCCTTTCTTACTTTTCACAAGTTATATTATCGTATAACTTACTTTTAGTCAACATCTAATTTTAAAAATAATTTATATTCCATAAATATATATTATGCCAACTTTATATATAAAATACTGCATATAATCATTGCAAGCCCTTTCGTTAGTGGGTATAATCAGGTTGAAGAGACGTAGATTTATGAGGTGAAATAAAATGGCAGAACCTAAATGGTTACAAGACTTAAAAGAAGAAGATTATATTAAAGAGGATTTTGATGCTACTGGTAAATCACGCTACACAGTCGAAGGTGTAGATAAAAATGATCCAGATTGGTTAAATAAAGCTGCTAAAAAAGTACATGCAGCTGAAGGGGACGACTATGTAAAGCTTGATGCTGGACTTCTTACTGTTAACCAAATTAACTGGATGCTTCGTCGTGCATTTGGTGAATTAACTTATGTAGATGATAATAATCAATTCTTGTGGTATAACAGACCAACTGATCCAAATAAGAAAATGCTCGCTAAACGTACGCCAGATCAAGTTGGTGATACAATGGGCGCTGTTCATCCAGATATTCGTAATGTTATTCCTGAAGCCAAGAAAGTTATTTATGCTTTAAGAAACAAGATAGATGGTCATGATGAAGTGAAAATGCCCGTACCTAATGGCAATCGCCATAAGTTGATTCTCCATGACTACAAGCGAATTGAAGATGACGAAGGAAATTACGTGGGAACTTATGAATGGGTACAAGATATTTATCCATTTGTGAAGTACTTCTGTGAAACTACTGGTCAAAAGCTAGTAGATGATCCGGATGCTACAACGGGTGCAACTTATAAGAGGGATGAAGTTGATACTGCAACTGGTGCATCTAAGCATGAAGAGCATGTGGAAAAGAAGCAAGAAGAAACTGATACAAGTTCCGGTGCTTCAGAGTATTAATTGAATAGAAGTTGAAAATAAAAATACCGTTAAATCTTGGTAGTAGTGAACCTTGATTTAGCGGTATTTTTGTTTTGATCAATATAGAGAAATTGAATTAGATAAAAATATTATTCTACTTATTCTTTTCTTGCAATAAGTCACGAATTTGGCGAAGATATATTTCTTCGTTAGTTGGTGCAGGATCTTCTTCAACTTCTTTTTTAGGTGTAATTTTGTTAACTAATTTAATTAAGAAGAAGACAACTAGAGCAATAATTAAGAAGTTAATAACAGCATTTAAGAAACTACCGTATTTAAATGTAGCTTCACCAATAGTGAATTTTAAGTTGGAAAGGTCAATTTTTCCAATAAATAATCCAATTAGAGGATTAATTAAATCTTTGACTAAAGAATTTACAATTGCTGTAAAAGCAGCCCCGATAATAACCCCGACAGCTAAATCCATCATGTTACCCCGAGAAATAAATTCTTTGAATTCTTTAACCATGGTTGATCTCCTTTCAAAAAATACTTACTTAATTAAAAATTATATCGAAAGTAGAAATGATAACGCTAGAAAAATGCCTATAGAAAAAACGTTAGAAATTAATCTAACGTTTTTTAAGATAATTAATTATGCTTTTTTCTGTTAACTTTATCGCTAATAAGTCCAAGTAGAGAGGCTGCAGTAGCAAAGGCTAAACCAAGAATACCTATATCCGTTGTTTTTGTACCAGTTTGAGGTAAAATCTTTTTCTTTTGAACTGATACATTATTAGTGTTTTGACGGCTCACCTTAGAATTCTGATAAGATTGATGAGTTAGTTGAGTAAGTTTATCAGATGATTTATGGAGTGAAGTCGAGATAGTAAGTTTAGTAGGTTGAACAGGTTTAGTAGGTTCGACTGGCTTGGTAGGCTGAACAGGCTTAGTAGGCTCGATCGGTTTAGTAGGTTGAACCGGCTCGACCGGCTTAGTAGGCTCAACCGGCTTGGTAGGTTGAACGGGTTTGGTAGGCTCGACCGGTTTAGTAGGTTGAACGGGTTTGGTAGGCTCGACCGGTTTAGTAGGCTCAACCGGTTTGGTAGGCTCGACCGGCTTAGTAGGCTCAACCGGCTTGGTAGGTTTCACCGGTTTAGTAGGCTCGACCGGTTTAGTAGGTTTCACCGGCTTGATAGGCTGCACCGGCTTAGTAGGTTTCACCGGTTTGGTAGGTTGAACAGGCTTAGTAGGTTCGACCGGTTTAGTAGGTTGCACCGGCTCAGCAGTATAGACTACGTTAAATACTAAATCCTTACTATTTGGAGTAATAAATTGTTGGTCAATTTGTTTGTGATCGGCAGTATAGCCATTAATAAGAGGTGATTTAACGGTAGAAAAACTACTTGTACTTGGTATCCAATCTTTTATTTTTCTAATGTTAGTTACTAAATCTACTTCTCCAGATTGAACAAATTGAATCGAATTAGTGTAGCTAGGGGCTGCTTCTTTACCATTATCATAAATATAGTTAATTGTTTCCTTAATACTTTTCGAATTAATTATTTCTTCAAGTTGATGTTTAAAATGAACCACGTAAGTTTGATCGTCTGGATCTTCTGTGTTATCGAATGAAAGTGTTTGTTAGTTGGATCGGATACTAGTAAATAGTTCTTAGCCAGATACTTAGTTATTGTATTCTTAGTAGAATATTGAGAACTAGTATCAGGTTGGCCGGATAACACTTGGCGCTCTAAAATTTCATTAGTTGTATCATCCTTATAAATTACAGTTATATTTTCGGTAAGAACATAAGGTACCTTTATTAAGAATTCAAAGTTATTTGGAAGATTAGTAATTAAAGCTTGATCTTGTTTTTTATCGAATTCGATAGGTGAAATTTCAGGACCATTAAGTTCAAACTTTTTAAGTGTTGAAGAAGGCTGTGAAATATTTTGTGAATTGAGCTTATAAACATTGAAAATTATTTCAGGAATGGAAATATTTTGTGCTTTATTTTCAACATTCCAAGCATCCCACGTAATTTGCTGATTAACTAAGTCTTTTTGACCAGTTCTAATAAAGTTAATATTTCCTAAATTCAAGGTCTTAAAAATATTATCTTTTCGTGGGCCATTTTCTGCATATAGAATTGCTTTTTCCGAAATAGATTTATTTTCATTAACTGGACTGATCTTATGAGTAAAGTGAGCAATAAAATATTGATCCGTTGTATTATCTGTATCAAACTTGCCATAAGTTACATCATTTAATGCAGTACCCGATAAACTATCAGTAGTTTGAGTAGGGTTATCACCTTTGTCAACAGCAACGAAGTTATAATTTGAAAAGTCATAACTTTTCGGAATAGTGAATAAAATAGGGCTGCTGCTTGATCCAGTCACAGTTAAATCTTTAGCAAAATCAATAAATTTCTTACTACTATCATCATAAAATCTAAGGGTAGCTTGTTGTTTATTAGCAGTATAAATGACAGTTTTATCTATATCATTAGACGTATGATCAACGCTAATTGGAGCAATTTTACTTTGAGTTGGAGTATAGCCAGGAATTACTGGTGATACTACTTCAGGAAATGTTTGGACGGCAGACCATTCACTGTTTTCCTTACCAGTTACCAAATCTTTAGTACCAGTTTTTGTAAAGGTAACAGAATGTTTTACGTCATTAGCAGCTGGTAGATTATCTTCATACAGATAATGAATTGTTTCTGTTACTTCTTTAGTATCTGAAATAGGCTCAGTCTCATGTTTGAAATGAAGCACGAAGTTTTGATCTTGGGTTTCATCGTCATCAAAATTTCCATAGGAAATTTTTGAATAGTCACTACTACTAGTTGATCCGATTCCACTAACTCCACTGAATACATAGTGTTTACTATTTAAAAAGTCAATAACTTTATCTACACCTACAAATGAAATTGCTTGTTTAGTTGAATTGTTATCTGCTTTATCATAAATATCATTTATTACAGCTGCTTGATTATTTTGAAGTAAGTATGCTGTTAAGTCTTGTTTGTCAGTGTCATCGTAGAAGTGGAGAGTGGCCTTTTCGGGAACGTAGTAGTTAACAGTATAAGATAGTGGAAGGTTATTTTGAGTAGTAATTTCTCCATTTTCACTAATATTGGTCTCAATTGCTGGAACTACTAGGGGATCAATTAGACGATAGGCGGAATCAGAGGCAATTGGCGAATTAACTGCGTTAAAGGTGGAATCAGGCGTCCAACTATTCCAGTCTATGTAATTAGTAACAAGATCTTCTATCCCATTACGAGTATAAGTAACTGTATGAGTATATGGTGAAGCAGCTAGTTCGCCCTCTTTCGTTCCATTAGCATAAACATAATTAATGGTTTCAGTTACTGAACTAGTTTGAGATTGAGGTTTTGTTTCATGATAAAGATAAACGTAATACTTTGGTGAAGTATTTTTAACGTTGATTTCTTCACTGTTGTAGCTATTGTTCAAACTATCAAGCTTAAAGTTTTGAGTAGCAATGTTATAGTTAGTTAAATTTTCACTATGGCTACTATTTTTTCCTTCAGTTGCTTCTTGATCTAAAACATAATGTCTTGCTGCAAGATCTTTAATAATGTCCATTGTAGGATTAGGAACTGAACTATTAGTTGCAGTAATTATATTTTTAGCGCTATTTGGAATTTCTTGATTAGTGTTTTCATCAATAAAACGAATTTTAATAATTCTGTCTACTGTCGGATCTAGTTTAAAGTTAGTATAGGTTTGGGTAAAAGTATTAGTAGTACTACCAGAACCAGATGGGTTCCAGTCATTTTCATTTGTAGTTGGAGTACTGATGGATGGACCGGAGCTCGGAGTATTAATCCAATCAGAAATCTTATTTGTATCAAGTTGAGTATCTAGCTGAATAAAGTAAGGCCCATTTTTAGAATAATCTTCACCATTAACAGTAAAGTCACCCTTTTGATCAATAACTATTTCTCTACCATCATTAGAAATAGAATTTCTTAAAAAGTTTTCAAAGTTAGTATCTTCTGGAAGAGTAGAGATTTTTGAATAATAATCATTAATACTGATTCTTTGTCCATCAGAAGCAACTACTTTTATATTGGAAGGGATTTTGAATACTTTAATAGTAGATGGAAGAATTTTTTGACCACTACTAAATTTAATATGAGCAAGAACATTAAGCAATGGCTTTAAACTTGGATTGGTAGCTGAGCCGTAGTTCCAATCAATGGCATATTGCATTAGACGAGCATCTTTTTGTTGGGCAACCGGAATGTCAGCTTTTGCACTAGGTTCTGGACCAGTATAGTTAGCACCATATTCTGTATAAACTCCGTTTGCGCCTGGATTGCCGTCTTCTCCGGGTGTCCAGATAACTTTTGGACCAATTATAAAACCATGGAGAATCTCCTCATTGATAACTTTATCTTCATAAGGATTAATTTTAATTGGAAGATTTTGGGTAAATGATTGTTTATTAGGCAAAGTAACTGTAACGGGAAGAGTTAAATCGGGGTAAGTACCATATTTTTCATAGTATTGGGTAGTAGCAGTAGTATCGGCATTAAATGGAAAAGTTGCATCAAAACCGGATAAGATGCCGTCATCACTTCCTGTGTAAGTAAAAGTGAATTCTTTATTAGCAGCTGTATCAGTTCTATTCATATCAAATTCACTAGTTTTAGTTGGATTTACATTAAAGCTCAACAGATTATTTTTATCGTTAATTGAAACGTTAACTTGTTCACCATGATTAATAGTGAGTGGTGTAGTCGCATGATTATTGATATGCACATTAATGGCACCTTGAGTTACGCCAGCGATAAGAGAATCATTAGTTTTAGCTCCAGTAATGCTTACTGTGGATTCATTCTGATTTGTTTCTTCATTAAGATTGTTAGTTTGATTAGTTGGGACAGTCACTTCATTTTTAGAAGTGAGAGATGATTGTGTTGAAGAATTATTATCTTTTGTACTTGGATCGCTACTATGTGAATTGTTTTCAGCACTAGTTTCTTGTTTCTGAGTCGTTTCGACTGAATTATTTGAAGTTAGTTCCTTGCTAATATTCTGGTTACTATCAGTATTATTTTGATCTGCTGCTTGAACAGTATTAGAACTTGCTAAAAAGAAAGTTGTACCTAAAGCAACAGTAACTAATCCAACTGAAATTTTTCTAAAACTAAACTTTTCCTTCCCATTAAGTTTAGTAATAAAAAATAAATCATTTTTATGTTCCATTTTTATTCTTTCCTCGATTGTGAATGTTTTTTAATAAAATAACATTTAGCTTTCTAAAAGAACATTATACTCCATATTTAAATAATGGATTATTAGATAAGGAAAACAGTCTGTTACTAGTAGGGAAAAAGACAAGCTAAAGGTAAAAAAACGACTTAAAAAATTAAACATAAAGATAAAAAATACGTGGCTTATTGAATCATAAAGGCAAAAAATTATATAAAAATTTAGGTGAAGATGATTATCATGATAAAGAAAGCGCTATCTTGATTTTAAATGACACCTACCCGCATATTTAACGAAAATTGTAAACTCTTGTTTTCAATTTGTTAACTACTATACTAGATACAGATACATTTTTGAAAAAATGCGGATAAGGCACAATATATTGTGTGACCTAATATAAAGAAAGAGGAGTTAATAAATGGACAATTCCACATCATTACAAGAAGATCATAAAGAAAGAAAGGATAACTATTTCGTTTGGCTATTTAAGCAATTGCACGGATGGCCAGTTCAAAATTATATGCTTTGGTTCTTTGCTTTCGGTTTCCAATTAGCTATTTTGATTCAAAATAAAATCACTGCTTTAACCGTTATTACTTTTATTGGTACATTGCTTGGAACTTTATGTGTTTTAGCCATTAATGCAACTAAAGCAATTAATGGATGGTTAGGCTTGATTTCCGCAGCTTGTTTTATTTATGCAGGACTAGCTGCTAAGAATTATCTTTCAATTTTTGAACAAATTGCTTATATTTTAACTTTAGATTTACCAGTTATTATTTCAGTTAGATCTTGGAATGACGATACTAAGAATCACTTACGTAAGTTTGGTGCTAAAGAATGGATTGTTGCCATTGTTGGTACATTAGTTGTTTATGCAGTATCTGGCTATTTAATTGGTAAGTTTACTAACGATCCACGTCCTTGGATCGATGCTATTAGCTTTGCAATTTCATTAACTGCTGGCATTATGTGTTTTTTACGCTACAATAACCAATATTTCTGGTGGACTGCTAGTGGAATTTTCCAATTAATTCTTTGGGGTGTGACTTATGCACAGGGAGATGCAACTTTAGCAATGGCTGTTAACTCCTTAATTTACGTTGTTAATGACGTTTTAGCCTTTACTGTTTCACCATGGTTTAACATGGGAAGAAAGCGTGAAGGGTTAAAAGCTATTAAAGACTAAATGTAATTAAATACGTTAAAATTAGCATGTCGAGTTCGACATGCTTTTTTTATTTGTGAGGTATCAAAAATGAATGAAAATTGGACTAAAAATTATAAAAAAGCTGCACAAGGTAATGACTATGTAAAGTTAAATGCGGGACTAATGAAAGTAAAAGACCTCGATAATTATCTTTCTTCGTTTCCCAGCAATTTGCTCAGTTTTAATAAGACTGGAGAATTTACATATTATAAACAATTACCAGGGATGAATTATACTCCTCCAGAACTTGGAGAAAATATTGCGGCTCTTGGCCAAACAGAGAGTGAAAAGAAGCAATTAACAGAAATATTCCATAAGTTAAGCACAGGTGAAGCGAAAGAATTGCATTTTGTAGATCAAACTAATACCCAAAAAAGATTTATGGTAGACACATATCGGGCTATTTTTGATAAAGACCATCATTTTGCTGGAATTAATGAAACTGTTCAAGATATTTATCCACTTGTGGAATACTACTTAAAAGAAACCGGACAAAAATTGGTTGATGATCCTAAGAATACAAACGGAGAAGTGTATCGGAAAAATCAGAAAATTGATGCAGAAAGTGGAGCTTCGGAACTATAGTGAATTGACAGAAAACTATTTTTTCTTAAAATATAATTAAAAATAGTTTGGGGATGGTAAAAATGCCTGAAATTGATCAAAAATATATTCAAAATAAATTTATAGAATACTGTAAAGTAAATACTCGTTCAGATGAACAAAGTACAGCGGTGCCGACGACTGCCGGTCAAGTTGACTTGTTGAAAATTATTGAGAAAGAATTAGAAAAATTAGGCTTAGAAAATATTTCATTTTCAGAAGAAGATTCCTATTTAGTAGGAAAACTAAAAAAGACAACTAAGAAAGAAGTGACTCCAATTGGTTTTGTAGCACATGTAGATACGGCTGATTTTAATGCAGAAAATGTAAAACCGCTAGTGCATCAGAACTATGATGGAAAGGATATTTTCTTAAAAGAGGGACGTGTCTTATCCACAAGTGAATTTCCTAGTTTAAAAAAACATTTAGGTGAAACATTGATTACCGCTGATGGAACGACTTTACTTGGTGCAGATGATAAGGCGGGAATTGCTGGATTACTAGGAATGCTCAAATTTTTAAAAGAAAATCCTGATCTTGAACATGGAGATATTTGGGTTGCTTTTGGCCCAGATGAGGAAATTGGTAAGGGTGCTGCTCGTTTTAACGTGGAACGTTTTCCTGTTGAATTTGCTTATACATTAGATAATGGTGATCCAGGAGATATTGCATTTGAGACCTTCAATGCAGCAGCGGCTACGATTGATTTTCATGGGACAGTAGTTCATCCTGGCGAGGCATACGGTCTTATGGTCAATGCAGCCTTGATAGCTAGTGAATTTATTCAAGCTTTACCAGGAAGTGAGGTCCCTGAAAATAGTAAAGATTTTGATGGCTATTTTATGGTTTTATCCAATAACGGCAATGTCGATTATGCAAAAATTCAATTAATCATTCGAGATTTTGATACTGATGGTTTTGAGCAAAAGAAAAAGTTAATCACAGGTACAGTGGATAAGTTGAATAAAAAGTATGGGACAAATCGAGTAACTTTTGAAATGCATGATCAATATCATAGTCCAGGAGATTTGATTAAAGAGCATCCCTATGTAGTAAATCTAGTTTTACATGCCTATAAGTCTCTTGGATTAGAGCCAAAAGTTATCCCATTTCGAGGAGGAACAGATGGCGATTTTATTTCAGAAAAGGGTATTCCTACACCTAACTTATTTAATGGTGGGGCAAATTTCCATGGACCATATGAATATGTAACAACTGAAAGCATGGCTCTTTTAGCTAAAACCTTGATTGAAATTGCGAAGCAGCATGTTTTATTAAATGATAAACGTGATGAAAGTCCATTAAAGAGAAAGTATTAGATTTAAATGAATTTCTATACGATAAATTATATTCAAAACCATCAAAATACAGATCGAACAGCTTTATATATTTTAATAATTATTGCTGCTAGTGCGATGATTATTTTTGCAATTCTATATTTGCGTGATCGTTTTAATACCAGATATAGGGATTTAGGAATCATTGCCCTCTTGTTTTTATTATTATTTACCGGCACGCAATATGAAAAATATGTGCAAAATAATGAACAGAAGTCTAAAGCTGCCCAAATTCTTCCCTTTATTAAATCAGTTGCTGATGATGAAAATGTTAAAGAAAGCGATGTGATGGTCAGTTCACTGAGTTTGCAGGATGGGATGATTGTGCGAATTGATTCGAAAAATGAAGACTATCAATTGAATTTAAACGAAAACAATAATAGCTATACATTAAATCGAGCGCACGTGATTGATCATCATGTATATGTGCAAAAGTAGGTAAAAGATGGATTATACACAATTATTTATTAAGTTTTCTCTAGGGATATTAACCTTGATCATTCAAATTAATGTTTTTGGAAAAAGTAATTTAGCTCCAACAACAGCTTTGGATCAGCTGCAAAATTATGTACTGGGCGGTATTATCGGTGGTTTAATATATAATCAAAGTATTACCGTTCTTCAATTTTTATTGGTGTTAATCGTTTGGACTTTAGTAGTTTTTATTTTGAAATTTGGGCGCGAGCGCAGTAATTGGATTCGTAATTTGATTGATGGAAAACCGGTTCAAGTAATTAAAAATGGTCATGTGTTGGTCGGAAATTGTATGAAAGCTGGTATTTCTGCCAATGAATTAATGTTTAGACTTAGAAGTCGCGGAATTTATTCAGTTGAAAAAGTGAAAAATTGTATTTTTGAACAAAATGGCCAATTAACGATAATTGAAAATGATGAAGATAATATTCGCTTTCCGATTATTAGTGATGGGCAGATAAATGAAGACGTTTTGGATTTAATCCATAAATCTAATGCTTGGCTTGAACAAGAAGTAACTAAAGCTGGTTATAATAGTCCTGATGATGTCTTTTTAGGAGAATATATTGATGGACAATTACGTCTGGTAGGATATTCTGAAAAATAAAAAAGGAAGAAATGATCATGAAAGATTTTAAAGAAATAAAAAAATGGTCAGCAGATGCCGATGCGGTTATTGTGACTGCAGGTAATGGGTTTGCACAGATGGAAGGCCTTGATATGTTTGACAATTTGGCCTTTCCGATTGAATATAAAAATATAAGTGAAAAATATCATGTAAAAACAATTGCGGATGCACTAGATAAAGATTTTGATTCTTGGGATGAAAAATGGCAATTCTGGAGTCAACTAATTAATGAGTATTCAGTTGAATATAAGCCAAGTAAAGCAATGAAGCAATTAAAAGAATTGTTAAATAGAAAGAATTATTTTATTGCTACTAGTACTTTTGACCATTTTTTTGAAAAAGCTGGCTTTGATCAAGAAAAAATCTTTAATGTTTTTGGTGACTGGACAATGATGCAGTGCTCTAGTGGTTTAAATCACGGTACACGTTCTGATTTGTCAACAGTGAAGAGATACGTTAATGGCCAGGGCGAGGTTCCAAGATGTGAGGATTGTAATTCACCAATGGAACTTCATATGCCGCTAAATACTCACTTCTTTCCAGATGAAGATGCAAATACTAGATTTCGTTGGTTCTTAACAAGAAATCAGACTAATAAGGTTGTAGTGCTTGAACTAGGAGTTGATCCAACTAGTCCTCAGCTTCTTGATCCAATGGCAAAACTGGTTGAGCAGTTCAAAGATTGGCATTATGTAGCAGCAGACTTAAGTCAAGATGAATTGCCGGACGATATCCAAAAAAGAAGTGTCGGCCTAGAAATGGCTCTTCCTGAAGCAATTGAAAAGATTTCAAAATAATGAAAGGTAAAAAATGAGTATTTCAGTTATTCAAGGTGTTTTACGAATTCCAGCAGGTCAAGAAAAAATACGGCAAAAAGGCATTGAAAAGCCTGGTTTTCCTGATAACTATACCTTAATTGATGTGGAGACTACGGGTCTTAGTCCATACCGTGATCGGATTACAGAGATGGGTGGTTTAAAGGTTCGCCATGGAGAAGTAGTTGCAACTTTTTCAGAATTGGTGAAGTTTCCTGATAGCAATAAGGTGCCTGCTTTTATTACCAAATTAAATGGAATTGATGAAGCGACGATTGAAGAAAAGGGACTACCGGTTCAAGAGGCAATAAAGAAGTATCGTGAATTTATCGGTAGTGATCCGATTGTTGGATATAATGTTAATTTTGATTTGAATTTTGTCTATGACCTAGCTGAAAAGTATCACTTAACTGTCTTAAATAATGACTATGTTGATGTTTATCGTTTAGCTCGTAGTTTTTATCCGCAAGAACAACACAATCGGCTTTTAGATTGTATGCATAGATTAGATATTGCAGAAACTCAAGAGCATCGTGGCTTAGATGACTGCCTAGATACAAAAAAGGTTTTCGATGAATTTCATAAGTTGTTTAAGCAAGAACATATGCTTAGAGCACAAGAAATGGTCAAAACACTAGATTTAACTAGTGAATGGCCTGAGCTTGTTAAGCAAAGCCAAGCTTTCCGCAGTCCGTTTGCTCATAAGAATGTTGTAATTGCTGGCGACTTAGATTTAGATGAAGATGAACTAGCGAATGCTGTAAAGAATTTGGGTGGCTTTATTCAGGATGAAGTTGGTCAAGATACAGACTACCTTTTAGTTGGAGATCATGATTTCTTCAGAACTGATATCGTTGAATTAAATAAGGCAAGAGCATTAAAGAAACAAGGTCAAAATATTAGAATTTGGTCGGAGCAATTTTTCTTGAATGTTCTTGATAATTGGGCACGTAGTTAAAATATTTTTTACATTAAAAAGGGAATCCTAAAGCAGGATTCCTTTTTTGATATGGGGAAGATTTACATGTACGAGCCAACCAATATTAATTGAAACAATAATAAAAGTGAGGATGGTAATAACTTCAAAGCTTGACCAGATGAGACAAGAAATAGTTCCAATTAAAGTTGTACTAATAAAAAGAAAAATAGTTGATTTTTTTAACTTAAATTGCAGTTTATTGTAATGAGTTGAAAATAATAGTCCTAAATAGAATAAACCAATTCCACAATATAAACATAAAACAGCAAACCATGAGTTAGCATCCGATTCATGGATAAATTTTATACTTACAGTAATTAAACTAATGCCAAAGATTATTAAATAGTGAAGATAGATTAGTATATTACCTGTTACATCTTCTTGGTCTTCATTAATTAATTTATCAAATTGTAGTGCATAAGTGAAAAATAGCAAGGCAACGGTTAAAAAGATAAGAATAGAATAGAAGGAAAAAGTTTTAGGTTGAAAGTAATCCGCAATACCAATAATTGTTTCACCAAAGATAATAATTACTAGGAGATTCAGTCGTTCAAGTAAATGAGGAAAAATAATTGGATGTTTAAGAGTATATTTTGTAGTGAGAAGTGGCATTAACCAGCTTAATATGATGCCGATAACAGCTAAAATAAAGCCAAAAATGTTATCTAAAATCCCCCCGATAACTAATGTACTTGCCCTAAAAATTAAAATCATAAAAAATGCCCGGGAAATATTTCGATCGACAGAATTTTTAACTTGAAAGTAATTGATTAAATAGTGGCTTGCTAGAGTAAGCGAAAGTAATCCAGCCGAAATAAATAGAACTTTCATCTCTGTTAAATTATTAGTATCAAAAGAATTAGACATGTAAAGTAAGATCATCATATCAATAAAGTAAAAAGCAATGTCAGCCCAACTACCGATACCATATCTATTAGTAAAGACAGTCTGAATCATCCATGAATTAATAAAAATAATTACAATCAATGCAAAAAGAGCAAAAGAGGCAGGTGAAACTAATCCATGCTCTAGATGATGGAGAATCTCGGTTGTTTTAGATATCATGTAGACAAAAACGAGGTCATAAAACAAGGCAATTTTTGAGACTCGCTTATTTAATATATTTTGCATCCAGCCTACCTACTTTCTAAAATTCCTCATGTTCATTAGGATCAAATCTTCTTGCAGAAATTTTGTCTAAATTGATAAGTTTTTGGACTTCTTCAGGCGTTAATTTGAAATCAAAAATATCCAAATTGCTAATTTGATGTTCATAGGAACTAGCTTTGGGAATAGGAACAACATTAAGTTGAGTTTCCCATCGTAAAATTATTTGAGCGGGTGACTTATGGTATTTTTGAGCTAAGTCAATAATTTCTTTTTCTTGAAAAGCTTCACCTGCACGCTGCAACGGACTCCATGCTTCGGTAATGATGTTATGGTTATCATCATACTCACGAATTGTCTTGTTGGACCAGTAGGGATGAAGTTCTACTTGGTTAACAGCGGGCATAACGCCTGTTTCACGGTATAAATGTTCAATATGTGTTGGCTCAAAGTTAGAAACACCTACTGAGCGAATTAAGCCAAATCTTTGGGCATCTAGCATGGCTTGCCAGGCTTCAAGATAATGATTCTCCTTTGGATTTGGCCAATGGATCAGATAGAGATCATAGTAATCAAGATTAGCAGCATAAAGCGATTCTTGAATTTGTTCTATGGCTTCCTGATATTTATGATGACGACCTGGTAATTTAGATGTTATAAAAATATCATCACGATTTAGACTGCTATTTTTAATAGCACGACCTACTGCTCCTTCATTTTCATAATTAACAGCAGAATCAAGTAGACGATAACCATTCTTTAATGCAGCTTGAATAGCAAAAACTCCACGAGAACCATTTAATTTATAGGTTCCGAAACCAATTTTAGGAATTCGATTTCCATCATTTAAATTAAAGTATTCCATTCTTAATCTTCTTTCTGTTTTCAATATACTTATTACGTTTATTGTAACAGTCTAAATAAACAAAAAATTATTAATTACATTGCAAACGTACGTTCAAATATCTATACTGAAAGAAATAATGTTAGGGGAATTTATAAATGGCAAAAAGAAGAAAATATCGAAAAAAACAAAAAAACACAGTAGCTAGCTGGGTTCTAGCAATCATAATTATCCTTTGGGGTGGTTGGTTTAAATTACATTCTCCTCAACAGAATTCAAATCAAACGCAAGATAATAGTTCTCAGCAGGTAGTAAATAAGGCTACGACTGCTGATACTAATTATGGTGGTTTATCCAATGCAGATTACCAAAAGCTCGCTAATTTGAATTTTAAAAGTGGAGATAAGGCTTACGTATATGTAAATAACAATAAATCGACCTTGATTAAAAATGCCTGGAAAGTAAATCAGGTAATTTATTCTAATTTAGATAACTTGAATAGAACTTCACATTCAAATACCGCTTTTTTAGAACCAAAGAATGTAGCGAATGACTCATTGCGAGTAAGACAGTTCATTAATCCTACTGCTTGGCATTCTAATCGTGAAAACGGAACGCAGATTTATAATCGTGGACATTTAATTGCTTATTCTGTTTCAGCCGGGATTGATCAAGATGGAAATTATAATCCTAACAATCAGTCAGGAGATCAAAATAATCCTAAAAATTTATTTACGCAAACTGCTTTTTCTAATCAAAAGATTCAGACTATCTTTGAAGGAAAAGTAAGAAATGCCTTGAAACAAGGAAATAAAGTTATTTTTCAAGCAACGCCAATTTTTAGAGGAAACGAATTAATGGCGCGTGGTATTAACTTACAGGCGATTAGTTTGAGTAATAATTTGAATTTTAATGTTTATTTATTTAACGTTCAGCCAGATTATGTATTTGATTATAATAATGGTAGGGCTAAAATAGATCGTAATATGGTAGTTAATCAATAATTAATTTTTAATACTAATTAGGAGAAAATAATGAATAAAAGCAAAGATAACTGTACGGCAATGATTGTCGGAAAAAAAGCTACAATTGATGGTTCAACTATCATTGCGCGTGATGAAGACGGTTATGGCGGCATTAATGAAAAGCTTTTTGTTGTACATGAAGCAAAAGACTATGATGAAGAATATGTTTCAAAATATAATGGCTTAAAACTTCATTTGGAAGGACATGGCTGCAGATGGACTGCTACGCCGACAGCTGATGAATCAGAAGGCCGCTGGGATGAACAAGGAATTAATGAGTATAACGTCGCAATGTCCGCAACAGAAACTGAAGCGACCAATGCTCGTTGCTTAGGACATGATCCGTTAGTAGAAAATGGTGTAGATGAAGATTCAATGGTTTATCTCGTCTTACCATTTGTTAAAACTGCGCGTGAAGGTGTGAAACGTCTAGGTAAATTAATTGAAAAATATGGTACTGGTGAAAGTAACGGTGTTGCATTTTCTGATCATAATGAAGTATGGTATTTTGAAACCGGAGCTGGTCATCAATGGGTAGCCCAAAGAATTCCAGAAGACTCTTATGCAATTTGTCCTAATATCATGGTGATTCAAGATATTGATTTTGATGATCATGATAATTTTATGTATGCATCAACTATTCGTGATTTTGTAAAAAAGAATCACTTAAATCCAAGTACTGACGGTAAGTGGAGCTTTAGAGATATTTTTGGTACTAAAGCAGAAGCAGATAGTTACTATAACACCCCAAGAACTTGGTATGGACAAAAGCTTTTTAATCCAAGTATTGAGCAAGATCCGTTAAGTCAAGAAATGCCATTTATTAGAAAGCCAGAAAAGAAAATTGGCGTTGAAGATGTAGAATTTTTCTTATCTAGTCACTATAACGGTACTGAATACGACCCAATGGGATCTTTTGCTTCAGGGGATGATAAGAAGCAAAAAATGTTTAGATCAATTGCTTTGGATAGAAATCAATCTAGTTGTATTCTTCAAATTAGAAATGATGTTCCTAAAAAAATGGCAGGTATTCAATGGGTTAACTTTGGTTTTTATGCTTATAGTCCTTATGTACCTTTCTATACCAATATTGATGACACACCATTAAATTATCAAACAGCTAGTCATATGGTTACTCCAGAGTCTAGTGCATATTGGTTGTATAAGAGTTTGCAAGTTTTAGTAGAGCCAAGATATCATCAGTTTATTTACCAAGTTGAGAATTTTAGAGATGAATGTCAAAGTTATGCTGTTAGCCGTATCTCAGCAACCGATGAGAAAGCAGGAGAATTGTCTGGAAAAGAACAAACTAAGTATTTAACGGCTGCTAATGCTGAAACGGCTGCGTATATTACTAATGAAACTAAGAAATTGATAAGTGATTTGACGAGACAAGCACTAAATTCTTCTAAATTTCAATTTGAACGTGGCGATAATTTGTAATTTTTTGAAAAACACTGCACAAGATGTAGTGTTTTTTATTGTTCGACTTTCTTTATCTTGTATGTTAGTAAAACAGATTCCAAGGAGAAATCTAAAAAATGCAAGAGGGAAAATACGATCTATTTATATTTTATAGATATATTGTTCTTGAAACGATATCATTATCCACATCTTATCCACAAAAAAGCAGCAAAGATTCACAAAGTACGAATTATTTATTGAAAAAATATTTGTGATTTTGTTGCTTTTATCATAAAATTTGTGATGTAATATGATTTAAATCTAAATGTAGTAGTGAGAGATATATGAACGAAGATAAATTCATTCAGGTAAATAACCTAGAAAAAACTTATGAGAATGGTTACCAAGCAATTAAGTCTGTCAGCTTTTCTGTAAAAAAGGGCGACTTAGTGTGCTTGTTGGGTCCTAGTGGTTGTGGAAAAACTACAACTTTAAATATGATTGCCGGACTATTGAATCCGACTGGTGGAGACATTATTGTAAATGGTAAGTCTCTTCTTAATGTTGCGCCAAAAGATCGTAATATTGGCTATGTATTCCAAAATTATGCCTTATATCCACATATGACTGTTTTACAGAATGTAATGTTTCCAATGACAGTGGGAAAGAACAAGAAGCCAAAAGATGAAGCTGAAAAAATTGCCCAAAAATTTATGAAATTAACTCATATTGAAGAATTAGCGGATCAAAAGCCGGGCAATCTTTCTGGTGGACAACAGCAGCGTGTTTCGATTGCACGTGCATTAGTGCAAGAACCACAAATTTTATTAATGGATGAACCATTAAGTAACTTAGATGCCCGCTTACGTTTAAAGATTCGTGAAGAAATTCGTAATTTGGTTAAGGAAGTAGGAATTACTACTTTATTCGTTACCCACGATCAAGAAGAAGCACTCTCAATTGGTGATAAGATTATTCTTTTCCATAATGGAGTAATTCAACAAGACGATAAGGGTCAAGACCTTTATCTTGAACCTAATAATCAATTTGTTGCTAACTTTATTGGTAATCCAGTAATTGATAATTTTGATGTAAAGGTAGCAGACAATAAGATTATTGGTACAGACTTTGAGATTCCAGTTGGAAAATTAGATAGTGCAAAATTTAGAGGCGACTTAGTAGCCGGAGACTATACATTGAGTATTCGTCCTGAAAACCTAAAGTTAAGTGATGAAGGCGAACTTTCCGAAGTGATTGATGATGTCGAATTGATTGGACGCGAACGAGTATTGAAATTTACTCATGCTGGAACAAATCAGCGTGCATTGATTGATTTAGAGCAAGAAATAAAACCTGGAGATAGCGTGAAATTTAAGATGAACTTAGACCGCGTTTACTTATTTAAGCCAGATGGGGAGCGAATCTATTAATGAAAGATAATCAGAAAAAAGCTTGGTTATTTTTAGCACCGGCCATTATTTGTGTTACGGTATTTAGTATTTGGCCAATTCTACGTGCTTTTACGATGAGTTTTCAGGGTGGTCCATTAATTGATCTTCAATTTAATGGACTCTCTAACTATCAGTATATTTTTAGCGATCCAGAATTCTGGCGTGCAATTATGAATACGGCTATTTATTCATTTTTAGCTGTACCAATTGCCTTAATAATTTCTGTTGTGTTAGCATGGTTTATCTTTTCAAAGATTAAACATACTGCCTTCTTTGAAACTATGTTTTTTATGCCATATGTTACAAGTACGATCGCAATCGGAATTGTATTTCGCTATATCTTTAATGGTGAATACGGTTTATTGAACTTCTTATTAAAACTTGTTCATTTACCACAACCTGATTGGCTAGATAATCCGAGTCTAAGTCTTGTTTCATTGATTATTTTTGGTATTTGGTCATCTTTGGCATTTAACATCGTTATCCTGATGGGTGCGCTAAGAAACATTGAACCAAATTACTATGTCTTAGCTGATATGTATGGTGCAACAAGTAGGGAAAAGTTCTGGCGTATAACAGTGCCACAGTTAGTCCCAACTTTAGCCTTTCTTTTAACTGTTAACTTAATTGGGGCATTTAAGATCTATACCCAAGTTTATGCATTATTTAATGGACAAGCTGGTGTAGGTAATTCAGCAATGACGGCAGTTTACTATATCTATAATAAATTCCAAATTGTTGGTACACCTGGTGTAGCGATGGCTGCAACAGTAGTCTTGTTCCTATTTATATTGTTCGTAACTTTCTTACAGAGAAAATTAATGAAAAAGGTGAACAGTTAGAATGAAGAAGAAAAAACTACGTTGGGGAATGATTTTTGTCTATCTATTCATTGGAATTTTTGGCATTATAACTGTTTTCCCATTTATTTATATGATCTTAGGTGGGTTAATGTCCTATCAGGAAACTACTACTATTCCACCAACTTTAATTCCAAAGACTTTGCGGTGGAGTAACTATCAAAAAGTATTTGAGCAAGCACCATTTGCAAGATATTTCTTAAACACATTTATTACAGCAGCAACTACAACAATTGTTACATTGTTTACTTCAATTCTCGGTGCATTTGCAATGACCAACTTAAAATTTAAGGGAAAAGGATTTATTCAGTTAATTTTTCTTTCACTCTTAATGGTTCCGGGAGAAGCAATAATTTTTACCAACTACAATACAATTGCTCATTTAGGCTTATTGAATACATATTTAGGATTGGTTTTACCGTTCTTAACTTCTATCTTTTATATGTACTATTTACAAAGCTACTTCACAGCAATTTCACCAACAATTTATAAAGCAGCTATGATTGATGGAGCTTCTGACTGGGAGTATATTTGGAAAATTCTAGTTCCAATGTCTAAAGGTGGATTAATTACTGTTGCCTTGCTTAGTTTTATTTCAGGATGGAACTCCTTCTTATGGCCATTATTGGTAACAAATGAAGATAAGATGCGCTTATTGAACAATGGTTTAGCTGCCTTTGCTTCTGATGCAGGTGCTCAAACGCAACTTCAACTAGCAGCAGCAACTTTAACAGTAGTACCTGTTTTAATTGTTTACTTCATTTTTAGAAAGCAAATTATTCGAGGAGTAGTAC
>CANRQR010000018.1 GCA_947641735.1 uncultured Lactobacillus sp.
TATGCCAAGGTCTTAAAGTTGCGCATTAAGGATTTAAAGGAGGCTAAATAATGAGCGTTAATCAATTATTGGATTTAGCTATCGTAGTTACATCAGTTGCAGCAGTCGTTGTTGCTTCTGTGTACGCCAAACACAAAATTGCAATTGACAAGAAAGCAGCACAAGGCGACCTTTTGGCAAAGTCTGAAAAAATCATTGCCCAGTCTGTAAGTCCGCTTGTCTACCAAGCAGAAAAGAGGGGAGGAGACGGAGAAGATAAGCTAACCTTTGTCGTCCAAGGCTTGTTTCTGCTCTTAGATATGGCACACTTGCCACACCCAACAATGAGCTTTGTCAAAGGTATGGTTGAAAAGTCTGTTACTGCTATGAAACAGGCTCAATCAATTGCGGATACTGTTGACAAGCCTAAGACGACCATTATTGGCGAGTTAAAGGAAGTTAATAAATAGGAGGACAAAAGAATGCTTAAAATGGTCGATGTATATAGTGGTAGTCCAAGAAGCTTTGCAACCCAAAGTGGTCCTGATATCACTATGATAAAAGCTACTCAAGGAACTTACTATGTAAATCCATATTGTGATACAGATTATCAAGCTGCAAAGAAAGCTGGTAAGATGCTAGGTGTATATCACTATGCTGGTGGTGGCGATCCTGCTGTTGAAGCTGATTACTTCTATAAGACTACAAAAAATTATGTAGGAGAAGCAGTTCCTGCTCTTGACTGGGAAGACTACCAAAACCCTAAGTATGGAAAAGACTCAAATTGGTGTCGCAAGTTCGTTGACAAGTATCATGAACTAACTGGTGTATGGCCACTCATCTATACTGGTCAATCTGCACTTCCTGAAGTTGCCAACTGCGCTAAAGATTGCGGTTTATGGTTAGCTTGGTATGCTACCATGAATTGGAATTCTTGGACGTTACCAGCTGCAAACTTTAGTGTTGCGCCTTGGCCAACTTATACCGTCTGGCAGTTTACGGGTGGTGATATGGATCGCAATGTAGTTAACACCACAAAAGAAGGCTGGTTAAAACTTGCTAAGCCTAATGTTAATGTTAAGGTTACATCTAAGCCCGTTGTCACTGAAGCTAAGCCACGTCCAGAAGTTAAAAAGTGGGTAGATGACTTAGGTGATACTTGGTACTCTGAAAAAGGTACGTTTGTAACAGGTGAAGCAATCAATCTTAGATATGGAGCTAAAACAAGCTCTAAGATTATTGCTCAACTCTCAGCAGGTACAGAAGTTAAGTATGACGCATATAGTCGTCACGGTGGCTATGTTTGGATTAGACAGCCACGCTCAAACGGCTATGGCTACTTAGTATGTCGTGCAGGTAATGAAGCATGGGGCACTTTTAAGTAGAAATAAATTTTGGAATATTTTGGAACATTTTTGGCATATTTCGAACACGAAAATTATGTTATACTTGAACCACTGTAGTGATAGATAACTCTACGGAGCCTATTGCGATAATTCAATCTCTTTGAAGTTTCTAGATGAATTATTAATAATGAAACGAATTAAAACATGTTTTAAAAGCCACTCTGGAGATTAAATTCTCTGGAGTGGCTTATTTTTGTGCTTATATAATAGTAGAAAAATGATATAATTTTATTTGCTGTGTCATGGAGAGTAAGACGTGACACGGCTTTTTTTGATACAAAATTGATACAAAAAAATCATACAACCATGTTTAGTAATGGGCGAAAATACCGTTAAAAGCATGAATTAATCTATAATAAACATTATTTGATATAAAAAATGAGACCCCTCATCTCCACTATATGGAATAAAAACTGCTTTAGAGCAACATCTAAGGCGGTTTTTTTTCGTTTGATATAAAATTGATAAGCGATTAACATTTATAAATAAAATTTTGATTTTATTTAATTCTATACAGTTTTTTCAAAATTATATTTATTTTTTTGTAAAAAGATGATAGTCTGTTATTTAAAAATGTTAAACGCTTAACATGCAGGAGGAAAAAGATGTTGGAAAATAAAAATCATAAAAAGATATCTTTAAGCGGAAAATCTTTATTAATGGGAACTTTATCTACTGCAGCAATTGTATTAAGTGCTTCAACTGCAAATGCTGCCACTACTAATGCAGACAACGTTGATAATGTTAATGTTAGTCAAGTTACTACAATAAATGCACCTGCTTCGGTTACAAAAAATGATAATAGTGAATTAAAAGAGGATACTACAAACAAAAAAGTAGCTAGAACTGAGACAAATACTAGTTTGAATTCTAGTAAAGAAATAAATAGCCAAGTTAATGAAAGTAAGGAAGACAGCTCATCAGCACAAGTAGGAGGTGCTCCAGTTTCTACCGATAATGATAAAGAAGAAAATTCTAGTGATTTAAACCAAGATTCTAATAATATTTCCGATCATTTTAAGGATAATGATGCTGAAGGGCAAAGTTCAAACTCTTCAGCGAAAACCGAATTAAAGGGAAAAATCAAGGAAGTTATTAATAATTCTGGTGTTGACGTCACAAAATTAACTAATGATCAAATTAATAATTTAAATAAGGTTAATTTTGATGACGAGCCGCAAGATGGAACTAAATTAACATTAAACGACTTAGATGCAATTGGACAAGCTCTTGTAAGAAGAGATCCAAAATATGCAGTTCCATATTTTAATGCAAAAGAAATAAAAAATATGGATGCAGGTGTGACTAAGGATGCACAAACTGGTAAAACTGAAACCTTAGAAATTTGGGATTCTTGGCCAGTACAGGATCCTATAACTGGTTATGTATAGGCTACCAACTTGTTGTTGCAATGATGGGAATGCCTAAGAAGAACGATAATCATATCTATCTTTTGTATAATAAATATAATGATAATGAATTCTCACATTGGAAAAATGCAGGTTCTATTTTTGGATATAATGAAACTCCTGATTTACAAGAATGGTCAGGGTCAGCTATTGTAAATAAAGATGGTTCTATTCAATTATTTTATACAAAAAATGATACTTCAAATGGTAAGCTAAATGATCAACAGTTGGCTACAGCTAATTTGAAATTAAATGTTGATAATAATGGTGTTTCAATTGCTAGTGTTGATAATGATCATGTGATTTTTATTGGTGATGGTAAAAATTATCAAACTTATGATCAATTTGCAAACGGTGAAAATAGAAATAGAGATAATTATACATTACGCGATCCTCATGTAGTAGAAGAAAAAAATGGTGACCGTTATTTAGTATTTGAAGCAAACACTGGAAGCAATAATTACCAAAGTAAAGATCAAATTTATAGATGGGCTAATTATGGTGGAAATGACAAATTTAATATCAATAATTTCCTGGGCTACTTTGATAATAAAGATGACCAAGCTCTTGCTTCTGTCGCTAACGGTGCGCTGGGGATTTTGAAATTAAGCGGGAATCAAAATAATCCAACTGTGAAGTTAGATGATGTTTACTCACCTTTAGTAACGTCATTAATGGTTAGCGATGAAATGGAAAGACCTGACATTGTTAAAGTTGGAAATAAGTATTATCTATTTTCAGCAACAAGATTGTCTCGAGGAACTAAAGGTGAAATTACTCGTCTTGCTAATAAGATTGTCGGGGATAATGTAGCGATGATTGGTTTTGTTTCTGACAGCTTAACACATGGTTATGTACCATTAAATGGTTCTGGTGCTGTATTAACTGCATCTGTCCCTGCAAATTGGCGTACGGCAACTTATTCGTATTATGCAGTTCCTATCAAAGGAAAAGACAATCAGCTTTTAATTACGTCTTATATGACTAATCGTGGTGAAGTAGCTGGAAAAGGTAACAATTCGACTTGGGCACCAAGCTTTATCTTGCAACTTAATCCAGATAATACTACTACTGTTTTAGCCAAATTAACTAATCAAGGTGTTTGGGTTTGGAATGGTGATAGTGAAAATAAGAATATGATTGGTACTCTTGAAAAGGATTCTTCAAATAGTGCTGCTTTAGATGGAGAATGGGGAAAGTTTATTGATTGGGATGCAATTAATAGTTATAGTTTGAAACCACATCAACCTGTGACACCACCAGATACGCCAGACATTCCGGATATACCAAACACACCAAACACACCTGACATCCCACATACACCAAACACACCAAACACACCTGACACTCCACGTACTCCAGAGGTTCCAACAACTCCAGTTAAGAAAACTACTCAGTCAGAACTTCCAAAGGCAGGAGCTAAAGATGGTATTGCTGCAGCAATTTTAGGTGCTGTAAGCTCAATGTTAGGAGCTATCGGTTTAGCGGGTATTTCAAAACGCAAGCGTAATAACTAAGTTTATAAAAAAGATGAGTTTTAATATGACTCATCTTTTTTTGCTATAAATATAATTTATTCTAGTATGAAAAACTGTAAATTCTCTCAAAATTGTCTTTTTTCTATAATAATTTTGAAAGGTAATTCTGAGGAAATGACTATCTATAGCATAAAAATATATTTCATTATGCTTAGTAAACATTAGACATTTACTTTTCATAATTTAGACTAAATAGTTGAAAGAGTTTAATAAAGAGAAAATTTATGCAAGAAATTAAAGAAAAATATTTTGAAGGAGAAAGGGCTTTATATGGTCTTTCGAACGCAATTTTAGAGAATGCTATTTTGGATGAAGGAGAATCGTCTCTAAAAGAAACGTATAATTTAGACATAAAAGCTAATATTTTTAAATATAAATATCCTTTATGGTATTGCAAACAATATTAAAGTTACTGACAGTACCTTTGAAACAATTTCTAGAAGTGGTATTTGGTACACTAATAATATTTCAATTAAAAACTCAAATTTACAGGCTCCTAAATTATTTAGAAGATGTAAACATATTTCTTTAGATCATGTCTTTTTTTTAATGCAGAAGAAACAATGTGGACTTGTGAGGATATTACTATCAAAAATACTGAGATTAATGAGGATTGTTTCGAAAAAGATAGTTCTGATATCTATATGGAAAATGTGAGCGTGATTGGAAAATACGTTTTTGATGATGCGAAAAATATTATCTGCAAAAATTGTAGTTTTGTATCTAAAGATGTATTTTGGAATTGTGAAAATGTAACTTTAATTAATTGTCAAATGGATGGGGAATATTTAAGCTGGAATAGTAGGAATATTATTTTCAGAGATTGTACTATTGAAAGTGATCAAGGGCTTTGCTACATGAATCATGTCACTTTAGAAAACTGTATTTTAAATCAAACAACTTTGGCCTTTGAAAAATGTAGTAACATTAACGCGACTATCAATAGTAAGATTACTAGCGTTAAAAATCCTATTTCTGGAGTAATTAAAGCTAAAGAGATTGATACATTATTGATCCAAATAAAGTTGATCCAGAAGCTACAGAAATCATTTCTGAAGAAATGATTGATAATAAATTATCAATTTCCCATCAAAATCAAGAGGGTGAATAAATTTGAAATATGATTTTAAAACAGTTGTAAATAGGCGTCATACTGATTCAGTAAAATGGAATGTTAAGGATAATGAATTACCGCTGCCAATTGCTGACATGGATTTTAAAACCGCACCGGAAATTATTTTAGCAATGAAAGAAAAAATAAAATTAGGAGCTTTTGGTTACGAAGAACCAGGGAAGGATTACTTTAATTCAGTAAGCAATTGGTATGAACTAGAGCATGGTGCAAAAGCTGAACCAAACTGGATGATTTTTGCTACTGGAGTAGTTCCAGCTATCTCATCAATTGTTAGACGTATTTCTCATATCGGCGATAATGTATTAGTGCAAGAGCCGGTTTATAATATTTTTTATAATTCTATTGAAAATAATGGTCGCCATGTATTATCAAATGATTTAATTTATAGTAATGGTAAATATGAAATTAATTGGCAAGATTTAGAAGAAGGGCTGGCTAATCCCTTAACTACTTTGATGATTTTCTGCAATCCGCATAATCCTACAGGAATTGTATGGAGAAAGAGCGAAGTAGAAAGAATTGCGTCTCTATGCCAAGAAAATAATGTAATTCTTCTGTCTGATGAGATTCATGGGGACTTAGTGCGTAATAACGTCAAATATACACCTGCTTTTTCTGTTGCTAAAACCTTAAGAAGCAATGTAATTAGTTTAGTGTCTCCAAGTAAAACTTTTAATGTTGCTGCTCTTCATGCCGCAACTGTGATTATTCCTGATAATAATTTACGTGATATCATTAATCGCGGATTAAATAGTGATGAATTAGTTGAACCTAATCTTTTAGCTATTCCAGCGACAATTGCCGCTTATGCGGAAGGATTTAATTGGTTGCATGAGTTATTAGCAGTAATTGACAATAATTTTGCCTATGTCGAAAAGAAAATTACTAGCCAATTAGAAAATGTAAAAATTGTTTCTGGCCCGGCTACTTATTTAATGTGGCTAGATGTAAGCAAGATTACTCATGACAGTTACAGATTAGCTGCATATCTTCGAAAAGAGACTGGTTTAATTGTGTCTGCTGGTAGTATATATCGCGGAAATGGTAATGAGTTTTTACGGATAAATTTAGCTTCTCCTAAGTCAATGATAGAAGATGGAATCAGTAGGTTAATTACTGGAATTAAAAAATATTCAAAAAAATAGTTGAAAGTGATTTCGAAATCATCTCAAAAAGATATATACTTTTATTGAGGTGATTTTTTTATGGAACCATTATTTTTAACGCCCTATTTTCGACCAAAAATTTGGGGTGGTCGTAAATTAAATACTGTTTTAGGATATGATATTCCTGATGGAAAAGTTGGAGAAGCTTGGGTAATTTCGGGTTATAAAGATGATGCTTCAACTGTGAATGCTGGTCCATTAAAAGGCAAGACATTACGAGAGGTATATTTAGAACACCCAGAGTTATTTGGCAATCCGAAAGCTAAGGAATTTCCTTTATTAGTTAAATTTTTAGATGCAAATGATAATTTATCTGTTCAAGTACACCCAGATGATGATTACGCTAGAATTCATGAAAATGATTCTGGAAAAACTGAAAGTTGGTATGTGCTTCATGCAGAACCTGGTGCTAAACTTATCTATGGGCACAATGCAAAAAGTAAGGAAGAACTTGAAAAGTGGATTAAAGATGGAAAATGGTCAAAGCTTTTACGATATGTACCAGTAAAAGAGGGAGACTTTTTATATGTTCCATCTGGTACGGTTCATGCTTTAACAAAAGGGATTATGGTTATTGAAACCCAACAATCAAGTGATGTAACCTATAGGTTGTATGATTGGGACCGAGTAGATAAGAAAACTGGTAAGAAGAGAGAGTTGCATATTAAGCAATCTCTTGATACTATTCAAGTACCACATAAAGACCCGAAGCTGAAAATTACGTCAGAAACTGTTGGAGATGCAAAGATAACCACTTTGGCTCAGCCACCAATGTCGCCTCATTTTTATTTGTGGCAAATTGATGTTGATGGAGAATTTAGTTGGAGTTTAAATGATCACCCATATCTTTTAGTTTCTGTAATTAAAGGCGATGGTAAGTTTATCGCAGATGGCAAAGAATACGATATCAAATTGGGTAGTAACTTTATTATCCCTAATGAGATGAAGGACTTTAGTTTTAGCGGTAATTTACGTTTAGTAATTTCAGCTCCTGGTAAAGAATAATTTTAAATGAATGGAGTTGGTCAAATGATATATATTGGTTGCGGAGTAATAATGTTTGTAATCGGAGTCATTTGGCTTATTGCTCCTTCACCTAATCCAAATCGAATTTACGGATACATGTCTTATTTAGCTTCAGTTAATGAAGCTAGTTATAAATATGCACAAAAAGTAGCAAGGAATTACTTTATGCTTTTTGGTATAATTCAGTTTTTATTAGGCGTAGTTATCCATTTGTTACATTGGGATCGCTATTTCTTAATCTGGTTACTTACCTTTTATTTGTTTATTTTGGCCCCGATAATTATGACTGAAAAGAAACTACAATCTTTTTTACGTGCTCGTCATGAGTTGCCACATGATTATATTGAACCGGATAAAATAAAACATACTAAAGTAAAGGGATTTAAGGACAAATAATGCTAAAAATTTTAATGGTTGAAGATGACAATTCTGTTGCAGAAATGATGAAGATGTTCTTTAGTAAAGAACAATGGGATGTTGATATAGCTAAAGATGGAGTAGAAGCTGTTGAAATGTTTAAAAAAGCTCCAGATTCTTATGACATAGTTACGCTGGATCTTAACTTACCTAAAAAAGATGGTATGGAAGTAGCTAAAGAAATTAGAGCTATTTCCTTATCAATTCCAATAATTATGCTTACGGCTCGTGACTCAGAAAGTGATCAAATTTTGGGTTTAGGAATTGGTGCTGATGAGTATGTTACTAAACCATTTAGTCCATTAGCCTTAATTGCTCGGATTAAAGCTTTATACCGTAGAAGCCACTTAGAAAAAGATATGTATGCTTCTAATGGGGTAAAGTATGATGTTGTTACTAAGCATTTAGAAATTTCAGAAGATCGCCGAGAAGTCCGTTTTGATGGTAAACTTGTTGAAGGGTTAACGCCAAAAGAATTTGATCTTTTGTACACTATGGCTCAAAAACCAAAACAAGTCTTTTCAAGAGATAAGTTATTGGAACTAGTTTGGGGCTATGAATTTTTCGGTGAAGAAAGAACTGTTGATGCTCATATAAAAAAGTTGCGTCAAAAGTTAGAAAAAGCTGGTCCACAAGTAGTTCAAACTGTTTGGGGCGTAGGGTACAAATTTGATGATTCTGAGGTATAGAAATTGAAACTATTCTATCAAGAAATGCTAGGTTTTTTACTAGTAATTATTACTAGTATCATAATTATTGGTTCATCGACTATTCATTTTGCGACCATTCAAGCATATTCTCAAAGCTATTCACGTTTAGAGGGTTATGGAACTTCAATTGGAAAATTAGCTTTAGCTAAAGATAATCCACGACATGAATTGGATGCTAAATTTTTAAAAAATTTACAGGTAGTAATGGAAAGCGAAGATTTACATCTTCGCATTTTTAATAATAAAAATCGACAGGTTTATCCCGAAACTACGATGAATTGGGCTCTTCCTAAAAAAATTTTTAAGCAATTAAAAAATGGAAAGACAATTAGAATTAGAAATGACCATGAAGATGAGCAAATAAGTTCTTTTTCTAGTAAAGATGCTTATACTAGTGTAATTGTTCCTTGGCGTAGTAAAGGAAAGCTGGTTGGCGTTATTTGGATTGGATCAAGAGTTCAGAATGTTGAACAAATGATTGTACGAGAAAAACATAATTTAGTTACTGCTTTACTCAGTTCCTTAGTTATCGGTGGGCTAATTAGTTTTGCTTTATCTTATTATATTTCTAGAAAAATCAAGTTGTTGTCTAGTGGTACTAAAAAGGTTGCTCAAGGTGATTTTAATGTTCATTTGAAACATAAGGATACGGATGAGATTGATGATTTAGCACGTAATTTTAATATTATGGTTAATGCATTAAGAGAATCAAATGATGAAATTAAAGCTCAAGAGAAAAGACGAGAGCAATTTATGGCAGATGCAGCTCACGAAATGCGTACACCTTTAACGACAATTAATGGATTATTGGAAGGCTTTGAATATGATGCGATTCCTGAAGAGGCTAAACCTAAATCCATTGCTTTAATGCATAGTGAAACTAAACGATTAATTAGACTTGTAAATGAAAATTTGGATTATGAGAAAATTCGAAATAATAAAATTAGTTTAATTCAGTCAAAGTTTAATGCAACTGAAATTTTGACAAATCTTTTAACTCAAATGAAGCAAAAAGCTATTGAAAAAAATGATGAGTTAATCCTTAACTGTCCTTTAGAAGTAGAAGTTTATGCTGATAAAGATAGATTTACTCAAATAATGGTAAATCTAGTTCAGAATGCTTTACAATTTACTGAAAATGGTAAAATTATAATTTCCGGTAAGCGAATTGAGCATGCAGCTCAATTTAGAGTAGCTGATACAGGAATTGGAATGAATAAGAAACAAATGAAGTATATTTTTGAAAGGTTTTATAAAGCAGATCCTTCTAGAGCTAAAATTGGTTCTGGAGAATCAGGATTGGGACTTTCAATTGTTTTATCTCTTATTAAACAGCACGGCGGTAAAATTGATGTGGACTCACAACCGGGAAAGGGAGCTCAATTTACTGTAACTTTGTATGATAAAGGGTATAAAGAATTTATTAGAGACTAAATAAAAGGTCAGTACTTAGACTAATAAGTACTGACCTTTTATGCTTATTTATAGGAATTATCCTTTTCTGGAGAATTATCAGAGCTATTTTTATTTTTATCACTAACAGCAGATTGAATATTTTCAGGAACATTGTTGATTTCATCTTTATTAGTTTCTGGCGCATCAGTAGTATAAAGATCAGTAGTCGTTCCCTTATGTTGAGAATAAAGAGAAGTAGATTTATTACGGAGATCTTTTCTTAATTTAAGCATTCTTTGATAGTTGACTTTATAATCAAATTCATTTGGATTAGTTGGAATGAATCCAGCAGGGGTATAGAAACGCAAAAGATTATGATTATTTAATAAGTCGGAGTAGTGAAGCGAACTATGTCCATATTCAACTAAATTATTAATTTCATCTTTTTGTTTCTTAGTAAATTTAGTAATTTTCTCGCCTGTTTGATGGTTATAAATGGTTCCCTTAATTCCCTTTCCGCCAATAATTATATATTTTGGTGTAACAATTGTACCGTTTCTAAAGACAACTATTTGACGATATTGCTTTGAGAATAGATCTTGACCAAATTGAATATAATTTTTGTTGGAAATTCCTAGTAAGTGAAGAAGAGTAGGAAGAACATCAATTTCACCACTAATTTTATTGTCAACTTTTCCCTTGATACCATCCATATGAATCATGAATGGTACTTTTTGAAGTTCTGTTGTGTCGTAAGATGTCCATTTATTGAAGTCTTTACCTAATACTGGGGCAAGAGCTGATAATTCATCATCTGAACTACCAACACCATAGTGATCGCCATACAAAATGACCATCGTATTTTTATCTAGACCACTCTTTTTTAAGTAATCAAAGAATTCTTTTACTGATTGATCAAGGTAATGAGCAGTTTCAAAATAATTATTTATTGTTGTATTTGAAGTATTGGTAGTGGTGAAATTATTGTCTTTATCTTCCTGATCCATTTGGAATGGAATGTGATTAGTAACAGTTAAGTACTTCACATAGAAGGGTTGCTGCACTTGTTCAAGGTATTTGATACTTTGACTAAATAACAACTTGTCCTTTAAACCATAGCCAATTTTGTCGTTTTTCTTTTGAGAGAAATAATTCGCATCAAAGAAGTAATTATAGCCTAAGTTTTTATATACTTCATTACGGTTCCAAAAGGTCCCGGTATTTCCATGGAAAACGGCAGACGTGTAACCACTTTGTCTCATAATTTGTGGAGCGCCCTGAAAAGTATTTTCAGAACCTAAAGATGAGAAAAGAGAACCATCTGAAATACCATATGTTCCCGTTTCAAGCATGTTTTCCGCGTCACTAGTTCTACCTAATCCTACTTGATGATAGAAATTACTGAAACTAACAGTATCTTTATTATGATATAGCGAATTTAGAAAAGGAGTGACTTCTTGACCATTAACCTTTAGTCCAATTAAAAACTGCTGGAAACTCTCTAAGTGTAGGACAATAACATTTTTGCCTTTGGCTTTACTAAAATATTGTGGATTAGCTTTAGCATAATTTTTCTTGGTAAAGTCTAAGACTTCATTGATGTCTTCAGCATTAGCATTCTTTTTAACTTGATTTGATTGAGCACTCTTTAATAGATCATAAACTGAATAAGTATCAATTCCTAAGTACTTGACTACATAAGAACGATCAAAAGTATTTCTCAGTAATCTAGGACGAGAAGTTTCTGCTAGAAACATATTTAGTGTTAGCATGAAAACTCCGAAAGATGAGACAGCAAAAGGTCGTTTAAAGCCGTACTTGCGTGGATCAATTTTGATTACTTTTAAGATCAATAAGAGGATAATGATGATTATATCTAACCAGAGAAAGATATCACTGGGATGCAATAAAGCAACTGTACTTTTTCCTAAACCTTGTGAGACTTTGTCGGTATTTTGAACGGTTTTGCTAGTTAAAAAGTCTGAAAATTGTCGGTAGTAAATTACGTTTGCAAAAAGCAAGATTGTATTTAATGTATCCAAAACTAGCATAGCCATATAGGAAACAAGTGGCTTAGAGAAGTAGAGACCTAAACTTAAAATAATAATACACGTTCCTAAAGGCGTTAGCCAAACTATGAAGTGTTGATATGGATCACCTAGTCCGAGTTTAAAATCAAAGTAAACTGCATACATATACTTTGCCCAGAAGCAAAGAGTAAGGATTGTTAAAAATCCAATTCTAGTTTGCCAAAAATTACGTTTTGTTTTATTCACGCTAAAATACTCCTTTTAATAAGGAATATTTTACTGGTAATTTCAAAAAACGACAAACTTTTATTAAAGATTTGCGTTTTTTTAACATTTTGAAAAAAATCAACTTTCATTGCTAGCTTTACGTTATAATTAAGCCAAAATTATGGAGTCGGTTAAGTTATGCTTTTTTTACAACCCTTATATGAATATATTTTTCATACTTATGCAACTCGAGTTAATCACTTTGCTCTAATTAAGTTGATTTTATATAGCTTGGATAAGACGCTTTTTTATTTTATTATTTTCGTGATTATTCGATTATGCTGGTTATTGTTTATCAGACATCGTAGAACGTTAAAATCTGAAGCATGTGTTTGGATTTTTGCTTTTTATGTTATCTTGCTTTTAATGCTAACCGTATTTAGAGATACGTATTTTCCATGGAAACTGACGTTTAATTTTCATCGTGATTTAGGTGAGATTAATCTGGTATTTATGAAAGAAACAATAAAGTTAACTCATGGACAAAGTTTACTTGACTTTTTCTATAATTCTCTTGGTAATGTTCTATGGTTCATTCCATTTGGTTTGTTGTTCCCTGAAGTTATTCAAAAAAATACGATGGGAGTAACAGTTATAGTCGGTGCATGTTTATCTATATGTATTGAAGGATTGCAGTTTATTCTAGAAACTGGGGTAAGCGATATAGATGATGTATTTTTTAATGTTTGTGGTGCGATAATAGGCTTCATAATCTACAAAATTATTTACAGGTTCTTAATAAGAAAAAACTCTAGTTTTATGAAGAAGTAACTGCTAAAATAAGGGTTGTACGTGAAAAAGTTACAAAAAAGGAAGTTTAAATAATGAATAAAGTTGTTCACTTTGATGCAAGTAAATTAACACCATTTGTTCATGAAAATGAATTAAAGGAAATGCAAGCAATGGTAACTGCTGCAGATCAAGAATTACGTGAAGGTACTGGTGCAGGTAGTGACTTCCGTGGTTGGATTGATTTACCAATTAATTACGATAAAGATGAATTTGACCGTATTAAAAAAGCAGCTGAAAAGATCCAAAAAGATTCTGAAGTTTTAGTTGGTATTGGTATCGGTGGTTCTTACCTTGGTGCTCAAGCTTCTATTGAATTTTTAAATAGTTCTTTCTACGGTAGAGAAAAAGAAAAGTACCCAACTGTTGTATTCTGTGGTAACTCTCTTTCAGGTTCATACCTTTATGACTTACTTGAATGGTTAGGAGATAAAGATTTCTCAATTAATATCATTTCTAAGTCTGGTACTACTACTGAACCATCAATTGCCTTCCGTGTTTTGAAGGACAAGTTAATTAAGAAATATGGTAAAGAAGAAGCTGCTAAGAGAATTTACGCAACTACTGACCGTGCTAAAGGTGCTTTGAAGACTGAAGCAGATGCTGAAGGTTATGAAGAATTTGTTGTTCCTGATGACATTGGTGGTCGTTTCTCAGTATTATCAGCTGTTGGTTTACTTCCAATTGCAGTAGCTGGTGGAGATATCGATGCAATGATGAAGGGTGCTGCAGATGCACGTGCTGCATACACTGATCCAGATGTATTAAAGGATAGTCCATACCAATATGCAGCTCTTCGTAATATTCTTTACCGCAAGGGTTACACTACTGAATTACTTGAAAACTACGAACCATCATTAAGAATGTTTGGTGAATGGTGGAAGCAATTAATGGGTGAATCAGAAGGTAAAGATCAAAAGGGTATTTATCCATCTAGCGCTAACTTTACTACTGATCTTCACTCACTTGGTCAATACATCCAAGAAGGTCGTCGTAATTTGATGGAAACAGTTATTCGTGTTGAAAACCCAACACATGATGTAACTATTCCAGATGATAAAGAAAACTTAGACCAATTAAACTTCTTATCTGGTAAGACTATGAATTATGTAAATGATCGTGCTTATGAAGGTGTAGTTTTAGCTCACACTGACGGTGGCGTACCAGTTATGACTGTTGATATTGAAAATCAATCAGCACATACTTTGGGTTACTTGATTTACTGGTTCGAATTAGCTGTTGGTATTTCTGGTTACTTAAACGGTATTAACCCATTCAACCAACCAGGTGTTGAAAGCTACAAGAGAAATATGTTTGGTCTTTTGAACAAGCCTGGTTATGAAGATTTACATGACGATTTAACTAAGCGTTTAAAGTAAAATAAAAATTACTCAGTATAATAGTAACGGTTATACGCATAATATAGCGGAATATCATTTCGTTAAAGAAAGAGTAGGGAGCATTGTTGTTTCCTACTCTTTTTGTGTGTTGGAGAAAGGGAATTCAATTGAATAGAAAACAAGATAAAAGAAACATCATGGCAGTTTTAGCCGCAGCTTTTATGTCATTTGTGGGAATTTTGACAGAAACGAGTTTAAATGTAACTTTTCCGACTATGATGAAACAATTTAATGTAAGTTTGGATGTTGTTCAGTGGACAACAACCGGTTACTTACTAATGATTGCAATAATTATGATTTGTTCGTCATATTTAAATGAGCGTTTTACTGCTAAGCAATTGTTTATTGTATCTTGTGGTGGATTTATTGTCGGAAGTTTGATTAGCGCTTTTGCAGGCGAGTTTTACGTTTTGCTATTTGGAAGATTAATCTCATCTTTGGGAGCAGGACTTAGTATTCCTTTAATGTTTAATTTAATTGTTGAAGTTATGCCACAAAAAAAGTGGGGACTATACATGGGAATTGCTGGTTTGATTATCGCAATGGCACCAACTTTGGGACCAGCATTTGGTGGAGCAATAACATATTATTTTAATTGGCGAGATATCTTTTTTATTGTAGCTATTTTTGCTGCAATTGTATTTTGTGCTGGAGTAAGAGTAATTGGTAAGTATCATGAACAAACTCAACGCAAGTTTGACTATCTTGGTTTTGTTTTGTTAGCGACTGCTTTTATTACTTTAACTTTGGGAGTTAATCAGATTAGTAGAGGATTTAAAAATATATTTTTATGGCTACTTTTAGTTGGAAGCTTGTTGCTTTTTTATTTATATAAAAAATGGGCACAAAACAATAAAGAAAGTTTATTAAATATCGCTGTATTTAGACAAACAGCATTTGTTTATGGTGCATTAGCATACTTTTTACTACAATTTGCTAATATTGGGGTAAGTTTTGTTTTGCCAAATTACATCCAAATTGTTGGTCATCAAAATGCGCTCATTGGTGGCTTGGTTTTATTGCCTGGAAGTATTATTGCAGGTCTCTTAAATCCAATATTTGGTAGTTTATATGATCGTTTGGGTGCCAAGCCATTACTCTATACTGGAGGATCAATATTAGCACTTAGTGGCCTTTTATTTGCAATTTATGGATTAACCTTAACAACTTTAATGATTATGGTCTTTTATGGCTTACTAGCTTTTGGACACCGTATGTCTTTTAGTAATACATTGGCAGAAGCCTTAAAAATTGAGCCTAACAATTTGCATACTGATGCTACAGCAGTGTGTCAGACAGCTCAGCAATTAGCTGGCTCGATAGGAACAACAATTATGGCAGCAATCATAGCAATTTTCCAAAATGAATCGAATTCAAGTTATGCAATTCGTACTGCTCGCGGAAGTCAAGCCGCATTTTATTTTATATTTGGATTAGGAATTTTGATTTTAATTTTAGATTGGGCTATGTTTAGGTTAGAAAGAAAAAATAGCGTTAAGAATTAGAAAGTGTATTACCATGAATACGAATGCTGAATTTATGGATATGGAAGAAGCAATCTTTAAATTTGCTCAAGAATTATATTTTAAAAATCAAGTAGCAAGTGATTTAGTGGAAAAAGATGAACAAAAAGATCTTTTGCATTTGGATAGAAGTGGAGTAGAAAAATTACAAGAGATAGATGGAATAATTAAGGATTTTTGTCAGCAGCAGATTAGAGCAATTCTGCAGGTAAGTCAAAATGCACATACGTTGCAACCAGATTTTAAATTAGTAAAGAACCAGACGCACCAGTTAATTCAAAATTACGATAATTTAAAGAAATTAGTTCAGTTTAGAAAGAAAATACGTGCCGAGAAAAACAAAAAATTAAGCTCTGAATGGCTAGAATTAGAAAATAATCTTGAGAAAATGAAGATCACTAAAATAGAAAATATAGAAAAGTCTGTGATAGAAAACGAGGATAAGTGATATAATTGAAAAGCTGCGTCATGGTGAGTAAGACATGACGCAGCTTTTTTTGTAGAAAATAGTTTATTATACGACTTAATTTATGAAATAGAGGAGGATAATTATGATAAAGAGTAAAAAGAGCAAACTTATTCCACGTGAGTATGATGAGGTTATTTTAAAGACAGGTGAATTAGTAGGACTAATGGACCAAGTGGATGAAACTCATTTTTTACCTGATTATGGTGTTGAAACACCTGAGCAAGAAAAGAAAACAATGGCTATGGCACCAATTTCAATTGATGATATAGAAAAAGTGGTTTATAGACCGAAAGATTCGCAGTAATAGTGTCTTTATCAAATTTAATCATAGAAAACAAAAAGCCTTTAACATCAATGTTTCTAATTCATTGACATTAAAGACTTTCACGAAAATTGAGATATTCGGGAAAAACATCCCTAGCTTAAAAGCCTTATATATCAATATTTGCCGTCAATAAATGTAATTCTTGCACCGATTTTTGCACCGAATAGAAATATTTAAGTAATTTCTTGCACCTAATTGCTCATGAAGTTAGCTAGCTTATCTATTGCTTCTGTACTCTCGTCTTCATAAACGTGGGTGTAAATATCTAGCGTTGTTTCTATTTTCTTGTGTCCTAGTCTTTTTTGTACTTCTTTAGGTGTTACACCAGCCCTAAATAATAATGATGCGTGTGTATGCCTAAAACCGTGAATTTTAATGAACCTTAGATTATATTTCTTGCAAATACTCATATTCCATTCTCTGGGCTTAGAGGGATGGATATAAGAATTATTGCTATTTGAGAAAACTAGCTGGGCTTGATTATTCAGTGCATTAATTCCAATTTTAAATAATTCTTTTAATTGGACTTGCTTCCATTCTCTCAAATAATTCATTGTTTGGCTATCCATATTTAGAACTCTAACACTATCTGCTGTTTTTGTTGTATCCACATATAGCCTATTCTTTAAACCCATCTTTAAAGCTTTATTTATTGAAATAGTATTCTTGTGGAAGTCAATATCTTCCCAAGTTAAAGCTAGTATTTCTTCTTTACGCATTCCTGAATAAGACAAAACCCTAAAGAAAGTAAATATTTTAATAGACTTAGATGCCTTACAGTCATTTAAAAAAGTTTCTAATTCTTCTTTATTGTAGTAGTCATCAAACTTCTTTTTAACTTGTCTTTTAACCTTAGGGCGCACAATCTTACGCATTGGATTGCTGGCAAGTAATTCAAGGTTCACACCATAATCAAGCACATTATTAACATATCTAATGTAGCGTTTAAATGTTCTAGGTGCTTCTTGTCTCCATTCTTGGGCTACTTTCTGGCATTTAGCAACCGTTAATTTATCTACATATATATTGCTTAATACTGGTAAAATATGGTTATTGAATATGTTTGTTGTGGTTGCTAAAGTACTTTCTTCCACAGTGTCGGCATAAACTTTAACCCACATATCAAACAATTCTTTAAAGTGCATTCTCTTATGTTCAACGGGTTTATATTCTCCCTTAGCTATTTGCATTTTATATTTATAATACAGTTCTAGGGCTTGCTTTTCAGTAAGCCTTTTTTTGCGTATCAAAATTGATTTTCCATTCTCATCCTTACCAGCATACATAGAAAGCTTATATTGTTTCTTACCCGTTTTTGGCGTGGTGTATTCTGTAATTTCTTTTATTCCTTTGATTTCATCGTTCATGTTAAATTTACCTTTCATTAATAAAAGGCGTACTGATTGGCTGATATTAAACATTTAACAAAAACTGTGGAAGTTATAGGAATAATTTAAATGATTAGCTGTTAGTAAAGATGATTTAAATGATCTTAGAATTGCGATATCAGCACTATTAAAGGGATGCTGACCAATGCTGACATTATCAGAAAGATAACTACTAAGGTTTAAAATTCTAAAGTACCATCTTGTGTAATATGGTCGTTAATAAATTCTTGTCGTTTAGATAAATATTTAGATGGACTTTCTAACCAATACCCGTCCTTATCTTGTCTTTCTCTTGTGTCGGTGGCTAGCTTAGATAGTTCAATTTGAATAGCTTCATTGATTGCTTTTAATATTTCATCATTCGATACTTCAATAGGTCGACTAATTAACCATCCTATAGCCACGCTTTCAAATATAAAAGAAAAGTTTTGTTTCCAAAATTCAAAATTATTTACATCACTTTGGCTAAGCATCCCATTAATAGATGGTTCAGTAAGTTCTATGAAGCCGTGGGCTATCATTATTAAATCAACGTTAAAGCTTATTTCATTTCTAACTTGATAATAACTATTAGCTTTATAATGTGGAGCTTTTTTATAGGCTTCCTGTAGTATCTTTAAAATTTCATCTTTACTATATGCACCTAATAAATATTTTTTTGATACATTGAAATATTTAATTAAGGTATTAATATCTTTTTCTTTTAATTGCCTTTTTCCTTGCTCATACAAACTTATAGCCTGTCGTGTAACTCCTAACATTTTAGCTAAATCAGTTTGACTTAATTTGCTTTGTTTTCTTAATTTTTGTAAATTATTTTTCAAATTTCACACCTCTCTTCAATATCAGTTTAAATATTTATTTAACATTTTGCAACACATTTTGTTGACTTAATTAAAAGAATGTTTTATATTATTTTTGTCAACAATATTTGTTGCTAGTTAAAAGAAAGAGGTTTTATTTATGAAACTTGATAGCAAAACATTAGAGCAATTACGAATTACTAAAGGTAAAAACAATCTAAGTATTATTGCGTTAGCTCAAAACATCGGAACAAGTCGTTATACTATAGGCTCAATTATTAATGGTCGTACGGACGGTTTAAGTAAACAAACTATTAATAAAATTGATGCTTATCTAGCAAAGGAGAAGTAACCCATGAGACGACTATATAAATCATTTAAAAACTGGCTTTACTTACCAGATGGAGCAAGCAACGAAATATTTAATTTATTGTTGTTTGGCATCCTTGCCTTATCGTCCATCGTTGCAGTTGTAAGTTTTACTAGAACACTAGGAATATTCCTAGCATTAATTAAATAGAGAGGAAGAATAAAAAATGAATAATCCAACTAAAAATAGACTTATTACAGAAGATGAAGCAATTGAATTAACTATGAACTCTAATAATCTTACTGCAGGGCTTGATGCAATCGAAACCATAGCTTTAAACCTTGAATGTAAAGATAAAAAAGAAGTTGACCGACTTGCAGGACTAATTGCAGGGATGAAGGCTTTATCTACCGAGAACTCTAATTTCTTAGAAAATTTAGTTATGAAATTTTAGGAGGCAACCACAATGGAGATTAAACTAGACGCATCCCAAGAAAGGGATTTAAGCAACCACATTATTAATTTAGTGAAAGACAGCGTAAAACAAGCTATAAGCAATGAAAGCAAGCCCTATTTAAATCGTAAAGAGATAGCAAAGTATTTTGGAGTTGCTGACAGCACTATAAGTTACTGGGCTACTTTAGGAATGCCTGTGGCTGTGATTGATGGGCGTAAGTTATACGGCAAGCAAAGCATAACTAATTGGCTTAAGAGCAAAGAAAAAGCCGTGAAGAGCTGAAACAATTCACGGCATAAAAATTAAAAACACAATTAAATATTAACACATATAAGTGTACTGATTGGCTGATATCAAACATTTAGCTAGAAAGGAAATGAACCTTATATGAATAATGATAAAGATAGAATTAATACAAATCAAGGCAAAAATATGGTTAACATTGGTAAAGAGTTAAAAAAACAAAGCCAAGAAATTAAATTAAATTCTAAAGCCGTAGAAAGTCTTATACAAGACAATGAAAGACGTAAAAAAAAATATACCTTATTACGTTCTATTTTTAAACTAGACTCTAACGGCAATATAAAGAAAGACAGTATAAAGAATATAGTGGCTATTTTAGATAATGATCCAATATTTAAAAATGCGTTTCAATATAATGAATTTTCCGAAGAAAATGAAATTACTAAAGACATAAAGGAACTTCACATTAAAAAGGGAACTTTTATTGATGCTTATAGTGATGAAATTGCTAATTATATTGAAAATAAGCAAGAATACGATTATATACTTTTTAATAAAAATAGGATTGAAAGTGCTATAAATGTAGTATCTCAAAGACATGCTTTTAATCCTATGCTTGATTATATGAATAGCGCTTATGCTCACTGGGATAAAAAGCGCCGTTTAGATAAGTTCTTTCCTGAATTTCTTGGTGTTCTTAATAATGAAGTTACTTCTTTAATAACAAGATTATGGTTTATGAGTGGCGTGGCTAAAGTGTATAACCCATTAACCAAGATAGATCAATCATTAGATTTAGTAGGTAGTCAAGGCGTGGGAAAAACATCCCTTTTACAAAATATTGCACCGCTTGGACTATATACCGACCAATTCAATTCTTTTACTGATAAAGATGATCTAGGAAATTTAATTGGAATGTTTATCGTTAATGATGATGAAATGACCGCATCAAGTAAGGGATCATTTGAAGAAATTAAACGTTTTTTAACTGATAACAATTTTAAATACCGTCCTCCATATGCTAAATATCCAAAAAAAATTACTAAAAAATTTATTTTTGCAAGAACTACCAATAATAGAACCTATTTAAAAGACAAAACGGGTACAAGGCGCTTTTTACCGTTAATGACACATAAAAGTAGACAGAAAAAAAGCCCAGTTGCTGACTTAACACCTGACTATGTTAAACAATTATGGGGCGAGGCAGTTTATTTATATAAAATTGCTAAAGATCCGTTTTTATTAACTCCACATCAAGAAAAAATACTAGCAGACCACCGGAAAAAATTTGAATATGTAGACAGCGCAGAAGATGAGTTAAGCGATATTTTAGAGAATGATTTTAATAATGCCGATTTTATCCCTACTAAGCAATTAAAGCTCCTAACTAGTCAATATAAAGACGGTAAAATACGCAATTTAATGGATACCGTTTTTAATTATGAAAGCAATAAACGTGGATATTATCAAGGCAAACAAGTGCGTGGGTTTAAAAAGAGACATTAAGAGACATCATAAGACGTCTATTTTATTAAAAGTGTCTTGTTAATAAACGTTGGTATATCAATAATTCAAGCACTTTATAAGACAATAAGACACCTATTTTATATAAAAAGTATATAAATAATATAGTGTGAAACACTGTGGAACGTGCAACAAAGATATAGGAGAAAGTTAAAAAGTGGTGTCTTGGTGTCTTATGTGATCTAATCCCTTGGAGCTGTAAGGATTAACCCAGTCTTAAGCGGTGTCTTGTGGTGTCTTGTTTATTGAAAAGGAATTGATGCAATATGAATAGAAATGCAGAACAATTTGTTAGATTTAATTATATAGGTTCATTAAATGAGTGGCTTCAAAATTATAGCCACCTTATTCTTATAAAAGATTATCAAGTAATTAATATTAAAAATGAACTGGTTTACATTATCCGTTTTAGTCTATCGCCCACCGCTGATAAGCTAGCACGTAAAGATAAAGATCCAGTTTCATACAAAGAACAATTTGAAATATTAATCAATGAAGCCAACAAATTAAAATAATTATTAACGGGTGTCCCTTATCTGGGATAGCCGTTTTTTGATACGATGATAGAAGTAAAATAGTGAGGTTTAACTTATGGTAACGATTATATTAATATTTAACTCAAATAAAGAAGTTACTTATAAATTGCTTGATGGTAACAATAATTATAAAGGTCAAATAACGGTTAATAAGGCTAATTTATCATACAAATTAAAAGATAAGGATAAATTTACTAACTCATATGAAACACAAGCATATAGGTTAATTAAACGATGTATTCAATTAAATAAATATCCTGAAACAGCATCAAAGGGATGGAGCTAAAACGATTATTTAATAGTGTAAATGCTGACTAATGCAGACAATAAAAAAGCATCCCTCAAAGTGGGATGATAGTAAAAGACGTTATCAAAAGCTATCATTTTACCGATAATTTCAACGGCTCTTAGTGTCTATAGATTGCTACTTGCTGATTGCACCCAAAACGTAAAAGGCTGCACCCTTTGAACCTGACTAAACTTGTCTTTTTTGCGTTCGTTAAAAGGTTCATGAAACCTTACAAAAGTAGATCAAAGATTAGAAGAGAAAAATAATTAATGCTAGAGAGGTAGTTAAATATGTTACCAATTCCTTTAGAAATAATAGATGTGATTGACTTAAATAATAAATACCCTGTACCAGCGTTAAAACGTACTGCCACAGACAAACAAAAAATTATTTATGCTGATTTTATCAATGAATTAATGAAAAATGGTACATGTGATCGTTTTGACGAACCATTCTTCAAACATTAACCGCAAAAATAAGCGAGCTTTAGGAATTTTATTTACTAATAAGAACGCCCTTAAACTGTTGATGTTATTGGATTTTATAAACTTCTTATTAATAATGGGTTCGCACAATCTAAAGTGAAGAAAAGTAGAGAAAATGGGGCTTTTTTATTGGGAGAAATTGGTAAAATTCAGGCTTTTAATGTTACATACTAAAGCCTTGATAATTCCCAGTGTAGCAAGCTTTTTAATCGAACCTTTCATATCCTTTAGAACCTGACTAAATCTGATTTTTTTATTACTTCAAAACAATATCTTATAGGTAAAGAAAAGTGTAGTTTTTAGGATTTTTTCAACCTAACAAAACCTAATATTTAAACTTCAAAAAACATTAACACCCTAGTAATTCCTAGCATAAAAAACATCCCTTAAATGGGATGCAACCTGAATAAACCTGAACTTAATTTATAAAGAACCTGTCAAAACCCGCATTTACATGTAATGTAACAATACAATTATAACTAGACAAAACCAGACGTTTAAGCGATTTTACTGAACTAGGATAATTGCACATAGAACAAAATAAAAAGGCTGTAAAACCGATAAAAATTTACAGAACAGCCTTTTATTTATAGATAATTAAATTAAGTGATGGTTTAATATTTAATTCTTGCTGAACCTTATTAAATTGAATAGCAAACTCATTCAAACCATAAATCTTATATTTCCAACTAGTATCGTGGCTTATATGCAATTCTTTTCTGGCTTGTTTCATGGTCTTTTCATCATAATAAAGCTTATTCAATAAAGGCTGATACTTTGGGTTAATTCTATTAAACGTGTGATAGATGATAAATAATTGCTTGCCTAGTTGTTCTAATTCCAAGTCTTTACTAAATAAATATTTATTCTTCATACCACGCATTAATAAAAAGTGTGGCAATGCTTTCTTTAAAAAATTATCTACATTAGTACGGGTAGCTTTCTGATTAATCATTATTAAACTCCAATATTGGTAAAACATTATATTTTAACTGTTCGGCTTTGATCGCACTTTCTAATTCATCTAAGGACTGATTTAAAAGCTTAGCGGTGTAATTATGACCATACCCTATAATTTTTTCTATATCCTTAGTACGCACAACATTAATATATTTCTCAAGGATTATTGTTTTATAGGGACGCTTACTAGTATCAGGTAAAGAATTGATAGCCTTAGTTAAGCAATATAAAACATTATTGTAATAATCCATTCTATTCTTACCACCTTTTAATTTAACGCTGGTATAATTGTTTCTACTTTTTCCTGTAACTAATAAAAGGCGTGGAAACTCATTTACAAAGAACTTTCTCAATTTATTTTTATAGCACATTTAATATATTCTCCAGCATATATACATTTAAGGTATAGCAATAATTAAAAATAAAACCAGCACTTAATCTGGTCGTTTAACTATTAATTATACTCTATGCTAACAAATGCTAACATCAACAAAAAAAGAGCTACCACAGCAATGTAGTAACTCAAACCAATATATTAAATATCTACTATCAACCAATCAATACGCTATCACACTCTATATAAAATTAGACCAATTCAAGGAATTATGTTAACTAGTCTTTAAATTGAACCGATTTTAAATTCTTGCACCTGATATTGCACCGAAAAATAATATTTTTTGATAATTTTATTTAATCATAGAAAACAAAAAGCCTTTAACATCAATGTTTCTAATTCATTGACATTAAAGACTTTCACGAAAATTGAGATATTCGGGCTCGAACCGAAACATCCAGGAACCAGAATCCTGTGCCTTACCAATTTGGCTATATCTCAGTATATCACCCGTACGAGAATTGAACTCGTAACTCCACCTTGAGAGGGTGGCGTCTTAACCATTTGACCAACGGGCAAATTCAACATATGTAAATATAATTGAATATGAGAAATATGTCAAGTTCTATCCTGCTTTTTTCTTTTGAAAAGATAAGGTATTATAAAACCTAGGTGAATTAGGATGATAGAATTTTTTAAAACACAACATTTGATTGAAGAGATGGTAAGCGAGAGAATTGTACCTGGTGTTAACTATGCATTTATTAAGGAAAAACAGGTCTTTTCTTCAACTGTAGGCTTTGCTAGCCTTATGCCAGATGTTAAGCAGCTTAGTCCATTTGCGCTTTATGATTTAGCTAGTTTAACTAAGGTTTTAGGAACGACAAATGTTTTTCTAAAGCTAAAAGAAAATGGAAAATTAAATTTTACAGAACCACTTAAACAATTTATTCCTGAATTCAAGGATGAACGAGTCCGCTTAAGCCATCTTTTGACGCATACTAGTGGTATTAGAGGGTGGATCCCTAATAGAGATCAACTTTCTGCCTCAGAGCTTTTAAAAGCAATTATATCTTTACCTGTAACAGATGAATTTGAAACTAAGATGCGCTATGCAGATACTAACTTTATTTTGTTAGGTTTAGTTCTTGAAAAAATATATGGTCTGCCTGTACAAGATGTGATTACAAAAGAAATCATTTTGCCAGCACAGCTAAAAGAAACAACTTTTCATCCTAATCCTACTGATTGTGTTCCAACTGCTTTTACTGAAGATGGGAATTTATTGCAAGGAGTTGTACATGATCCTAAGGCACGGGTTTTAGGAAAATATTGTGGTTCTGCAGGCTTATTTGCTAATTTAGAAGACTTAATAAAAATGACTCAAGCATATCTAGGTTTGCGGGATGATGTTTTTCCATTAAAGCAAGATACTCTGGCTAGTTTATTTCAAATTAAAACAACAAAAAAAGTACATCCACGTTCTTGGGGATGGGATTTACGGTTTGATCCTATGGATCAGCATCCATTGATTTTTCATACGGGATTTACCGGAACTTTCATATTAATCGATCGTCTTAACCAAACTGCAATGATTGTATTAACTAATCGGATTCATCCAAGTGGACATAATCAAGTTTTTCTAGCTATGAGAGAAAAAATTGTTAATACGTTTTTAAAAGAGAATATTTATAAAAATTAAAAGACCAATGTCGTTGATGACATTGGTCTTATTTGTTGTATTTTACATACCTGCTTTGATAATTTTCTTTTCACCCATTGTTTTACGAAGTGAAAGCATAGCAGTATATGTAGCTAAAATATAAACTTTCTTAGTTGGTAATTTTGAAATTTCGGCTAAGATAGCATCATTATCTGTAGCAGTTGTCATTAAGCCTGTATCAAAGCCAGAAACTTCTAGTCTGAATCCCATATCATGCCAACGTTTACCGCCGACTATGACTTTATTGATCTGATCTTTATTTAGACCTTCATAATCTGCATCCCAAATCCAAGAAGTATCAATTCCATCCGCATGGTTTGCATTTAGGAGAGTGACTAGGGAATAACGATCTTTTTCAGTATTAAGCATATGGAGAACTTCATCAAGTCCAACTGGATTTTTAACTAAAATCAAATCGATTTCTTTGCCCGCATAGTTGATTAATTCTTGACGGCCAAAAATACGTTTATTTTCAGCAAAGCTTTGAGCAACTTCGTCATCAGTTAATCCAAATTCTCGAGCTACAGAATAAGCGGCTAAAGCATTATAGATATTGTAAGTTCCACCGATACCGATACTGTAATCTTTTTCGCCCATTTTGAATTTTAAGCTATTCGGAGTTTGATCAATAATTTCATTTACAGTGTAAGTTAAATCAGGTCTATGGTAGCCACAATTAGGGCAGAAGTAGTCTCCAAGATTAGCGTAAATACGTTCATGATAGTGTAAGATATGATCGCATTTAGGACATAAGACACCATCAGTATTCACAGGAGCTTTAAAATCGTTTTCAGGTTTGTCATCCGGGAGTTTAAATCCATAGAATACTTTTTTATTGGGTAGATCAACTGATGAAAAAATACTTGCATCTCCGTTAGCAATAATAGTTGCATCAGGTGCTAATTTAATTCCATCGACAATTTTTTGATAAGTAGTGTAGATTTCACCATATCTATCCATCTGATCGCGGAAAATATTAGTTAGAACGAAGACACTAGGATGAAGCAGTTTTGTTACCATCTTTACATTTGCTTCATCAACTTCTAAAACAGCAATTTTCTTTTTGCTTCTTTTATTTTTGTGAGCTAAAAATGCTGTAACAATTCCTTGCTGCATATTTGAGCCAGATGGATTGGTTAAAATATCGCCATATTTTTTCTTCAATGCTTCTACGATTAAAGCAGTGGTCATTGTTTTACCGTTAGTTCCAGTTACAATGATTGTTTCATAGCCTTTTGCTAATGAATTTAATACTTCAGGATCAATTTTCATGGCAAACTTTCCAGGAAAACTCGTCCCACCCTTTAATACATTATGAAGAAACCAGTATGATGATTTACCGGCTGCCTTAGCGATGCCTGATTTTAAATTCATATTCTTATCCCTCACTTTAAAACTAAATTTTACTATAGCATATCAATAAAATGAAAACGACCTTTTTATTTTTATCTGCACGATTTTTAAATTTACTTTATACTAATTAGGATAATATTAGTGAAAGTATTTAAACTTAATAATGGAGGAGTTTTGCAGTGGCCCAATTGTTTTTTCGCTATGGAGCAATGAGTAGTGGTAAGTCAATTGAAATATTAAAGGTTGCACATAATTATGATGCTCAAGGACGAAAAATAGCCTTGATGACAAGCGGTGTAGGTGATAGAAGTGGCGTAGGGACAGTGGCGTCGAGAATCGGCTTACATCGTAAGGCAATTCCGATTGATGAAGACATGAATTTGTTTAATTACATTTCAAAAATGAATAAGAATGATGTTGAGTCTGGTAATGGGACTGTAGCTTGTGTTTTAATTGATGAGGCGCAGTTTTTGAAACGACACCACGTATTAGAGTGCGCAAAAATTGTCGATGAATTAAAAATACCAGTAATGGCATTTGGCCTAAAGAATGATTTTCAAAATCATTTATTTGAAGGTAGTGAAAATTTATTGATTTTTGCTGATAAAATAGAAGAAATGAAGACTATTTGTCACTATTGTGGTCATAAGGCTACAATGAATTTACGGATCAATGATAGAAAACCTGTTTATGAGGGTGAACAAGTTCAAATTGGCGGAGATGAATCTTACTATCCAGTTTGTCGTTTTCACTATTTTCATCCAGATAAGCAGAGATAAATTTGAGGAAGGACAGTAAAAATGGATAAAGTGATGGCTCAATTGGAAGGATTAGTTGCCCATTATGAAGAACTTCAAGAAATGATGGCTGATCCAGAAGTTATTAATGATACTAAACGTTATATGGAAATTTCTAAAGAAGAAGCCGATATGCGTGAAGTAGTACAAAAGTATCGTAAATATAAGTCAGATATTAAGGAAATTGAAGATAATAAAGAAATTATTTCTAATGAATCTGATAGTGATTTAGTTGATATGGCTAAGGAAGAAAATTCTGAATTAGAAAAAGAAGTTTCTGAATTAGAAGATGAGATTAAGATTTTAATGCTTCCAAAAGATCCTAATGATGATAAAGATATCATTATGGAAATTAGAGGTGCTGCTGGTGGGGATGAAGCTTCATTATTTGCTGGCGATTTACTTAGAATGTATGAAAAATATGCAGAAACTCAAGGTTGGAAGGTATCTTTAATTGATTCAGAACCAACTGAAGTTGGGGGCTATAAGCGTGTTGCTGTTATGATTACAGGTGACAAAGTTTACTCAAAATTAAAATACGAAAACGGAGCTCACCGTGTTCAACGTGTTCCTGTAACTGAGTCTCAAGGACGTGTTCATACTTCTACTGCAACAGTTGCTGTTATGCCTGAATATGAACAAGTAGATATAGATTTAGATCCTAAAGATATTCGTGTAGATGTTTACCGTTCATCTGGTGCCGGTGGTCAGCACATTAACAAAACTTCTAGTGCCGTACGTATGACCCACCTTCCTACTGGAATTGTAGTTGCTATGCAAGATCAACGTAGTCAGCAACAAAACCGTGAGAAAGCTATGCAAATTTTGAAATCACGTGTTTATGACTATTACGAAAGTCAAAATCGTGACCAATATGATGCTAAGAGAAAAGACGCAGTTGGTACTGGGGATCGTTCTGAAAGAATTAGAACATACAATTACCCTCAAAACCGTGTCACTGATCATAGAATTGGTTTAACTTTAAATAAGCTTGATCGTGTAATGAACGGGGAATTAGATGAAATTATTAATGCCTTGGTTCTTTACTACCAAACTCAGCAATTAGAAAAGATGGCTGAAGAGAATGCCTAAAAATTTAAAGCAAATAAAAGAAAAAGTCCTAGCCGATAATCCAGAAGTGCGTGCTGATGACATTGACTATGTTTTGGGTGAGAGGTTAAACTATACGCCTTCAGAGTACGAATTGCATATTAATGATGAGCTGACTTCTGAACAAGAGAAACAAGCATTGAAAGATATGAAGAAACTCCGTAGAGGAATTTCTCCACAGTATATCTTGGGTTATGCGTGGTTTTACGGTTACAAGATCTTAGTTAATCGCGGTGTTTTGATTCCTCGATTTGAAACTGAAGAGTTAGTGAAATGGGCTCTTGAGAATATTAAGTCTGGAGAAAAAATTCTAGATTTAGGTACCGGTTCAGGTGCAATCATGGTTGCTTTAGTTAAACAAGCACAGGAACAGGGAATTAGCGATTTAATCCTATATGCAAGTGATATTACTGATTCAGCTTTACGTGAAAGTGAAGAAAACTTTTTAAAGTATGATTTAGATGTTAAAACGCGAAAAGCCAATGTATTAGTTGGACTAGAGAAATTTGACATGATAATTTCTAACCCGCCTTATATTAAAACTAGTGAAAAAGATTTGATGGATGCAAATGTAATAAAAAATGAACCAGATACTGCTCTTTATGGTGGAGAAGATGGATTAGATTTTTATCGAAAGTTTGCCAAGCAAATTCGCTCTCATTTAAATTCTAATGGTCAATTTTTTTTAGAGTTTGGATTCAGTGAAAAAGAGCAACTAGAGAACTTATTTAAAGCTGAGTTGCCAGACTTTAAAGTGGAATTTAGGGAAGATTTAGCTGGTAAGCCAAGAATGGTTCATGGAAGGTGGATGAAGTAATGGAAACTAAAATTTTCAATAAAAAACAAATTCCCGAGGCAGTTGAACTTTTAAAAAACGGTGAATTAGTAGCTTTCCCCACTGAAACTGTGTATGGCCTTGGTGCGTTAGCAACTAATGAAAAGTCGGTTAAGGGAGTCTATGCTGCTAAGGGACGTCCAAGTGATAATCCTTTGATTGTCACTGTAGCTGACGAAAAGATGATGGAAGAATATGTTAATAACGTACCGGAACGTGCTAAAAAACTGATTAAGCATTTTTGGCCTGGTCCTTTGACGATTATTCTTTTTGTGAAAGAAGGAACTTTACCTGATGCTGTTACAGGTGGTCTGCCAACTGCCGCTTTTCGTTGCCCAAATGATGAAATGACGCATGAACTAATTAGCCGATTGGGAAAGCCAATTGTAGGGCCATCAGCTAATACTTCAACTAAGCCTAGTCCAACAACAGCAGAACATGTTTATCATGATCTAAAGGGTAAAATTGCTGGAATCATTGATAATGGACCTACTGAAATTGGTTTAGAGTCGACAATTGTCGACTTATCAGTTGAAACTCCAACTGTTCTCCGTCCAGGTGAGATTACTCCAGAAGAAATTTCGTCTGTTCTTGGTGAAAAAGTGTTGATGAATAAAGGAACTACGCAGACGAAGGGAATTCCAAAAGCGCCAGGAATGAAGTATCGTCATTATGCACCTAGTGCACCTGTTTTTATTGTGGACAAAGAAGAAGATTTTAAAAAAATCAAATGGGATGATGAAACTGGCGTAGCAGCACTTGATGAAGTACTTGAAAATATTGATAGTTCTAATAAATTTAGTTTAGGTAAGACTATTGACAAAGCTGCTCATAATTTGTTTGGCGCTTTGAGATATTTTGATAGTGAGGATAATATTAAACGGATCTATGTTCAAGGCTTTGATCATGGAACAATTAGTGCAGCATATATGAATCGTCTAAATAAGGCAGCTGCTGGTCATCATTTTAAATAGGATTAGAGGCATGTAGAAAAACATGCCTTTTTTCGTATGATTTTCGAAACATTTATCTAATAATTTGTTAAAATAGTGAGCGAAGTATTATTTAGAATATAGGAGGCCATTATGGGTAAGTTTACCGTTTTGAATCACCCGTTGATCCAACATAAGTTAACGATTATTCGTAAGAAAGATACAGGTACTAATGAATTTCGTCAAATTGTTGGTGAAATCGGTGGACTCATGGTGTATGAAATGACACGCGATTTGCCATTGAAGAATGTTGAGATTGAAACTCCAATTGGAAAATCAACTCAAAAAGAATTAGCAGGTAAAAAATTAGTAATTGTTCCAATTTTACGTGCTGGTCTTGGAATGGTTGATGGTGTGCTTCAAATGATCCCATCTGCAAAAGTAGGACACATTGGAATGTACCGTGATGAAGAAACCTTAAAGCCACATGAATATTTCTTCAAGATGCCACCAGATATTGAAGAGCGTGAATGCATTATTGTTGATCCAATGCTTGCAACCGGTGGTTCAGCTAATATGGCAATTGAGGCTTTAAAGAAGCGTGGTGCTAAGAATATTCGCTTAGCCGTTTTGGTTGCTGCTCCTGAAGGAGTAAAGGCTGTTCAAGAGGCAAATCCAGATGTTGACATCTATGCAGCAGCAGAAGATGAAAAATTAATGGATAACGGTTACATCTATCCAGGTCTAGGAGATGCTGGTGATAGGTTATTCGGAACTAAGTAATTTTTCTCAAAAATATTTTGAAATTGGAATTTTTGGGTGTTATCATTTTTAGTGTGTTTGAGGTATTCAGCACAAGAAGGGA